>JAFSSG010000016.1 GCA_017451145.1 Clostridia bacterium
CATTGTTGATTTTTACCGTGAGGCAAAGGAACAGGGGATAAAACCGATAATCGGCTGTGAGGTCTATATGGCACCGAGGAGCCGTTTTGACAAGACGTACGAATATGATTCAAAATATTCGCACCTTATTTTGCTGTGCGAAAATGAAACAGGCTATAAAAACCTTTCATACATAGTATCAAAGGGCTTTACTGAGGGCTTTTACTATAAGCCGAGAATCGATTTTGAGCTATTGACAGAGCATCATGAGGGGCTTATTGCACTTTCTGCCTGTCTTGCAGGAGAAATTCCGAAGGCACTTGCATCGGACGATTATGATTTGGCTAAAAAAATAGGCGAAAAATATGTAAATCTTTTTGGTAAGGACAACTTTTTTATAGAACTGCAAGACCATTCGATTCCTGAACAAAAGCGGATAAATCCTCAGCTTGTACGTCTTTCAGAGGAGCTTGGCGTGGGACTTGTTGCGACGAACGATATTCATTATGCGAAAAAAGAGGACGCAAAATATCAGGACGTTTTGATGTGCATACAGATGCAGAAAACGGTTGAAGATGACGACCGTATGCGGTTTGAAACCGATGAATTTTACATAAAATCACCCGAGCAGATGTCGGAGCTGTTTTCATATGCACCCTCTGCAATACAGAATACTGCGGAAATCGCAAAGCGTTGCAATGTCGAATTTGATTTTGGTACAAGGCATCTTCCGCACTTCGCCGTACCCGACGGCAAAACGGCTTGGGACTATCTTAACGAGCTTTGCAAAAACGGCTTAAAAAAGCGGTATAACCCCGTAACAGAAGAGCTTGAAAAACGTCTTGACTATGAGCTTTCAGTAATCAAAAATATGGGATTTGTTGACTACTTCCTTATAGTTTGGGACTTTATAAACTATGCAAAAAATAACGGCGTAGGCGTAGGTCCGGGACGTGGAAGTGCCGCAGGAAGTATGGTTTCATATACGCTCGGAATAACCGACGTTGATCCGATAAAATACAGCCTGATTTTTGAACGGTTTTTAAATCCTGAGCGTGTTTCAATGCCCGATATTGACGTGGATTTTGCACCTGAAGGAAGACAAAAGGTTATCGATTATGTTGTAGAAAAGTACGGCAAAGACAATGTTGCCCAGATAATAACCTTCGGAACAATGAAAGCACGTCTTGCAATCCGTGACGTCGGCAGGGCGTTAAACATTTCCTATGCGGAAACGGACAGGGTGGCAAAGCTTATTCCGAATGACCTGAATATCACTATTGATAAAGCACTTGAAGTGTCGCAGGAACTTCGTGAAAGCTACAATAATGACGAAAAAATAAAAGAACTTATCGACACGGCAAAGGCGTTAGAGGGCTTGGCACGTCACGCAGGGACACATGCTGCGGGTGTTGTCATATGCAGTGAGCCGATTGTCAACTATATGCCCTTGCAAATGAATGATGATGTTATAACAACGCAGTTTGTTAAAGATACCGTCGAGAGTATGGGACTGTTGAAAATGGACTTTTTGGGACTTCGGAACCTGACGGTAATAAATGACACCATCAAGCTTATTGAAAAGACAAGAGGCGAAAAGCTTGACTTTTCAAACCTCGATTACGGCAAAAAAGAGGTTTATGACCTTATTTCAACGGGCAAAACCGACGGCATTTTTCAGATAGAAAGTGCCGGAATGAAGTCATTTATGCAGGAATTAAAGCCTACTTGCCTTGAAGATATTATCGCAGGTATCGCACTTTACCGACCGGGCCCTATGGACTCGATACCCAAGTATGTTTATAATAAAAATCACCCTGATAAAGTGACATATAAGCATAAGCTTTTGGAAAATATTTTAAATGTCACATACGGCTGTATCGTGTATCAGGAGCAGGTTTTGGAAATCGTAAGAACCCTTGCGGGATATTCCTTAGGCAGTGCCGATATGCTAAGGCGTGTTATTTCCAAGAAAAAAGCGGACAAAATGAAAATAGAACGCCAAAACTTTATTTACGGCAAACAGGACGAAAACGGGAATTGGGTTATTGACGGCTGTATAAGACGTGGCATACCAGAACAAACTGCAATCGAAATATTTGATGAAATATACGAATTTGCAAACTATGCCTTTAATAAATCCCATGCTGCAGCATATGCGTTTATCACGTATCAAACGGCGTATCTCAAAACCTTTTACCATGCGGAATATATGGCGTCGCTGATTTCGAGTATAGAAGACCAGAACAAAATAAATGAATACTTCATAAATTGCAAAAAATCAGGCACAGATAAGCTTCCGCCCGATATAAATATGAGTGAGGACAGTTTTACGGTAGAAGGCAACTCTATAAGATTTGGACTTTCCGCCATAAAAAATGTTGGGAAAGGCTTTATTACAAGGCTTGTTGAGGAAAGAAACAAAAGCGGCAAATTCAAGAGCTTTTCCGATTTTGTCAGCCGTATGAGCGACAAGGAAATGAATAAACGTGCCCTTGAAGGACTTATAAAATGCGGAGCTTTTGATTCTTTGGGCGTTTACCGTTCACAGCTTCTGAATGTTTATGAAAGCGTTTTGGAGAGCGAGGCACAGTCGAAAAAATCCAATATCGACGGACAAATGACGCTTTTCGGTGATGAAACCGTTTCAAAGAATACCGAAACGGCACTTCCCAATATAGCGGAATATCCCAAAAACGAGCTTTTGGCACTCGAAAAGGAATCGGCAGGAATGTATTTTTCGGGACATCCTATGGAGCAGTATGAGGAAATCACAAAAAAGCTGACCAATGTAAATACCTACACCATTATTTCATCGGTTGAAAAGGACGAATTCGGGAATGTAAAGGAAATAGAAGGCGGTGTCCACGATAACCAGACGGTAAAGCTCTGCGGCATAATATCGAGCAGAAAGAATAAAATAACCAAAAATAATACGCAAATGGCATTTTTGACGCTTGAGGACTTGTACGGAACAATCGAAGTAATTGTATTCCCGAAAATCCTGCAGCAATACTCAAAAATAATTGCAGAGGGAACTGCGGTAATGATTGAGGGACGTGTCAGCATACGTGAAGACGAAGAACCGAAGCTGCTTTGCGAAAAGGTGACTGTTTTAGACGATATAACCGTTCCAAAAACGGAGGAAACGCCAAAAGCAGAAAGCCTTGCAGGAAAGAAAACCCTGTTTATAAGAATGGGTACATATGACGAAACCGTTTTAAAAATGGCGGTTGGAGTGCTTGAAAAGCATAAGGGCGAAACGCCTGTCTGCTTTTATATAAGCGATGTCAAAAAGAAAATGTACGCACCGAAAAAATGTTGGATAGACGGAAGCAGTAGTATTATTGACGATATTTCCGCAATTTTTGGTGAAAATAATGTAAAAATGAGCTAAAATAACACGAAACAGTTGAATTTTATAAAAAAAAGTGTTAAAATGCTGAATTATTGAGAGAGGAGAGTAGAATATGCAAGACGAGAATAACGTTTTAAACGACTATATAGTCGTAAAAGCGCTTGAAGACGGCGTAAATATTATGGGACTTACAAGAGGACAAAGTACCAAATTTCATCATACGGAAAAGCTTGATAAGGGCGAGGTGTATATTGCACAGTTTACGCAGACGACTTCTGCAATAAAGATAAACGGTAATGCAGAAATTATGACAAAGCATGGTAACATAAAGTCGGGAGATAATAATTAGTATGTGGACTGTTGTTTATATGTCAAAGGACGAGGGGGATATTTTGGCTCTCCGTCAGGCACTGAAAAATATAAAAGTGATTTCTTTCGTAAAAAAGAGCGATGAATTTTTCACGCTTTTAGTACCGTCGAGAGAGGTTTCACTTGCACATAAGATTATAATAGATATGGAAATTTAGCATAATTGCGTGATTTCCGTTTGAAAGGACATAAAGGATATGGAAAAGGAAATTAAAAAGATAGGTGTTTTAACAAGCGGTGGCGACGCACCGGGTATGAACGCCGCAATCCGTGCGGTTGTAAGGAGCGGAATTTATAGCGGTGTTAAGGTTTACGGCGTGAAAAAGGGCTATAACGGTCTTATCAACGGCGATATAGAGCATATGAGTGCAAGAAGCGTAGGCGAAATTTTGCAAAAGGGCGGAACTATCCTTCAAACAGCAAGATGCCTTGAATTCAAGGAAGAAGCAGGAATGAAAAAGGCAATCGAAAATGCAAAAAAAGCAGAGCTGGACGGACTCGTAGTAATCGGCGGTGACGGTTCGTTCCGCGGTGCAAGAGATTTGTGTAGGTTGGGACTTCCGACAATCGCAATGCCCGGAACAATCGATAACGATATAGATTGCAGTGAATATACGATAGGATATAATACCTGTTTAAATACGGTTATTTCTGCTGTCGATAAGCTTCGCGACACATCCTCAAGTCATGAAAGATGTTCGGTTGTTGAGGTTATGGGACGTCATGCAGGATATATCGCGGTAGAGGCAGGAATTGCCTGTGGAGCAGAATTGGTTTTGATACCGGAATTTGAATTTGACTTTGAACGCGATGTAATAAACGTCATCAAAAAGGGCATAAAAAGAGGCAAAAAACACTGTATCGTAATAGTTGCCGAGGGCGTCGGCGGTGCCGAAGAGATGGCAAAGCGTATTGAGGAAGAAACCGGAATGGAGTCGAGAGCGACAATTTTGGGGCATATCCAAAGAGGCGGTTCGCCTACTGCATATGACCGTGTTATAGCAAGTCAGATGGGTGTGAAATGCGTTGAGCTTTTGCTTGAAGGCAAACAAAACCGTATTGTTTGTATGCAAAACGGAAGAGTTACGGATGTAGATATAGAAGAAGGCTTGGCTATGAAAAAAGAGCTTTCGCCGGAGCTTATGGGACTTATAAGAAAACTGTCAGTATAAAATTTGGGGGACTTTGATATGTATTATGCAGGTATTGATTTGGGCGGAACAAATATTGCCGTCGGAATAGTCGATGAAAATGGAACAATGATAGGCAGCAAATCAACTCCTACAAGAAGTGAACGTGATTTTAGAGAAATAGTCAAGGATATGGCTGACTTGGTGAAGGAAATTGCCGATACTGTAGGCATACCGCTAAAAGACGTAGTCGCAGCAGGAATAGGTTGCCCCGGCTCTATTGATAGTGTCAACGGAGTGTGCGAGTATGCCAATAATCTTAATATGTGTCATGCTGATTTGGCAGGAGAATTCAAAAAACATATTGACATTCCCGTATATGTAGAAAATGATGCAAACGCCGCAGCTTTGGGAGAATACGAAATAAACGCAAAGGGCAGTAAAAGCTTTGTTTTTGTTACGCTTGGTACAGGAGTTGGCGGAGGCGTAATCATAAACGGCGAGATTTTCAGAGGTTTTAACGGTGTCGGTGCAGAGCCGGGACATACAGTTATAAATATTGACGGTGAGCCGTGTACCTGTGGCAGAAAGGGCTGTTGGGAGGCATATGCGTCTGTTACGGCACTTATACGCCAGACAAAAGAGGCAATGGAAAAGCATAAGGATAGTTTGATGCACGAAATTGTCGAAAAAGAGGGTAAAATCAGCGGAAAGACTTCGTTTTTGGCTGCAAAGCAGGGCGATAAGTATGCAACGGCGGTTGTTACAAAATACTTTGAATATATAGCAGAGGGAATTACGAACTTAGTAAACGTCTTCCAACCCGAAAAGCTGGTAATAGGCGGTAGTATTTCAAAAGAGGGCGATTATCTTCTAAACCCCGTAAGAGAATTTGTTCAAAAAAATGACTATAACAAGTATATGCCTAAAACAAAAATAGAGATTGCAAAGCTTTTTGGCGATGCGGGTATAATAGGTGCTGCGATAGCGGCAAGAAATGCAACAAAATAAAACGGCGTTCGCCGTTTTTTTTGTTACAATAAATAGCAAAAAATATTGAAAAAAAAGTTAAAATGCGATATAATACTGTAAAAGTATCAAAAATGCTGAAAGTGGAGGGCAAAATGAATTTACATAATGCAAAAATTGACGTATCTGCGGTGAAAAAGGAGCAGTATCCCAAGCAAAACCTTCCCGAATTTGCTTTCGCAGGTAGGTCGAATGTCGGAAAATCATCGCTTATAAATAAGTTGCTTTCGCGGAAAACACTTGCAAGAGTGAGTGCAACTCCGGGAAAAACGGTAACCATCAATTTTTATAATATCGATGACGCAATATTTTTGGTAGATTTGCCCGGCTATGGCTATGCACAGCGTTCCCGTGAGGAGATAGAAAAATGGGGCGGTATGATAGAAGAATATCTGTGCAGCAGAAAACAGCTCAAAAAGGTGATTTTGCTGGTAGATTCACGCCATGCCCCAACAACAGACGATAAAATGATGCTGGAATGGATACGTTCAACGCAAACGGGCGGAGCGGTAATTATTGCGACAAAGACGGATAAGCTCAATAAAAAAGAGTTCAAAGAGAATATGAAGATGCTTGAAAAGGAATTGGAGCTTTCGGAAAATGACCTTTTAATCCCGTTTTCGACGAAAAATGATGAAGGCAAAACGGCAGTATGGGAAATTATTGAAACGATGCTTTAAAAAAGGAGTTAGAAAATAAAATTATGAAAAAGAGCGTGTATATTATCCTCGTTTGCCTTGCCGTATTTTTCACATTTTACGGTGTAAGGTATATCGGAAGACCGATAAAATCCCAATATGCCGTAAGCGAAGTATATGAAAATAAGATAGTTACAACGGGATATATCGTAAAAACAGAGCAGGTATATAATTCTACGGTAAGCGGACACGTGTATCACTATCTTCAAGAGGGGACAAAAGTAAAAAAGAATAATATCCTTTCAACAGTTTATACAGGAGATGTTGCGAGTCAGACATTAGCGGAACTTAACAGTATAAACCAAAAGATTTACGAGCTTCAGAATTCGTCAAATCCGTCATATGCTTTCGGCTCAAACAATCAGGAAAATATAGATATAATCAAAAACAACATAATAAAATCCGCAAACAAAAACGATTTGTCCGATATGGAGAATTACAAAGCACAGATCAACAGCATTGTAACAGGCGGTGTGGAGGATATACGGACAGATAATCTGGAAAGCCTTGAAAGTAAGAAATACGCAATCGAGTCAACCCTGCAGAGCAGTAAAAATGATATTTATTCACAAATGGCGGGGGTGTTCTCAAAAAATATTGACGGCTTAGAGGAAACGTTAAAGCCAAATGATATATTAAGCTACCACATTTCTGACTATGACGCGATTAAACTGACCGAACAAAAACCGCAAACAACGGTAAATGTCGGCGAACCTGTTTGCAAGGTTATAAATAATAATACGTGGTATATTATGACTGCGGTAAAATCGGAAAGTGTGGCAAAAATGCGTACGGGGCAGAAAGTCAAACTGCGATTTACAGAGCTTCCCGGAATTGAAACAAGCGGAGTTATAAGCTACATATCCGCAGAAGATTCAAATGCCGAAAAAAATGTGGTTGTAATAAAATGCGAACTGTATAAAGAGGGAGTGCTGTCCTTAAGATTTACGGGGATTGAGCTTGTTTTGGAGAGCTATGAGGGTTACCGCATCCCTATGTCCGCAATCCGTAATAATAAAGACGGCGTAAAAGAGGTAATGGTGCGTACCGAATCGGGTACATTTTTAAGAAAATGCAAAATCCTTTACACAGATATCGCCGACCAGACGGTAATCATATCAAAGGAATTTGACGATACAAAAGGAATGTTAAAGGAAACGGACAGCATAATCATAGGAGAAAAATAATGCAATACTTGGCAAAAAATCTTGCAGAAGTAAAAAAAAGAATAGAGATTTCCGCACAAAAGAGCGGAAGAACTGCAGATGATGTGACGCTTGTCGCCGTAACAAAAACGCACCCTGCCGAAATGATAAATGAGGCGATTGAGCTCGGCGTTACCGACATAGGCGAAAATAAAGTGCAGGAAATTCTGGAGAAATACGATAAAGTAAAAAAAGGTGTAAGATGGCATCTTATTGGACATTTGCAGACAAATAAGGTGAAGTATATAATAGATAAGGTTTATATGATTCACTCTGTAGATTCTGTAAAGCTTATGGACGAAATCGAGCGTCAGGCGGAAAAACACGGTGTTGCAAAAATCAAAATTCTGATTCAGGTAAATATATCCGGCGAGGAAACAAAATTCGGCACAGATTTTGCGGGACTTGATGAAATGTTAGAACACGCAAAGACCTTGAAGTATGTAGAAGTATGCGGTTTAATGACAATTCTGCCGAAAATTGACATCGGCGTTTCAAACAGATTACATTTTCATAACATATATAACAAATTTATTGACATTTCAAAGTCAAACTACGATAATATAAATATGGAATTTCTCTCCATGGGAATGAGTGGAGATTTTGAGATGGCAATAGAGGAAGGCTCGAATATGGTTCGTGTCGGCACAGCCATCTTTGGAGAAAGATATTATTCTTAAAGAATATATGTAGGAGGAACTTGTAATGAACTTTGTAGATGCAGTAAAGGATTTTGTAGGTTTCGGCGATATTGACTATGAGGAAAACGATTTTGTAGAGGAAGAGATGGAACAAGAGGAAAAACCGTCCTTCTTTTCGAAGAAGAATAAGGTTTTGTCTATTGAAAAGGCTAATAATCAGCCGACCATCGTGGTTGTAAAACCGAAATGCTTCAGTAATGCAGTTGATGCTGCCGACCAGTTAAAGCAAAGACATCCTATCATTCTTGACGTTACGGCTCTTGATACTGATGAGGCAAAAAGAACGGTTGATTTTATTTCCGGTACGGTTTACGGAGTAAACGGTGATGTGCAGAAGGTTTCGAGCGGAATATTCATTGCAACACCTGCGTCTTTTGAAATTTCCGGAGATTACTTAAAAGGAAAAGCCGGTGCCGGCCTTGATTGGAGTATGTTTAAATAATATTTACGATAAGGCGGAACTTTTTCCGCCTTATTTTGCCCTTTTGGAGTAACTATGCATGACGATATTTTTTTAAATAAAATGCGTGATGTTGCAAGACTTTGCGATAAATACCGTACCGCAAGATTTTCTGCCTTTTTGGACGCACGGGAACAGGAACTCCTGAAAAATAACGGGATTTCCGGCACACTCTTTGGCGGATATGAGGGAGCGGAACGGCGTGTTTTGGGCGTATTCCCCGATTGGCAGGAGGTTTGTTTCTCCGAATATCCGATTGATTTAATAAAATTTACGCCAAAATTTGATATAAGTCTTTCGCATAGGCAGTATCTCGGAACGATTCTGTCCTTGGGTATTGAGCGGGATAAAATCGGCGATATTTTGGCAGAGCCTGAGTTTTCATATGTTTTTCTGTCCTCCGATATTTCGGAATTTGTTGCAGAGAATGTAAAAAAAGTCGGCAGATGCGGAGTTTTTGCGGAGTTTGCAGATATCAAAAGCTGCCAAATGCCCCAAAAAAAGTTTGAAATCATATCGGCAATCGTCGCGTCAATGAGACTTGATGCGGTGATTTCGGGGATTTTGAATAAGAGCAGAAATGATGTTAAAAATATGATTTTATCCGGAAGAGTTTCGGTAAATCATTTTGAAACGGAAAAAACCGATTTTATCGTAAAAGAGGGAGACTTGCTTTCTATAAGAGGTTTTGGCAGAGCAGAAATTTTTGAGATAGGCAATAAAACAAGAAGTGATAAAATTCATATAACATACAAGAAATATATTTAGGAGAGTGAGATTATGTTAACACCAATTGATATTCAAAGACAGGATTTTGACGTAAAGTTAAGAGGCTATAATGCGGATGAGGTCGATGATTTTTTAGACCTTGTCGGCAAGGACTATGAAAAGCTGTATAAGGATAACGCAGAGCTTCGGGAAGAGGTAAAACGCCTTAACGCCTCGCTTGAACAGTACAAGAATATGGAAGAAACGCTTAAAGAATCCATTCTCCTTGCACAAACGGCAGCAGAGGATATAAAAAAGAGTGCAGCAGAAAAAGCAAACGTCATAGTAAATGAGGCACAAACAAAATCCGAGGGAATGTATCGTCAGCTTGACATTGATATCCAGAACAAAAAGAACGAACTTTCGGGCATCGTTGCTGAAGTTTCGGGATATAAAACAAGAATTAAAGGAATTTGCTCCGCAATACTTGAAATGTTGGAAAAAATGGAGTAAAATAGAAGGGATGGCCGTTGGTTGTCCCTGATTTAGTTGCAGAAAGGAAAATGGTTATGTGCGATAACTGTAAGGACTATACAAAGTCCGTAAATCTTCCGAAAACAGACTTTCCGATGCGTGCATCGCTTCCGCAGCGTGAACCGGAAACCCTGAAATATTGGGAGGATATTGACTTATATAATAAGCTGAAAGAGAAAAATAAGGACGGAAAACCCTTTATTTTGCATGACGGTCCTCCGTATGCAAACGGCGATATCCATATGGGACATGCCTTAAATAAAATCCTTAAAGATATAATCGTAAGATATAAAAATCTTCAAGGCTATTATTCGCCGTATGTTCCCGGCTGGGATACACACGGACTTCCGATAGAGCAACAGGCAATTAAAAAGCTTGGCATAAACCGCCATGCTGCAGGACCTGTCAAATTCCGTGAGGCTTGTCGTGAGTTTGCAAAATCACACGTTGAAAAGCAGAAAGTCCAGTTTAAAAGGCTTGGTGTTATAGGCGACTGGGATAAGCCGTATCTTACTTTGAGCAACGATTTTGTCGCAAAACAGATAGAAGTTTTCGGGAAAATGGCAAACAGCGGACTTATTTATAAAGGCTTAAAGCCTGTTTATTGGTGTCCGCATTGCGAAACTGCATTAGCAGAGGCAGAAATCGAATATGCTGAGGATAAAACAACTTCGGTTTATGTAAAATTTGCGGTAAAGGACGATAAAGGTCTTTTTGAAGGTATTGAAAACGTTTATTTTGTAATTTGGACAACTACAATCTGGACACTTCCCGGAAACCTTGCAATATGCTTAAATCCTGATTTTGAGTACTCTTTGGTTAAGTTCTCAAATGGCGAAACATACGTTCTTGCAACCGAGCTTATCGATACGGTTGTATCGGCAACGGGACTTGACGGAAATTATGAAATAGTTAAAAAGTTCATGGGTAGCGAATTGGAGCTTATAACCTGTCAGCATCCGTTTATAGACCGTGAATCGCTTGTAATAGTCGGCGACCACGTAACGCTTGATGCAGGTACAGGCTGTGTTCATACAGCACCGGGATTCGGTGCGGAGGACTATTTGGTATGCACTAAATATCCTCAGCTTGAAATCATTGTCCCTGTTGACAGCAAGGGTTATCAGACGTCAGATGCAGGTGAATTTGCAGGACTTTATTATGAGGAGTCCAACGCGAAAATATTTGAAAAACTCAAAAATGACGGTATGCTCTTGGCATCGCAGGAAATTGTGCATCAGTACCCACACTGTTGGCGTTGCGACAGCCCGATAATTTTCCGTGCGGCAGACCAGTGGTTTGCAAGTGTTGACGCACTGAAAAATGACGCCGTAAAGGCAATCGAGGGCGTACAATGGCTTCCGCAATGGGGCGAAGAAAGAATAAAATCAATGGTTTTGGACAGAAACGATTGGTGTATTTCAAGGCAGAGGACATGGGGCGTACCTATACCGATATTCTATTGCAAGGATTGCGGAAAAGAAATAGTAAATGACGAGACGATAAAGGCAGTAGCAAAGCTTTTCCGTGAACAAGGTCCTGATAAATGGTGGGAGCTTGACGCAAAGGAGATTGTACCGGACGGTTTAAAATGTGAATGCGGTTGCAGTGAATTTACTAAGGAAAAGGATATAATGGACGTATGGTTTGATTCCGGCTCATCGCATCAGGCAGTTTGCGAGGCAAGGGATGACCTTACATGGCCTGCGGATATTTATCTTGAAGGAAATGACCAATACCGCGGTTGGTTCCAATCATCGCTTTTAACGAGCATTGCCGTAACGGGCAAAGCACCGTATAAAACGGTTATTACACACGGTATGATTCAGGACGGTGAGGGCAGAAAAATGTCAAAATCCAAGGGCAATGTAATAATGCCGGAGGAGATTGTAAACCAATACGGTGCAGACGTTTTAAGACTTTGGGTTGTTTCTGCCGACTATAAGACAGATATGCGTATGAGTCAGGACTCGTTAAAACAGCTGTCTGAGGGATACAGAAAGATAAGAAATACTGCAAGATATATCCTTTCAAACATAAACGATTTTGACCCGAACGCAGATATGGTGCCATATGCCGAGATGCTCGAAATCGATAAATGGGCACTTATGAAGCTTAACGATGTTGTTAAGCGTTCGATAAAATCCTATGAGGACTATGAATTCCATACATTCTATTCGGGAATTTTGAATTTCTGTATAGTGGATATGAGTAATATCTATCTTGATATATTAAAATCAAGACTTTATACCGAAAAGCCCGACTCAAAGGAAAGACGTTCAGCTCAAAGTGCTATGTATATCATACTTGACTCTTTGGTTAAGCTTTTAGCACCTGTACTTGCGTTTACGGCGGAGGAAATTTGGGCATTTATGCCGCATTTTGCAGACGACGATAAGGAAAGCGTTATGTTAAACCGTATGCCAAAGGCAAAAGACGAGTATGAAAATGCCGAGCTTTCGCAAAAATGGGATAAACTTATAAGCGTAAGAGATGATGTAAACCGTGCGTTAGAACCCGCAAGAAACGAGAAGATAATCGGAAAATCGCTTGACGCCGAGGTTACCGTATATGCAAAGGCTGATTTGTATGATTTCTTAAAAGCAAACGAAAGCGATTTGGCTGAAATCTTTATCACATCAAAGGCGACTGTCGATAAAGACGAAAACGCAAAAGACGCATTTTTGGGCGATACCGTAAAAGTTTCGGTAAAGGCAAGTGAACATGAAAAATGCGGCAGATGTTGGGTAAGGTCCGAAACGGTAGGCACAATCGAAGGTTTTCCGGGGATTTGTGCAGATTGCGTAAAAAAACTTACAAAATAAAGTAAATTTTTTAAAAGAAAAGGCGTAAAAGCCTTTTCTTTTTTTTTGATTTGTGATAAAATAAAAATAATTGGAAAAAGAAGGGACAGTTTTATATAATGCGTTTTAAGGACACAAAATGGATATTTTTAATACTCGTTATAATTATACTTGACCAAACGATAAAACTATTTGTTGCAGGAAATCTTTCAAGCACAGACAGTATGGTTATCATTCCGCATATTTTAAACTTTATATATGTTAAGAATACGGGTGCGGCATTTAGCATTTTTTCGGATAAAACGGCTGTTTTAGGCGTTGTTTCAATACTTTTTTGCATAGGGGTTACGGCGTATTGGTACATAAAAAAGCCAAAGAGTGAACTGCTCAAATTTTCGCTTTCACTTCTTTTGGCAGGTGCTGTCGGCAATGCAATTGACAGGATAGCAAGGGGGTTTGTTGTGGATTTTATTGAAGCAACATTCATAAAATTCCCCGTTTTCAATATAGCGGACATTTCAATCACTTTCGGTACGGTTTTTTTGATGATTTATCTTTTGTTTTTTGATAAGGACGGAAGCAAAAATGGAGAAAACAGTAATTGAGGCGGTCAATCCTGAAAATTTCCGCATAGATAAATATATAAGCGAGGAATTACCGGATGTTTCGCGGAGTTTCGCATCAAAGCTTTTAGAGGAAAACTGTGTCATAGTTTCGGGAAAAGCGGTAAACAAAAATTATCGCCCTCAAACGGGTGAAGTCATAGAAATCCTGATGCCTGAGCCAAAAAATCTTGACTTAACTCCCGAAGATATTCCGCTTGATATTGTGTATGAAGACGATTTTCTGGCTGTTGTAAATAAGCCGCAGGGAATGGTTGTCCACCCTGCAAACGGTAATGAAAGCGGAACGCTTGTAAATGCACTTTTATACCATTTCGGCGATAACCTATCCGCAATAAACGGGGTAATACGTCCGGGAATTGTGCATAGAATAGACAAGGATACAGCAGGACTTTTGGTTGTTGCAAAGACAAATGAGGCTCATTTGGAATTATCGCGTCAGCTAAAAGAGAAAAAAGCAAACAGACGGTATTTAGCCATTGTAAACGGGAATATTTGGGACAGCGGAACTGTCTCAAAGCCTATCGGCAGACACCCAAAGGACAGAAAAAAAATGGCGGTCGTGTCGGGCGGAAGAGAGGCGGTAACGCATTATAGACCGATAGAGAATTTCCGTGATTCGACGCTTTTAGAGTGCGTTTTGGAAACAGGAAGAACGCATCAGATAAGAGTGCATATGGCGTCTATCGGGCATAGCATAGTAGGTGATAAAACCTACTCAAACAGAAAAGAAAAGGTAAAAACGTCGGGGCAACTTCTTTTTGCCAAGACGATAGGGTTTAATCACCCAAAAACGGGGGAATATATGGAGTTTTCAGCCGAAATCCCCGGGTACTTTGAAGACATTTTAGAATATTTAAGACGAGGTGGTACAGTTGGCAAATAATAAGAAAAAGGTTTGTGTGATTTTCGGAGGACAATCTCCTGAACATGAGGTCTCACGTAAATCGGCTATATCAGTAATCGACAATTTAGACAAGGAAAAGTATGAGATAACCACTATTGGCATAACAAAGGGCGGAAAATGGTATCTCTATTCAGGTCCTACAGATAAAATCATAGGCGGTGAATGGGAAAAGGACGGAGCTTTTCTAAAAAGTGCAGTAATTTCGCCGGATAACGAAGATAAGGCAATTTTAGTGCTTGACGGCGAAAAGGTCACAAAAATCCATCCCGATATTGTTTTTCCGGTACTTCACGGAGAATTTGGTGAGGACGGAACAATTCAGGGACTTTTGACACTTGCAGGTCTGAAATATGTCGGAATGGGAATTTTAGGTTCTGCGGCTGGAATGGATAAATCCTTTTCAAAAATAGCTTTTAAAGACGCAGGAATACCTCAGGCAGATTGGGTTTTGGTACAAACCGAAAATCCGCTTGACAGCTACATAGAAGAAATTGAAAGAAAGTTAGGTTATCCGTGTTTTGTAAAGCCTTGCAGAACAGGCTCATCAGTCGGAGTCGGCAAGGCACATAACAGGGAGGAGCTTTTGGAGTCGCTTACTTTGGCAGCAAAATTTGACAGGAAAATATTGGTTGAGGAATTTGTTGACGGTCATGAGGTAGAGTGTGCTGTTTTGGGTAACGAAAATCCTAAGGCGACAGTTGTAGGCGAAATTCTGCCGACGGTAGAATTTTACGATTTTGATGCAAAATATAACGATAATTCAACAAAACTGCAAATCCCTGCAGACCTTCCGACAGAAGTCAGCGATAAAATCCGTGAATACGCAGTAAAAGCCTTTTGTGCTATTGACGGACAGGGACTCTCGAGAGTAGATTTTTTTGTAAAGTATAAGGATAATCAGGTTGTTTTAAATGAAATAAATACTATGCCCGGATTTACCAATATAAGTATGTATCCTAAGCTTTGGAATGCGACAGGCATACCATATTCGGACCTTTTGGACGAGCTTATAAATCTTGGCGAAAAAAGGGTGAAATAATGGATAACAGAAGTATAGGCGTTTTTGATTCGGGACTTGGAGGACTGACTGCCGTAAAACAGATTATGGCTGAGCTTCCAAACGAAAGCATAGTATATTTCGGTGATACGGGCAGAGTGCCGTACGGTTCAAGGTCGCGGGAAACAATTATCAAATATTCCAAAAGCGATATAAATTTTCTTCTTTCAAAAGATGTTAAACTAATAGTTGTTGCCTGTGGAACTGTCAGCTCGGTTGCGTTGCCCGTACTTAAAAGTACTGTGCCTATTACGATGATTGGCGTTGTTGAAGCGGCAGCTTCTGCTGCAATAGAAGCAACAAAAAACAATAGAATCGGTGTGATCGGAACAAAAGGCACGATAAAAAGCGGTGCTTATGAAAAATATATTGCACTAAAAAATCCTGAAATAAAGACCTTTTCAAAAGCCTGTCCTCTCTTTGTGCCGCTTGTGGAAAATGGACATTTTGACACAATGGTAGCAGAGCTTGTCGTAGAGGAATATTTGACGGAAATCAAGGAAAGCGGTATAGATACGCTTATTTTAGGCTGTACGCACTATCCGCTTTTGAAAAACACGATCGCAAGATTTATGGGCGATAGCGTGACTTTAATCGACGCAGGTGCAGAGGTTGCAAAGCTTCTTAAAAAGACTTTGGAAAAAGAGGATATCTTAGCCGAAAAACCGGCAAACGACCAATTCAAATATTATGTAAGCGATGATGTAGATGGCTTTGAAAGCTTAGGCGGTATGTTTTTGGAAAGAACGCTTTCCAATAAAGTGGAGAAAATTGACATTGAAAAATACTAAGGAATGTGCTACGATACATATTGTAAATTCGCAGATTATGGGCGGAGAAAAAAGTAGAATGGAGTTTAACTCTGAATGCGAATTTTACAAAAATAACGGCGACATTTTTATAACATATCAAGAACCGCACGAAAACGGCACCGAAGGTGCGAGAGTTTTTCTGAAAATTCAAAAAAACAGCGTTTGTATGCGACGTATGGGGGATTTCAAAAGCGTTTTAACGTATGACAAGAGCAAAATAACCGATGCTACCTACAGGACGCCGTTCGGGGCTGTGGATATGCGTATAAAAACGAGTCTGATTGAGAATAAACTGTCAGAATCGGGCGGTAGCTTAAAAATCAATTATACGCTGTATTTGGCGGATGACGAAATAGAAAACGAGATACTTTTAAAAATAATAAAGGAGCAAAAGATATGATTAAACGCTTTTTATCGGTATTTATGGTAGCGGTTTTGCTACTGTCACAGTCGGTTTTTGCAGATGGTGATTCGGAATATCAAAAGATAGAGCAAATACTAAATTATGCGGCAAATCTGTATATTGATGATTCCGTAACATCTGACGAGCTGATGGTAGATGCTGTTAAAAACCTTCTTACCGATAATCCCGAACTTGCAAAGGAGCTTATCAAATCCGGATTTTCGGCACTTGATGAATATAGCGAATTCTATACATCGGAAGAATATGAGCAGTTTAATAAAAGTATGAACCATGTTTTTTACGGAATAGGCGTTATGATTCAAAAAAATGATGACGATATAATCGTAATGAAGGTAATTGACGGCGGTGCAGCAGCATCGGCAGGTGTAATGGTTGGAGATAAAATTGTTGCGGTTGACGGAGAAAACGCTGTCGGCGAAAGCATTGACAGAGTGCAGAATATGATAGTAGGTGAGCTTGGCACAGACGTAAATGTAACTTTTCTGCGTGACGGTAGGGAGTTCACATATACTATGACAAGAGGTGCGGTCAACGGTGAAACGGTAGCATATGCCATTTTAAAGGGCAATATAGGCTATATCGCAATTTTAAATTTCGCACAGAATACCGATAGCGAATTTTATGATATTCTGGAAAAAATGGATGAAGAGGGAATAAAAAACATAATCCTCGATTTAAGGGATAATCCCGGCGGATATCTTGATTCTGCCGTAAATACTGCCTCTTTGCTTGTGCCGGAGGGCGTAATCGTAAGTACGGTATATCGGAGCGAATGGGAGAATGAAACCTTTTATTCCAAACTTTCAAATCCAAAATATAAACTTGCGGTTTTAGTAAATGAAAATACCGCGTCTGCTGCGGAGGTCTTATCGAGTGCGATTCAAGACAGCGGAGCGGGAATCCTGATAGGCAACAAGACATACGGAAAAGGCGTAATCCAGCAGATGTATGAGATTTGGGACGGCTGTGCATTTAAAATCACCACAGGCAAGTATTTTACAAGAAACGGAAAAGATATAAACCTAAACGGGATAACACCCGATAAAGTAGTTGAAAATACCACTAAAAAAATCGATTTATCAAATTACACCAAGTTTGACTATACGCAAAAACCGTCGGTTGGCGTAACCTCGCAGAACACAAAGGCAGCAAAGGAAAGACTACGTGTTTTGGGATATTATCAAGGCAAAGCGGACGATTATTTTGATGACGCACTTTCTGTTGCGGTATCCAAATTCCAAGAAGAAAGCGGACTTTTCCCGTACGGAGTTTTAGATATATCCACACAGAAAAAAATGCAGGAGGCATTTTCAGATATGGATGAGCTTGTAGATAATCAGTTCATTGAGGCATATAAATATTTCGGCGGGAAAGTATCTGATTTAGAATAAAACAAAGGAGAAATCATATGTACAAGAATTTTTTTGAAGAACTTGAAAAATATGATAAGGAGGTATATTCAGCCTGTAACGACGAGCTCATGCGTCAGCAACACAATATTGAGCTAATAGCCTCTGAAAACATAGTTTCAAAAGCTGTTTTGTTGGC
>JAFSSG010000017.1 GCA_017451145.1 Clostridia bacterium
CAGATGATGACCTTGAAGCGATTTCCCGTGAAATAAAGCCTGTTGTAGAGAAGCTTGATAATTACCAGGATTTTTCGCAGTTTGAGATAACTCAGGCGGTCGCTTTTGTGTATTTTAAAAAACAGGGCTGTGATGTTGTCGTGCTTGAAGCTGGCGTTGGTGGACTTCTTGACAGCACGAATGTCATTGAAAAACCGCTCGTGTCGGTAATCGGCTCAATTGCGCTTGACCATACTGATATTTTGGGCGACACGATTGAGCAAATTGCACACCAAAAAGCAGGTATAATAAAAAAAGACTGCCCGTGTGTTTTGTCGGCAGGAAACGACATGACGGCGGTCAGGGTAGTCAGAGAAAAGGCTATGGAAGCTCACGCACAGCTCGTGATACCGAATCTTTATCTTTGCAGGGCTGAAAAATGGGATGTTTTCGGCTGTAAATTTGCATATAAGGGTGAAGAATTCCAGCTTTCAATGGGCGGACTTCATCAGATAAACAACGCTTTAACGGTAATTGAAGCTGTAAAATTTGTTGCAGAAAAAATGCCAATAACGCTTCAAAATGTAAAAAATGGTCTTTTGCGTGCAAAGCTTTATGCAAGAGTTGAAGTGCTTTGCAAAAAGCCACTTACCATACTTGATGGTGGGCATAACGCTGACGGCATGAAAGCTTTGGCGAAATCGCTTGAAGGACTGTCGGCAAAGCCAGTTGTTGCAATTATCGGTATGATTAAGGGCAAGGACTCAGATGATGCGATAAAACAACTTATCCCCTTCGTTGACGAGTTTATTTGCGTTGACGGTTTTTATCCGCAGGAAAGATCAAAGGCTGAGCTTGCAGAGATTATTACAAACGCTGGCGGAAAGGCTAAGGTGTCAGAACTGACCGCCGAGATGACACTTGAAAAACTAATGCAGGAAAATCTGGACGGAGTAAATTTAGTTTGTGGATCGCTTTTTCTTGCATCAAAAATCAAGGCAAATATGCTTAAAAAACAAGGAGAATAATAATGCTTGGACTTACAATAGAAGGCGGTGCCAGCCGCACGGTTTATTCATGCGGAATAATGGACGTTTTGCTTGAGGAAAACATAATTGCGGATTATGTTAATGGTGTATCAGCCGGAATAGCTTTTGGTGTATCATATTGTTCGGGGCAGATTGGCAGAAATTTAACTCTTGCGACTGAGTTCATGAACAGAAAAGAATATTCAGGCGTTAAGCATTTTTTCAACCCGAAAAACCGTAGCTTTTACAACATGGACTATGTTTATGACGAAGTGCCGAACAAGGAGCTGCCTTTTGATTTTGAGAAATTTGCAGAGTTCAAGGGCGAAGTTATTGCAACCGTGACAAATGTCAGGACAGGCAAGGCGGAGTATCTGCCTGTGCCGAGAGATGACAGAAAATTTACTTATCTCAGAGCAAGCTGTGCGTTGCCGTTGATGTTTCCCGAGATTGAAATAAACGGCGAGAAATATCTTGACGGCGGTGTTGCCGATTCTATTCCATATATGCAGGCGATAAAAGCAGGCTGTGACAAGAATATTATCATTCTTTCAAGACCAAAGGATTATATAAAAACGCCCGAATCGGCAAGCAGGCTTGCGGAGTTTGTATATCGGAAAAATCCCGAGTTTTGCGAGGCGTTAAGAACAAGAGCGGAGAGGTACAACCAGACTATTGCCGAAATAAAAAGGCTCAAAAAAGAGGGCAAGGTTTTTGTTTTCACACCGAAAAGTACGTTCAATGTTGGCAGAACGGAGGGCGATCCAGTCAAGCTAAAAAGGCTTTATGACCACGGTTATAATCACGCAAAATGGGCACTTGATGACCTAAAGAGATATCTTGCAAAATAGGAGATGTGATATATGTTGCTGACAGCAGGGATACTGATTGCTCTTGCGGTTGCTTTGGGAGTTTACTGCGTTTTGCACAATAAAAAGCTTGTCGTGACACGCTATGAGCTTGAATTTGACAAGCTGCCAAAGGCGTTTTCGGGTAAGAAGATACTGCAAATTTCTGATTTGCACAAAAAGACCTATGGTGAAAATTACGGCAGGCTGATTGATGTCTGCAAAGAAACAACGCCCGATTATATCGTATTTACGGGAGATTTATACAGCAGGTCGGAGGTTCAGCTTGACCACAAGGCAGTGCTGATGAAACGCCTGCAGGAGATTGCACCAGTTTACTATGTCACGGGAAATCACGAGCTTGACTTTCCTGAAAAGACAGAGTATCTAATGCCGAAAATCGAGGAAGTTGGTGTGACTGTTCTTCGAAATGCAAAAACGAGGATATATTCAGATGATGAGTACATCAACATTTACGGTGCGGAGTTTGACATCTCGCACTATATAAACGAACATGAAGGCACCTATTCAAAGCTTCCTGCGATAACAGAGCAGGTGCTTGATGACCTGCTCGGGCAGGCGGACGTAACGGAGTTTAACCTGCTTTTGGCACACACGCCGTTTCCGTTTGAGTGTTATGCAAAATGGGGTGCCGACCTGACGTTTTCGGGGCATTGTCACGGCGGTGCGATAAGGTTGCCGTTCGTTGGCGGGTTGCTTTCACCAGAGCGTAAGTTTTTCCCGAAATATTCAAAAGGTGTCTATAACGAGGGCAGTGCGAAAATGGTCGTGTCAGCAGGGCTCGGCAAGTTCCGTATAAACAATCCACCCGAGCTTGTCTTAGTCACCCTGAAATAAACCAGCAATTACAGTGTGGTACAGTTTTTTCTTCCCCCAGACCCCCTCACTAAAACTCTTAGCTTATTTTTTTGAGGGTGTGGGAAAACTTTTAGGGAACAACAAAATTAGATATTGTGAAATTTCTTATTAAAAA
>JAFSSG010000018.1 GCA_017451145.1 Clostridia bacterium
ATACTTTTTTGAAATTTTATGGTATAATTTAATATAAGATGTAACATTTATGGAGGCAATGTTATGATTAGTAAAGCATTTCAGAACATAGTTGCACAAATGTCCGAAGTGTTTCCAAAAAAGTTCGGAATAGCTGACTTCACAGGGTTGGCACTTGCGACAAACGGAATTTCAATATCAGGTGACGCCTTAAAAGACATTTTTCATTATGGTTCAGATAATGAGGTTGATAAGGCTTTTGTTCGCAACGGATACACTATGAGACTTATTGACGGAAAGCCGTATCCCGAATATGTGGTATATGTAGAAGGGACGGACGAGCTTTCCAAATATTGCTGTAATGCTATTTGTGTGGCGGCTGATAATGTTCGCAGGTACTATGACGAAAAATATGACAAGACCATATTTATGCAGAATATTATATTTGACAATATTCTGGCGTTTGACTTGCATCAAAAGGCACTTGAACTGCGGGTTGATGTTGACGTTCCGAGAGCGGTATATTATATAAAAGTCGTGAAAAAAGGCGAACTCGCCATATATGAAGTCATAAGGAATATGTTTCCCGATAAGGAAAAGGATTTTGTTATAAATATTGACAGCAGTAATATCGTGCTTATAAAAGAGCTTAAAAAGGATAAGAGTGCCAAAACAGTAGATTCTATAGCAAGGCAGATACTTGACAATGTTCATTCTGAGACGCTTATAGGAATTATTGTCGGCGTAAGCTCTGTATGCGAAAATATAAATCAGCTCAGTAATGCGTATAAAGAGGCTCAGATTGCACTTGAAGTGGGGAAGGTATTTGACGAAGAAAAGTCAATACTAAATTATGACAATCTGGGAATAGGCAGACTTATCTATCAGCTTCCTATAAAGCTTTGCGAGTTGTTTTTGCACGAGGTCTTCAAAAAAGGCGACCTGTCGCTTTTGGATTCTGAAACCATCCTTACCATAAATAAGTTTTTTGAAAATGACTTAAATGTTTCAGAGACTTCGCGTCAGCTGTTCGTGCACAGAAACACCTTGGTTTACAGATTGGAAAAGATTTACAAGCTTACAGGACTTGATTTAAGAAAATTTGACGAGGCGATTGTCTTTAAAGTAGCCATGATGGTTCATAAATATTTGAATTCAAATCCGATGAAAATTTAACAGAAAATTTGTGCGGCTTTTTTAAAGACCGCATTTTCTGTATTTTAGAAGAAAATCCGGATATATTGCCCATCTTGACGCTTTTGCAAGGGATGATAGCCTTGAAGCTATCCGTTGCTTAAAAGTGGCAATATGAACAATTTTATCTCAGATTTAACTTTATGAAAGGATTTAATATCGTAACTATGATTGAATTTGTTAATGTTAAAAAAGTATTTGAAGATTCCGGCGTTGTTGCCCTTGAAAATGCGAATTTCAAAATAGAAAACGGCGAATTTGTGTTTTTGGTAGGCTCTTCCGGTGCAGGAAAAACCACGATAACAAAGCTTTTGATGCGGGAAACTAATGTAACAGAGGGCGAAATATACCTAAACGGTAATGATATCACAAAAGTTCCGGACAAGGAAATCCCTTATCTACGCAGAAAAATGGGCGTTGTTTTCCAGGATTTCCGCCTTTTAGAAGACAGAACAGTATATGAGAATGTTGAATTTGCAATGCGTGTAGTCGGTGCAACAAAGCGTGAAATAAGAAAGCGTGTGCCTGAGGTTTTGAGCGAAGTGGGACTTAATTATAAGGCAAAAATGCTTCCGAGACAGCTATCCGGCGGCGAACAGCAAAGAGTAGCTCTTGCAAGGGCTTTGGTAAACCGTCCGCTTATCCTTATTGCCGACGAGCCTACGGGAAATCTGAATCCCAAAACGGCTATGGAAATTATGGATATTTTTGAAGAGATAAACCGTATGGGCACAACAATAATTATGGCAACTCACGCAAAGGATATTGTTGACACTATGAAAAAGCGTGTTATTGAGGTGTCTGACGGGAACATTGTCCGTGACGAAGTAGGGGGTGCGTACCATGAAAATGTTTAAGATCAGATATGCCTTTTCCGAAGCAAAAAAGAATGTTTTGCGAAACGGTCTTATGAGCGTTGCGTCTCTCTTTACGATAGCTTCATGTCTTGTCATACTCGGCGTTTTTGCGATAATTTCGATGAATGTAAACACCTTTACCGATAAAATCGAGGATCAATGCGAGGTACAGCTTTACATAAACGCGGGAACTTCAGAGGAGCGTGTTAACCAAATAGGCGAGGAAATCTCAAAAATCCCGAATGTAAAGGAAGCGTCACTTTTTACAAAGGAAGAAATGCTGAACTATGCAAAAAATGATATGTTCGGCGAAGACGCGGAGCTTTTATCGGGCTTTGAAGACGATAATCCTTTCAGTGACTCGTATAAAATAATTCTGGAAAGTATTGAAAATACAGGCGAAACCGTTTCCGAGCTTGAAAAAATCGCAGACGTGGAAAAGGTCGTAAATAAGCAGGATATCGTAAATATGGTAATGAACCTGTCAAAAATCATAAAAAGGTTCAGTATGGCGGTAATGCTCGTGCTTTTGATTATTGCGGTGGTAATAATCTCAAACACGGTGCGTCTTACAGTATTCAACCGTCGCAAAGAAATAAACATAATGAAATATATCGGTGCGACAGACAGGTTTATAAAAGGTCCGTTTCTGTTAGAGGGTGTAATAATAGGATTTTTCGGTGCAATACTTGCATTTTTGACAGTATTTTGGGGATATTTTGCACTTTTAAAATATGTGGGAAATCTCAGCATAGGTACATTGGAGCTTATCGGAATATGGAAGATAACCCCTGTTATCGCGTTGCTTTTCGTATTCTTTGGTTGTGTTATCGGCGTATTGGGAAGCTCAATCTCAATGCGTAAGTACTTGCACGTTTAGGAGGAGTTGTTATGATGAAAAGGTTTTTAGCGGCAACTCTTTCGGTAATGCTTTTGCTGTCCTCCGTCGCATATGCTGCAAAAAGCGTAAGCGATTTAAAGAGCGAACTTGCACAGAGTCAAAAAAAGACAGAGGAAACAAAAAAGCAAATCCAAAGTAAACAAGCGGAAAAAAATTCCCAAAAGGCACAAAAGGATTCATTAGATGTCGAAATTGCGGGGTTGCAGTCGGATATTGACAAGATTCAAAGCGTAATAGACGAGAAAAACGCTGAAATAGATGCAAAAAACAATGAAATCGCAGTTTTGGAGGACGAACTAAAGGCAACCGATAAACGCTTGAAAAAGCGAATGAAGGTCATTTATGAGAGCGGAACGGAGTCCTACTTAGAGCTTATTTTAAAATCCACAGGTATTGCGGATTTGTTCACGAGAATTGCGGTCGTTGAGTCCATTTTAAAGCACGATAATAACATAATGGACAATTACAGAAGCGATATAGAGGAGATAACGGCGGCAAAGGCGATTGTCGAACAGGAAAAGAACGAGCAGGTTGAGGCTCAGAACATTTTAGAAGAAAAGCAAAATCAGATAAAGGCAAAACAAACGGAAAAACAAAAGATAATAGATGCTTTAAGCAAGGACATAAACGAGCTCAAAAAACAGGAAGCCGAGCAGGAAAAGGCGGAAAAGGAACTGCAATCGCAGATAAACGCCGCACTAAAAGGCTCATCTCAGCAGGGGGTTACATATTCGGGTAACGGAAAATTCGGATTTCCTTTAACAAGCTATACAAGGGTTTCGAGCAACTATGGATACAGAATACACCCGATAACAGGCACAAAGAAGCTACATTCAGGCATTGACTATGCCGCACCGTTCGGGACATCGATTTTGGCAGCAGAGGACGGCGTAGTGCTGACGTCGGGTTGGAACAGCGGTTACGGGTACTGTGTGACCATAAACCATGGCGGAGGATATGTCACACTTTACGGACATTGCAGCAGTCTTTTGGTATCGGCAGGACAAAAGGTAACAAAGGGACAAACGATAGCAAAGGTCGGCTCAACAGGAAATTCAACAGGCAATCATCTGCATTTTGAAGTGCGGATAAACGGTTCTACCGTAAATCCCGCAGGGTATCTCTAAGAAATATTGATGGGGTGACGGCTGTCACCCTATAATATTATCCGAAATCCTGCATAAGATAGAATATGTAAAATCAGGTTTTACCTGGAAAGGAATGATGATAAAGGTGAGAATTAAAAAAGGTACGGTCTTCACGGTTTTGATTACGGCAATAGTCACAGCGGTCATAACAAGCTCCGTAAAGGATATTCTTTATTTTTCGGACACGGGTGAACTGTCGTCAAAGATGACGTTAGTCACTAAAATGCTCAAAGACTACTGCATTTATGATGTTGACGAAGAAAAAATGACCGATTATGCTTTGATAGGGCTTACAGCTGCGGCAGAAGACCCATACACATCATATTATCCAAAAGATGAGTTTTCATCATATAAGGACAGTATCTCGTCAAGCTACGTGGGTATAGGCGCAACGCTTGGAGCGGATTTGGAAAACAATCAGCTTGTTGTCATTTCGCCTATGGAGGATAGCCCGTCAGAAAAAGCAGGATTAAAAGCGGGTGACATCATAAAAAGCATTGACGGTACGCAATACCCCGCAGTTCAGCTTTCCGACGCCGCTACATATTTAAAAACGGGCGATGAGGGAACGAGCGTAGTTTTGAAAATTGAACGCGACGGCAAAGAATTTGATGTAACAATAACAAGGGCAAAGATAATCAAAATCAGCGTTAAATCCAAAATGCTCGGGAAAAATACGGGATATATCAGGATTACGGGCTTTGAAAGAGATGTAGAAGGCGAAAGTAAAAACACCTATGATGAATTCTGTGAGCATTTGGAGGCACTTAAAACAGCGGGAATGACCTCGCTTGTGATAGATTTGAGGGATAATCCGGGAGGCGATTTTGATTTGGTCTGCAAAATTGCGGATAAACTGCTTCCCGAAGGACTTATAACCTATACAGAGGATAAAAACGGCACAAAAAAAGAAGTTAAATCAGATGCGGAATGGCTGGATATGCCGATGACGGTTTTAATAAACGGCGGAAGTGCGTCGGCATCGGAGATTTTAACGGGTGCATTAAAGGATAATCAGAAAGCTACCGTAATCGGCACAAAAAGCTATGGAAAAGGCATTGTGCAGTCGGTATTTTCCTTTACCGACGGCTCAGGAATGTCGGTTACTACCGCAAAATACTATACGCCAAGCGGTGTGTGCATACACGATATAGGAATAGAACCGGATATAGAGGTTTTGCCAACCTCGAAAAAGGCCATTTCCGAGCTCAGTCTTTCGGAAGATACACAGCTCCAAAAGGCGTTAGAGGTTCTTTCCCGATAATTTGATATTTATTGAAACTACTGCTGCAAGGATTAGGATAATTCCCAAAATTCCTGCGGCAGTAATTTTTTCGCGGAAGAATAATATCCCGACGAGTGATGCCGTCAAAACCTCAGTAGTAGTGAGGATTGCGGCTTTTCCTGCCTCCACATATTTAAGTCCTATCGTGAGAAGCAGATAGGGCATAAGCGTTGACACAAATGAGAATATAATCAAAGTCAGAATCGATTCGGGGTGTGCCGATATCACAGAAAATAATGATTTAAAATCCGCCAAAAAGAAAGAGGCTATTGACGAGAAAATGAAGGTGTATGCGGTAATGACAAGCGGAGGATATTTTCCTACCACAAACCTTGCAAATATGCTGTATGACGCATAGCTAAGCCCTGCCAAAAGTCCGATGAGTATGACAACGGCGGTTATTGGCGTGTTTTTGTCGGTTTTGCAGAGCAGAAAACAGCCCAAAGTGGCAACAAACAGTGCCGTAAGCTTTAAAAGTGTGATTTTTTCGCGGAAAATAATTGCCGATAATATTATCACGAAAAACGGAGCGGTATATGCAAGAATCACGGCAACCGAAACGGAGGAATGCATAAGGGTATAAAAATAGCATACCGAAAAGGAAAAAACGCTTAAAATTCCCGTTCCGAAAAAGCACCATAAATCCTTGGGGTTCACTTTGAGCTGATCTTTGTCGGTTAATAAAAAGTAAGCGACGAGGGAAATTGCCGCAAAAAAGCTTCTGAAAAATGTCAACTGGAAATTATCCATTCCGATACCGTTCAGTTTTCTTACAAATATTCCCGTAAGTCCCCAAAGTACACCGGAAAGAAGCGGGAAAAGAGGTGCGATTTTTTTTAATTGCATAGTGGTTTTCTCCTTAAAGAGTCAAGTTTGATGCGTCACCGAGCTTTTGTAAAAGTCCGGAAAAACGCTTTTTCTCATCATTGTTTTTTACCATAATTTCACAAACGGCAGAAGAGCCGACCATAATCACCATATTTTTTGCCCTGGTTACAGCTGTGTATAAAAGATTTCGGCACATAAGCATAGGTGCGGTGCGAACAAGCGGAATAATGACCGTGTTAAATTCACTGCCCTGACTTTTGTGAACGGTGATGGCATAAGCAAGGTCTAAACAGTCCAAATCGGACATACGGTACTCGGTACGTTTATCGTCATCAAAAATTACCGTCATAAGCCTGTCCTTTAGCGAGATGCTTTCAATAATACCCATATCGCCGTTAAAAATGCCGGAACCGACTTCGCCGCTTGGTCTTTCCCAAACAATATCGTAATTATTCCTTATCTGCATGACCTTGTCGCCTGTGCGGAAAACAGTTTTTCCGTAAGGGTATTCCGCTTTTTGATTATCTCTGGGATTTACATACTCTTGTAGTAGGTTATTCAAATTATTTGAACCGGCTATGCCCTTTTTAGACGGGCATAAAACCTGTATCGAGGTCAAAGGATTTATGCCGTAGCTATTCGGTATGCGGTTACGGTACAGGTCACATATAGTTGTTGCAACCGATTCTGCAGACTGCCTGTTCATAAAAAAGAAATCATTATCGCGTATTTCAAGCTCGGGCATAACGCCTGTGTTTATTTTATGGGCATTGGTAATGATAAGGCTTTGCCTTGCCTGACGGAAGATATGCGTAAGGCGTATAACGGGAATACGACCGCTTTCGCAAATATCGGAAAGAACATTTCCCGGTCCTACCGACGGCAGTTGGTCGCTGTCCCCCGAAAATATAACCTTTGCACCCTTTTTTACCGCCCGTAAAAAGCTGTGCATAAGCTGTATATCAATCATACTTACTTCGTCTAAGATGATAGCGTCAAAGGGGAGCGGATTACTCTCGTTATGTAAAAATCTTGCAGATGCCGTATCGCTGTCGGGCTGAACGCAAAGAAGGCGGTGCAAGGTTTTTGCCTCAATGCCCGTAACCTCAGTCATACGCTTTGCGGCACGTCCTGTCGGAGCGGCAAGTGCTATGGATAGATGCATTGACGCCAAAATTTCTATGATCGCATTTATGGCTGTAGTTTTACCTGTACCCGGTCCGCCCGTTATCACGATTGCGTTATGCTTTGCGGACTCCAAAACGGCAAGGTTCTGTTTTTCGTCAAGCGTTATATTGTTCTTTGTCTGAAAATCGGAAATAAGGCTGTCTATGTCCGTATCCTTTTCCGTAAAGGGCGGAGAGAAAGCTCCCAAAGATGTCAGCCGTGACGCTACATACCGTTCCGCCTCGAACAGATACGTAAGATAACAGGGATTGCCGACAGAGGAGGTATCAATAACTATTTCTTTCGCCTGATTTAAGGCATGGATTTCGTGTTCTGTCTCATCATCAGAGACCGAAAGTCTTGTCGATGCTTCGCTTTTCAGAATATCAAGCGGAAGGTATGTATGCCCCAAATCGTAGGAGGCGGATTTTAATAAATACTTTATACCGCATCTGAGCCTTAGCGGTGAATTTTTAGGAATACCCCGTGCCGATGCGATGGAATCTGCGGTTTTAAAAGCAATTCCGTCAACCGCCTCGCACAAAATGTACGGATTTTCCTTGATTTTTGTAACCGATTCAGCACCTAAGGCTTGATGGATTTTTACCGCCAAGCTTGATGAAAGGCTATACTGTTGCAGGAACATAACAATGCTTTGCATTGATTGTAATTCTAAGTATGACTTGCCTATCTTTTCTGCACGTGAAACCGAAATTCCCTTTATCTCACTCAATCGCAAAGGGTCATTCAGCATAATAGTCAAAGCATCGCTGCCGAAATAATCGACAATCTTTTTTGCTGTTGCGGTGCGTATTCCGTATATCACGCCGGACGAAAGATAATCCAAAATAGCACTTTCATCAGTCGGGAGAATGGTTTCGTAGGAGTTTATTTTAAATTGCTCTCCGTAATCGTGATGCACTGTCCAAACTCCCGTTACAGAAACATTTTCCCCTTCGGCAGCGTATGGCATATATCCTGTCGCGGTAAAAAGACCGTCTGTTGCAGAGTCAATTTCGCAGACGGTATAGCCGTTCTCGGCATTTTGGTATATTATATCGTATATTTTACCTGTTATTGTGATGCTTTCCTTCATAATTCCGCCTCTTAAGAGCATAAGGTATTAAAACAAATTATAACATATTTTTCTGTTGACGGCAAGTGCATTTAGGTGGTATAATAAAAAAATAAGGAACAATTTAAAGGTGAAATTATGGAAATAGTTGCGGCGACAAATAACAGCGGTAAAGCAAGAGAATTTGCCGAGATTTTAAAAGACGCGGGAATGTCTGTTCTGACGATGAAAGACGTCGGCATAAGCATAGAAATCGACGAAACGGGCAAAAACTTTGCAGAAAATGCTATGATAAAGGCAAAAGCGGTGTCCAAGCTTTGCGATTTTCCGGTCTTGGCAGATGATTCAGGTCTTTGTGTAAATTGTTTAGACGGAGCACCGGGGCTGTATTCCGCAAGATTTGCGGGAGAAAATGCGACAGATAAAGAATTAAGAAAAAAACTCTTATCCGAAATGGAAGGAATGACGGACAGAAGTGCATTTTTCATTTCAAGCGTCGTATTGCTTTTTAAAAACGGACAGGCGATAACAGCAGAGGGAAAAGTTTTTGGGACTATTCTGAATGAGGAAAAGGGGACAGGCGGTTTCGGCTATGACGCACTTTTCTACTGTGACGAAATAGGAAAAACATTTGCCGAAGCAACGCCTTTGGAAAAAGACGCGGTAAGTCACAGAGGCAGAGCCTTAAAAGCACTTTGCAAAAAAATCAAAGAGGTGAAATAGATGGATATTTTCAGAGAACAAATTGTAGAACGCAAAAAAAATACTAAGGATATGGCAATCATTGCAGGGATTGTTGCATTGACGCTTTTGCTGTCCTTTGTGCTTATTTCGATTGCGGGAGCTTTAGCCTTTCTGCTTTTATGCGGACTTTGGTATGGAGCTTGGCGTCTTATAACAGGGAAAAACATAGAGTATGAGTATATCATAACCGATACGATTTTGGATATAGACAAAATCATTGCAAAGCGTTCAAGAAAACGGATTTTAAGCATTGACTTAGCCGATGCAGAGCGGTTTATGCCGATATCGGATATGCCAAATATAGACGTAAAAACAGTCGATGCAACGCCAAACGGCATTGAAGACGGTGTTTACGGCGTTGATTTTTCATCAAATGCCCAAATGCAAAGGCTATTGTTTAAACCCGACAAAAAATTCTTGAATTCGGCAAAAATGGCTCGTCCAAGTCTTGTTGTGTTAAAACGTGAAGATATAGAGGAGTAATTTCCATGAAAGTCTGTACTGTTTCGGAAATGCGTAACGCCGATAAAATTGCCTCGGAAAACTTTGGTATTCCGAGCATTGTTTTGATGGAAAATGCCGCCATTTCCTGCGTCTCGGAGGTAATCGGATTTGACAGCTTTACCGTGCTTTGCGGTAAGGGAAATAATGCAGGTGACGGTTTTGCGATAGCAAGACACCTGATAAACAGAGGGAAAAAGGTTAAAATTTATACGCTCTTCGGCGAAGAATTTTCGGGTGACTGCAAAATCAATTTTGATATACTTAAAAATATATCGGTGCCCTTTTGTAAGACAGATTTGGAAATTCTGAAAACCGATATAATGCTTTCCGATTGCGTAATTGACGCTGTTTTTGGCACAGGTCTTAAAGGTGAGATTGACGTAAAAACGGCGGAAATTTTCGATATAGTCAATGAATTTTCAAACTATGTGCTTTCGGTAGATGTTCCGTCGGGGATAGACGGAGATAGCGGAAATGTCCTGAAAAATGCAATAAAAGCTGATAAAACTGTGACTTTTGCGGCATATAAAAAAGGACTTTTGCTGTACCCTGCGGCAGATTTTACAGGGGAAATAAAGGTTTCAGATATATCAATCCCGAAAACCGTGCTAAGCAACATAAAAATTGAAGTTACCGATGATGAAACGGCAAAATCATTGATGCCGAAACGGCAGGAAAATTCGTATAAGGGCGATTACGGAAAAATCCTTATAATCGGCGGAAGCGTTGGTATGGCGGGAGCCGTTTGCCTTTCGGCAAAATCGGCATTTAAAGCGGGAGCGGGGCTTGTAAAGGCGTGTGTTCCGCACGAAATAAATGACATAGTTCAAAAAAATGTTATAGAGGCTATGACAGAAAGCGTGGATTTTGAAAAGGACAAAACACGCATAGCCGAGCTGATAAACGGTTATGATGCTGTACTTTTCGGTAACGGAATAGGCAGAGAAGCTTTTGCAGATGAGCTTTTGGAAGAAATTTTAAAAACGGCAAAAATCCCGATTGTAATCGACGCCGACGGACTTTTTGCACTTTCAAAAAAGCCGGAGCTTTTAAAGCTTTGCGGTGAAAACGCAGTTTTAACACCGCATACGATGGAGATGGCACGGCTTTTAGGAGTTTCCGCAGACGAGGTAGAAAAAAGTAGGTTTGAGCTGTCAAAGGAGTTTGCAACAAAAAACAGACTGACACTTGTTCTGAAGGGAAATCATACTATAATAACAGCACCTGACGGAACTCAGAGGGTAAATATGACAGGCAACAGCGGAATGGCAACGGCGGGGAGCGGTGACGCTTTGGCAGGGATTTTGGCGGGGCTTTTGCCTGTTTGCAAAAACGGTTTTGATGCGGCAACGCTGTCTGTTTATCTTCACGGAAAAGCGGGTGATTTTGCCGCACAGCAGTTAGGCAAAACGTCGCTTACGGCAGGGGATATAGTAGAGGCAATATCCCACATATTACCTGTGGAAATTTAAAAAACAATATGATATAATAAAGAGGAATTTAAGATGAGAACTTGGGCAGAAATTGACTTAGACGCACTAAAGTATAACTTTGAAAATATTAAAAGCGTCTTAAAACCGGAAACTAAAATTATGTCGGTGGTAAAAACCGACGCATACGGTCACGGATACGAGGAATGTTGCAGAACTCTTTTAGAGTGCGGAACATACGCGTTTGCCGTTGCAACTCTTTCCGAGGCGAAACAGGTGCGAAAGTTATGTCCCGATACGCCGATACTGATTTTGGGTGCTATTCAAAAGGAGGATATGGCGGAGCTTATCAGGTACGATATTATGCCCACCATAACCGATACCGATAACTGCATAGCCCTGTCAAAAGAGGCGGAAAAAGCAAATAAAACGGTAAAAATTCATATCAAAGCAGATACGGGAATGTCGAGAATAGGGTTTGTCGCAGACGATAAATCTACGCCCTCAAACATTTTAAAAATATCAAAACTTCCGAATATTGAAATAAACGGGATTTTTTCGCATTTTGCATGTGCTGATGAGGAAAATCCGGAATATACCTATATGCAGTTTGACAGATTTTTAAAACTCATAGCAGAGCTTGAAGATTTGGGAATAAAAATCCCGATAAAGCATATAGCGAACAGTGCCGCAATTATGATGTACCCGGAAATGCAACTTGATATGGTGCGTCCCGGTATCATACTTTACGGCTACTACCCTTCTGATGAGGTCGATAAAAAACGGCTTTCGATAAAGCCTGTTATGACCGTAAAATCACGCATAACGCTTGTAAAAGAAGCGGAAAAAGGCGTGGGCGTAAGCTATGGAAAAGAGTACATAACCGAGAGAAAAACAAAGATTGCAACAGTGCCTGTCGGTTATGGCGACGGATATTTACGTGCTCTTAAAAACAAGGCAAAAATGGAGCTTTCCGGAGAACTTTGCGATGTTGTAGGAAGAATTTGTATGGACCAATGTATGATAGACGTCACAAATGTCAATAATATAAGTATAGGTGACGAAGTGACGGTCTTTGGTAACGGAAAAATCACAGCGGACAGCGTTGCAAATTGGCTTGGCACGATAAGTTATGAGGTTTTGTGCCTTGTAGCAAGTCGTGTTCCGAAAATTTATGTTAAGGGAGGGAAGATAACAAGAAAGAAGGATTATTTGGAGGAAGTTTAAAAAAGCATGGCGGGGGGCATGATTACTTTGTCACATAAAAAAAGGGGCATAGCCGATTTAAAATTCATAAAAAGTAAAAATAAATCCGTTCCCGAAATTTGCACCGTGTATGAGAGGAAAAATCTGCTTAAAAACGGCTATATCAAGATGTCAAAGGAAAATACTTTTTTGGCAGAAATGTGTTTAAAATCGGATAACGAGGCTTTATCCGTGTGTGAGGAAAAACTAACGGAGTGTGAATAGAGTGGTTGTAAAACGAGGCGACATTTATTATGCTGATTTAAGCCCCGTAATAGGGAGCGAACAGGGCGGAATAAGACCTGTTCTGATAATTCAGAATGATGTCGGAAATAAATACAGTCCGACCGTTATAGCGGCGGCGATAACCTCGCAGATAAATAAGGCAAAAATGCCGACACATATAGAACTGTCTGCGTCGGAATACGGGCTGTATAAGGATTCTGTGGTATTACTCGAACAAATACGGACTATTGATAAGAAAAGATTAAGGGAAAAGGTTGCACATTTGGATAAAGGGCTTATGGAGGACGTAAATAACGCTCTTGCCGTAAGCTTTGGTATAGAAAATATTTAATGTGGTGTTCGCACTACATAGCTAAAAAGGACTGCTTGGCAGTCCTTTTAATGTGTTGATTTTAATCTCGAAATTCAAAAAATTCTTGAAAAGAAAAGAAGCCTCCCTTGTGTAAAGGGAGAGGGACCGCCTTTGGCGGTGGAGGGATAGCATAAAAAAATAGTTTTATGGTTCTTTCCCCTTTCAATAGGGGATTTTTAAGGGGAGAATCCCCTTAAACGGTTTGTGGAGGGTCTGGGAGGGAATCCGACCCTCCCAGTGCTTTTGCTACTTTTCACACTGAAAAGTAGGGAATAAACAGCTTTTTAGTCCCTAAATTCAAACAGCTTTTTAAGAGGGATATTAAGTGCCTCGGCAATATCTATAAGTGTATCAAGTGTGCAGGAAGATGCTGCGGTTTCAATGCGTTGTAAATATTGACTGCTTATGTCTGCCTTTTCGGCAAGTTGCATTTGAGTCATACCCTGCTCTTTTCTGTAATGTAAAATATTTAAACCTATTCCAAGCCAAATATCAAAATTTTTGTTTTTCATACTAACACCTCAATAAAAGTATATGCAGATATTCTAAGGTTATCTACAAACAAAACGTCATAAAATAAAAACAAAATAGTTGAAAAAAGAAAGGGAATATGGTAAAATCCAAATAAAATGACTGTTAGGAGATAAAAATATGAAGGAAAAAATGTGCTGTTTTGATGGTGATAAAACGGAATTTAGTGAAGAAAAGTTAAAAAAGGCAATAACCGAGCTTATAAAAAAGGAAAATGTGAGAAAATTCTGTTTTTTACGAAAATCCGAACTTGACAGTGTCGCTCTTGCTATATTAAAAGAATTGAAAAACGAATATCCCGATATTGCTTTGGGTATGATTTTGCCGAACATAAATATAGAATTTTTAGATGTGAAAGCAAAGCCGTTTTGCGATTATGATTTTTTTCTTACAGACAAAATCGCTTATGAAACCGAAAACGGCTGGTTTATGAAAAAATTCAATCACTATATGGTGGAATGCTCCGACTTTTTGATTTGCCATTGCAATACCAAATCGGGCAGGGCGTATGGAACTATAAAATATGCCGAAAGTTTTGAGAATGTAAAAATACTGAATATAGCTAAAATATAGTAAAATTTATTGCAATTTGTGTGCAGTTGGTATATAATAGTGTGTGGATTATATGGGATAGAACGGTTTTTGCCGTTCTATCTAAATTTTTGTATTAAAAAGGACAGATAAAATGGAAACCTTATTAACTTTAAGCATTGCTCTGATTGCAGGAATGATGATGACGAGGGTGGTAAAGCCCTTAAAACTTCCTGCCGTTACAGCGTATTTAATAGCAGGAGTTTTGGTAGGACCTTACTGCTTAGGACTTCTAAAGATTTCAGGGCTCGGATTTGTTTCACACGGGAACGTCGAACAGTTTTCGATTATAAGCGACGTTGCACTCGGATTTATCGCTTTTGCGATAGGCAACGAATTCCGCCTGTCACAGCTTAGGGAAACGGGCAGACAGGCGACGATAGTCGGTATTGTTCAGGCACTTTTTGCCACGCTTTTTGTGGATATTGCACTCATTTTACTGCATTTCATAGTTGGCGATATACTGCCCTTGCCGTCGGCAATAATCTTAGGTGCGATTGCGACCGCAACAGCACCTGCGGCAACGCTCATGGTAGTCCGTCAATATAAGGCAAAGGGAAAGCTTACAGACATACTTTTGCCCGTAGTCGCCCTTGATGACGCTGTGGGACTTGTGGTTTTTGCGGTTTCGTTCGGTATTGCAGAGGCGTTGGGGAGCGGTAGAGTTGACGCCGTTTCCATAATTTTAGAGCCTATGCTTGAGATAGTTTTATCGCTGATATTGGGTGCTGTTATGGGGTATCTTTTAACACATCTTGAAAAGCTTTTTAACTCCAACAGCAACCGCTTGACGCTTGTTATAAGCATAGTCATTCTAACGGTGGCACTTTCCATGATGGAATTTGATGTTTGTGGCATACATATCGGATTTTCGTCGCTTCTTGTATGTATGATGCTGGGAACGGTGTTCTGCAATATTTGTCCCGTGTCCTTTGACCTCATGGAACGTGCGGATAAATGGACTGTACCGCTTAACGCACTCTTTTTCGTAATAAGCGGTGCGGAATTGGAGCTTTCTGTTTTCGCAAAAATGAGCGTGGTTTTAATAGGAATTGTGTATATAATCTCACGTTCGCTCGGGAAATATGTGGGTGCGTATGTCAGCTGTGCTATGTCTGAATGCGACGAAACGGTTAAAAAATATTTAGGAATAACTCTTTTGCCTCAGGCAGGTGTGGCACTCGGAATGTGTGTTACAGTATCTGCGAAAATGGGTGAGAACGGCTCACTTATCCGAAACATCGTGCTTTTTGCTGTGCTGATATATGAGCTTTTCGGCCCTGTTATGACTAAAAATGCGCTTATGGCGTCAGGTGATATTACGCCAAAAAGCGAGGAGGTTTTAAACAGACGTAAAGCAAGACTTGAAGAAGGAAATTTGCGAAAACCTTCAAAAAAAGCTTGACAATAAGGGGAAAATCTGTTAAAATGGTCAGGTATGACATTGGTTAAACCAAAATACACACATTGTCTGACTTTTGCGGTGTTGCCGAGGTCGGTTCCGCAAGAGAGCGAGGGCTTTGGAGGAAATTAAAAACAAGGAGGAATTTTACAATGTCAAATGTAATTGCTATGAAGCAACTTTTAGAGGCGGGTGTTCATTTCGGACACCAGACAAGAAGATGGAATCCTAAAATGGCTGAGTACATCTTCACCGAGAGAAACGGTATCTACATTATCGATTTGCAGAAGACCGTTAAAAAGGTGGAAGAGGCTTACTATTTTATAAGGGACATCGCTGCAAACGGAGATGATATTCTCTTTGTAGGTACAAAAAAACAGGCTCAGGACTCTATTAAAGAAGAGGCTGAAAGAGTTGGTATGTACTATGTAAACGCAAGATGGCTTGGCGGTATGATGACAAACTTCAAGACAATTCAAAAGAGAATTGACCGTCTTGCACAAATCAACAAGATGGAAGAAGAGGGAACTTTTGACCTGCTTCCCAAAAAGGAAGTTATTAAGCTTAAAGCACAACGTGATAAGCTCGAAAAGTACTTGGGCGGAATCAAGGAAATGAAAAAGCTTCCAGGAGCATTATTCGTAGTTGACCCAAGAAAAGAGCATATCGCAATAACAGAAGCTAAAAAGCTTGGTATCCCGGTTGTAGCTATCGTTGATACAAACTGTGACCCTGATGATGTTGATTACGTTATTCCGGGCAATGATGATGCTATAAGAGCCGTTAAGCTTATTGCATCAACAATAGCAAATGCAATAATCGAGGGCAGACAGGGCGAAGATGCACTTCCTGTTCGTGAAGAAGAGGCTGATGAGGAAGTTTCAGCAGAAGAAGCTATCCTTGAAGCTCCCCAAGAAGAAGTAGAAGAAGAAAAAACTGAGGAATAATTTTGGAGGTAGCAAAGTATGGCATTTTCAGCATTAGATGTTAAAAAATTAAGAGAAATCACAAGCTGCGGTATGATGGACTGTAAAAAGGCATTAACAGAAACCGACGGCGATATGGATAAAGCAGTAGAGTATTTGAGAGAAAAAGGTCTTGCAACTGCTGCTAAAAAGGCAGGAAGAATCGCATCAGACGGTATCGTAAAGGTATATATGAACGATGCAAAAAATGTTGCAGTTTTGCTCGAAGTAAATTCAGAAACAGACTTTGTTGCTAAAAATGATGAATTTTTGGCCTTTGTAGAAAGCGTTGCAAAGGTTGTAGCAGAAAAGAATCCTAAAGATGTTGACGCTTTGAAGGCTGAGACTATGGGTGACGGTACAGTTGAAGACGCTTTGACTGCCTTAATCGCAAAAATCGGCGAAAACATGAAGATAAGACGTTTTGTACGTTTTGAAGGAAATGTTTGCTCATACTCACACGGCGAGGGCAGAATAGGCGTTATCGTAAAGGCAGAAAATGCTTTGACAGGTGAGGCTTATGAAGCAGCAAGAGATATCGCTATGCAGGTTGCGGCTATTAACCCGCTGTATCTCTCGAAGGACACCGTTCCGGCAGAAGATGTTGAGCATGAAAAGCACATCATCATTTCGCAAATCAAGGAAGACCCGAAAAATGCGAATAAGCCTGACGCTATCATCGAGAAGATGGTTGGCGGAAAAATCGGTAAGTTCTATGAGCAAAATTGTCTGTTGCAACAGGAATTTGTAAAGGACAGCGACCAAAAGGTTGAGCAGTATCTTGCTTCAAAGGGTGTTAAAGTCATTGATTTTGCACGTTTTGAAAAGGGCGAGGGCTTAGAGAAAAAGGAAGAAAACTTCGCAGATGAAGTTGCTTCGATGATTAAATAATAACGTTTATCACAAAAAGTCTTGGGATTGCCGAAATCGGCGGTTTCAGGGCTTTTTTTAATACAAAAAATGCGTGACCTTATAGTTCACGCATCAAATTCCTGCAATTCTTCGGTAGTATCCTGCGGATATTTTCTGCCCTTTAAAAGCACAGTAAATGCGAATTTTGGCAGAGCCAACATACGCCAAAACCGTTTTGGCTCTTTTTTTAGTCTGTAAAGCCATTCAAGCCCTAATTTTTGCCAGATTTGAGGTGCTCTTTCGGCAACTCCGGCAAAAACGTCAAGACTTCCGCCAATGCCCATCATAACATGGCAGGAAAGCTTGTCGCGGTTTTTAAAAATCCATTCCTCCTGCTTTGGAGAGCCGAGACATACAAACACAATATCCGCACCGCTGTTATTTATGTCCGAGATTATTGCATCGTTTTCTTCGGGTTGGAAATAGCCGTTTCTTGTGCCAACGATATTTAAAAACGGGTATTTTTCTTTAAGATTTTCAGCCGCCATTTCGGCAACGGTCGGCTTTCCTCCAAACAGGAAAAGTCTGTCGCCGGATTCAGCAATCCGCTCTATTACCTTACAGGCAATGTCATAGCCTCCTGCACGTTCGGGAACGGGATTATCCAAAATTCTGGAGGCATATACAACACCGATGCCGTCAGTGGTCAGTAAATCCGCCGAGTTTATAAGGCTGCAAAACTCGGAGTCTTTATATGCAGCGTATATAATTTCGGAATTTGGAGTAAAAACGGCATAATTGCCGCTTTTTTTAAGCATGTCGCAAATTATATCCGTTGCAGAATCGATTGTAACTTTATCAATGTTTACACCTAAAACATTTACCTTATTCATATGTGCCTCCTATTAAAACAGCGACAGCTGTGTGTCCTCTGTTCGCAAAAATGAACCTGCGGCAGGGATATTTTTCGTCTTGTAATGCTTTGTATCTATAAGACCGCTATCTTGTGCGGTTACAGTTTTTGAAAGCACCGCACCCTTTTTCGTCAGCTTCATAACCTGAACGCCTTGGGTGGATTTTGTGGATTTCAGCGGTATTTTTTCGGTATCAACGGCTATGACTTTGTTATTGTCCGCAAAAGCCACGATTTCGCAATCGGCAGGTAGCCAAAGTATTCCGGAAAGCTCCGATTTATCGGAATATGCATTGATAAGACGCTTTCTGTTTGATTTTGTTTCGTAATTTTTAAGCTCCACTTTCGCCATTTTTCCGTTTTTGAAGCTAAACAGCATAAATCCCTCGTATTTTTTAGGCACTACCGCATAAACGGCTTTTTCGCCCTGCTCAAAGTTGAGGAGTGACGGCAGATATTCTCCGAGCCCTGAAACCTTCGAGTCCGGCATATCGCAAAGGCGTGATTTGTATGCAGAGCATTTATCGGTAAAGACTATGATTTCGTCTGCATTTGTCGCCTCTATCACCTGCGAAACCTCGTCATTTTCCTTTAATTTATGCTCGGAGGTCGTAGAACGCAAGGAAACTGCGGAAACCTTCTTCGCATAGCCCTCTTTTGTAATGAATAGGGTGAGCGGGAAATCATCAACAAACTTTTCTTCGTGATATTCCTGTACCTCATCATTTTTCACAAGCCGTGTTTTTCTATCCTTTCCGTATTTGTCGGCAATTTGTTTTAATTGCTTTGCTATGAGTTTCTTAAGCTCTGTTTCACTTGACAAAATGCGGTTAAGCTCGTCAAGGTCGGAAAGCAGTTTTTCGATTTCTGCCGTGCGGTTTATTATATATTCTTTGTTAAGGTTGCGGAGTTTTATTTCCGCAATATACTCTGCCTGAATTTTGTCGAGCGAGAACCCGACCATAAGGTTCGGAACAACATCCGCTTCCTTTTCGGTATGGCGGATGATGGATATCGCCTTGTCGATATCCAAAAGGATTTTCTTAAGTCCTGTTAAAAGGTGCAACTTTTCCGTCTTTCTGTCAATGTCAAATTTTATGCCGTTTTTGACGCAGTCAAGACGGAATTTTATCCATTCGTCAAAAATGCCTTTTATTCCCAAAACCATAGGCACATTTTCAATCAAAAGGTTAAAGTTACAAGCAAAGCTGTCCTCTAACGGTGTGAGCTTAAAGAGCTTGAGCATAAGTGCGTCAGGATCAACGCCACGCTTTAAGTCTATTGTGAGCTTAAATCCTGCCAAACCCGTTTCGTCACGCGCGTCGGAAATTTCCTTTAATTTATTGGCTTTCACAAGCTCCATTATTTTGGAAAGTATCGCCTCGATTGTGGTGGTGTATGGAATTTCCGTTATCTCGATGCAGTTATTTTCCTTGTCATACTCATATACGGCACGTATTTTGAAACTGCCCTTGCCCGTTTCATAAATCTCACGCATCTGTGCCTCGTCGTAAAGGATTTCAGCACCTAAAGGGAAATCGGGCGCGGGCATAATCTCCAAAATGTCGGATTTCGGGTGCTTCATATATTGGATAACAGCCGAGCAGACCTCACGCAGATTGAATGAGCATATATTACTCGCCATACCGACTGCTATACCTTGATTGGGATTTACCAAAATGTTCGGAAAAGCAACGGGAAGGAGGGTAGGCTCTTTCATTTCGCCGTCATAATTATCAACAAATTTTACGGTATTTTTATTTATATCTCCGAAAAATTCCTGACAGATAGGGTCGAGCCTGACCTCAGTATAACGGGATGCGGCATAAGCCATATCGCGTGAATACTGCTTTCCGAAATTCCCCTGCGACTCGACAAGTGGATGCAAAAGCGCCTCGTTTCCACGCGTAAGTCGAACCATAGTTTCGTAAATCGCACTGTCGCCGTGCGGGTTCAGCTTCATGGTTTGTCCGACAACGTTTGCGGATTTTGTCATCTTTCCGCCCAAAAGCCCCATTTTATACATTGTATAAAGAAGCTTTCTGTGAGCGGGTTTTAGTCCGTCAATCTCAGGGATGGCACGGGACACAATAACGCTCATTGCATAGGGCATATAATTGGTTTCAAGAGTTTCGGTAATTGACTGCTCGGCTAAGGGTGCAGGAATATAGCTCTCATTTGCCGTATTTTTCTTTTTTGCCATTTTTCTTGCCTCCTCTTAGCTTATGTCAAGCATTTCCATATATAAATGCCCGTTTTTTGCGATATGCTCTTTGCGTTCTTGTAGCTTGTCGCCCAAAAGTATGTCAAAAACCTCAGCTGTACGCTCGATATTTTCGGGATTGACGCGGATAAGCCGTCTTGTTGCGGGGTGCATCGTGGTAAGGCTCATCATTTCCGGCTGGTTTTCGCCAAGACCTTTGCTACGCTTTATATCAACATCGTTTTTGCCAATATCCGCATTTGCAAGACTTAAAAGGATTGACTCCTTTTCGCCGTCGGAATATGCAAAAAGCTTTTCGCCTTTGCGTTTCCCTTTTTCTATCGTGATTTCATAAAGCGGAGATTCCGCAATATATACCTTGCCAAGATCTATAAGGCTCGGCATAAGCCGATAAATCATTGTAAGAATAAGGGTGCGGATCTGGAACCCGTCAACATCGGCATCGGTACAGATGATAACCTTATCCCAACGCAAATTATCGATGTTAAACTCCTCAATGCCCTTTATGTGCTTGGTTTTTATCTCTATTCCGCAACCTAAAACCTTTACCAAATCCAAAATGACATCGCTTTTGAAAATCTTGTTGTAATCGGCTTTTAAGCAATTCAAAATTTTGCCCCTGATAGGCATAATTGCTTGAAATTCAGGGTTTCTTGCCTGTTTGCAGGAGCCGAGTGCCGAGTCGCCCTCGACGATATATACTTCCCTTATGGAAATATCCTTACTGCGACAGTCAACAAATTTCTCTACCCTGTTTGTTATGTCCATTGAGCCTGTAAGCTTCTTTTTCGTGTCGATACGCACCTTTTCGGCATTTTCACGGCTACGCTTGTTTATAAGCACCTGATTTGCGATTTTTTCGGCGTCAACCTTATTTTCAATAAAGTAAACCTCAAGCTTATGCCGTAAAAACTCGGTCATGGCGTCTTGAATAAACTTGTTGTTTATTGCCTTTTTTGTTTGGTTTTCGTAGCTCGTATGTGTGGAAAATGAATTTATTACAAGTGCCAGACAATCGGCGATATCGATAAATGTTATTCTTGACTCGTTTTTGTTATATTTGCCGTTTTGCTTTAAATACTGGTCGATAGCATATACAAACGCATTTTTTACCGCTTTATCGGGAGCACCACCATGCTCCAAAAAGCTTGAATTATGGTAATATTCTAAAAGATTGACAGCCGTTGAAAAGCAAAACGCGATCTGCATTTTTACCTTATATTCGGGCTTGTCTTCACGGTCACGCCCAACTCTTTCGGCGTCCCAAACCTCTTCCTTTGTAAAGGAGTTTTCGCCAACAAGGTCGGTTAAGTAATCTACAATTCCGTTTTTGTAGTAGTATTCAAAAAGTTCGATTCCGTTTTCCGTTTCATTATAGAAAATAAAGCGTATTCCGGCATTTGTCATCGCTTGTTTTTGAAGTGTATCCTTGAAAAACTCAACGGGTATATCGATGTCGGTAAAAACCTCTCTGTCGGGACGCCATTTTGTAATAGTTCCTGTTTTTGTAGATGAAACAGGTATTTTTGTAAGTCCGCCGACATTTTCGCCCTTCTCAAAATGGAGTGCGTAGCGTGTTTTGTCACGTACTACCTCGACGTCCATATATTCGGAGGAATACTGAGTAGCACAAGCACCCAATCCGTTTAAGCCCAAGCTGTACTCATACATACCGCCGTCGTTGTTGTTATATTTTCCTCCTGCATAAAGTTCGCAGAATACAAGCTCCCAATTATAGCGTTCCTCTTTTTCGTTATAGTCAAGGGGAATTCCACGACCGTGGTCACGTACCTCGATACTGCCGTCTTTGAAGCGTGTGACCTCAATAACGTTGCCGTAGCCCTCTCTTGCCTCGTCGATAGAATTTGAAAGTATTTCAAAAAAGGAATGTTCGCAGCCCTCCAAGCCGTCCGAACCGAAAATAACGGCAGGACGCTTCCTTACCCTGTCGGCACCTTTTAAACTCGTTATGCTTTGATTTCCGTACTCTTCCTTGCTCTTTGACATAAAATAATCCTCTCTATATCAATATCTTTGAATTTTTACAATTATTACACACACATTATACCATATTTAGTGAATTTTGTCAAATTTATTCTTACTATTGTAATTACAGAAAAAATGTGGTAGAATGGAGACGAAAAGTAGCATATTTTACTATTATGCACGGAAGGTATTAAAATAATGAATGTGGAATACATATACTTACAGCTTTACAGGCTGTTTGACAAATCGACGCCGATAAACGCCGATTGCGGAAAACTCTGCGAAAAACGGTGCTGCAAGGGCGACGACGGGGGAATGTATCTTTTCCCCGGCGAGAATAAGGTTTTCAAACTCCTGAATCCAAAGTGGGCAAAAATTGAAAATTCCGATTTTTATTATGAATTTAACGGGAAACGGAAAAATGTGCCGATTTTGTTTTGTGACGGCGGTTGCGACCGTTATCAAAGACCACTTGCCTGTCGGATTTTTCCGCTCACGCCGTACATAAATAAAGACGGAAAAGCGGAAATTATAATAGACCCACGTGCCAAATCAATGTGTCCGCTGTCAAATAACCTCGATATTGCGGACTTTGACGAAAAATTTGTCAAAAATATTAAAAAAGCCTTTGCGGTTTTGATGAAAAGCAAGGAAATAAGCCAATATTTAAAGGCATATTCAGAATATATAGAAGAATATAAAAAATTTTTTTAAAGAGTGATTGATATGAAAAGAGAAAGAAAAGCAGAAAAAAAGAATTTTTCAAAAAATAAAGCGTTAAAAATTTCGGCTATTGTACTTGCCGTGCTTTTGGCGGTAACGGGAGGAGCTTTTGCTATGCTCAACCCGGGTGACCGCATAGCAAAGGGAGTGAGTGTAAACGGCGTAAATGTAGGAAATATGACTCAAGAAGAGGCAAAAAAGGCGATAGTGGGTGGCAAGGATATTGCGGACGATGCAATACTCTTAAAGGACAGCGTATCGGGTGCGGAAAAAACCTTTTTAGCGGAAGAAGCAGAGCTTAAAAAGGATATTGACAAGACGGTAGAGGACGCATACAAAATCGGCAGAGGCGAGGGACTTATAAATAACACAATTTCGCTTGTAAAGCTCGTTTTTTCGCCTGTTGATATTCCGTACAGCTATTCTTATAATGACGAAAAGCTGTCGTCAATACTATATGATTTCGGTGTTTTCGTAAACGGTGAGCAAAACAATTACGGCTTGGAATTTGGTGAAGGAACGGTAAAAGTCAAAAAGGGAACAAAGGGACAGGATAAAGACGTTACCGATTTGAAGGATGCCGTTATTTCGGCATTGCAAAAGGGTGAAAACAACGTTTCATTGACGCTTGAAGTGAAAAATCCGCCCGAACCCAGCGTAAAAAGTCTGTATGATGAAATATATGTAAAGCCTGAGGACGCAACCTATGAAATCGCAAACGGCAAAATGACGATAACGCCTGAGGTTTTAGGCAGGGAAATCGATAAAGACGAGGCGGAAAAGCAGATAGAAACTATTAAAAACGGCGGAGAAGTGACATTAAAGCTCATAACGCTTGAACCGGAGGTTACAGAAGCGTCTATAAATGCCGAGCTTTTCGGGACTGTGCTTGGTAAATATGCAACATCATATGCCACATCATCAAAGAACAGAAGCGACAATGTGGAACTTGCGGCAAGAAGGATAGACGGCATAATACTTATGCCAAACGAGGAATTTTCGTATAACAGCGTTGTAGGCAAGAGAACTGCGGAAAACGGATTTAAAGAAGCTCCCGTATTTGAAAACGGTGAAACCGTGCAAGGTATGGGTGGCGGTGTGTGCCAAGTCAGCAGTACGCTCTATTCTGCGGTTTTATATGCGGATTTGCCTGTTTTAGAACGTCAGAACCATTCTATGACGGTTTCCTATGTTCCAAAAGGACAGGACGCAACCGTAGCATACGGCTCAATAGATTTCCGCTTTAAAAATAACACAAAAGGTCCTATAAAAATTTCGGCAAAAACAGGCGGAAAGACTGTTGAGATGTCTATCTGGGGAGCAAAACCCGAAAAGGAAAAGAAAGTTGAAATAATAAACAGCGTCGTAGAAACAAAAGCACCGACGGTTGAGGAAGTTACCGAGCCTACACTCAAATTGGGTGAAAGAAAGGTAATATCAAACGGCAAAACGGGTTATACAGTTGCTACGACAAGAAAGGTATATGAAAACGGCAAGGAAGTAAAGTCGGAAAAAATGACGTCGAGTAAATATAAAATGATACCTACAAAGGTTGCGGTAGGTTCTGCAACCGTTCCTGTGTTTGAGGAGGTTTCAGAAGAAGAAACTGAGGGAGCAGACAAAAAAGAGGAAGAAAAGACGGACAATGTCGAGAAAACGGAAAAACCCGTAATCGAAAGACCGACTGCTAACGAAACTGCAGAAGAATAGGGGAAAGGGCGGAAAAGCTATGATACTCATAATAGCCGAAAAACCGAGCCTTGCAAGAAATATTGCCGCCGGCATAGGCAAAATGCAAAGAGCCGACGGCTTTTTGTATGACAAAAACTACATAATTACATGGGCTTTCGGACATCTGTTTTCTCTTGCGGATATAGAGGACTATTCGCCGAGCAGCGAGGGAAGATGGACGCTCCAAAATATCCCGTGTTTTCCCGAAAAGTTTGAATACAAATTAAAAAGGGATAAAAACGGAGTGGTTGACACAGGTGTTAAAAAGCAGTTTGAAACGATAAAAACGCTACTGAGCCGTGACGATGTGGATACCGTTGTAAATGCGGGGGACTCGGACCGTGAGGGTGAAATCATCGTCAGAATTTGCATAGACAAAGCGGATTGCAAAAATAAAGCGTTTAAGCGTCTTTGGCTTCCTGACCAGACTCCGCAGACAGTCCGCTTTGCACTTTCGGATATGAAGGATGAATCGGAGTATGACAATCTTGCAAACGAGGGCTATGCAAGGACCTTTATGGACTGGCTTTACGGCGTGAATCTGACAAGATATGCGACACTGAAAACAGGAACGCTTTTGCGTGTCGGCAGGGTAATTGTGCCGATTGTGAAGGCGATTTATGACCGCGATATTGCAATCAGGAATTTCAAGCCTGATATCTACTATGCCATAACGAGCAAAGCCAAGACAAAGGGCGAGGAAATTGAGCTTACAAGCACGAAAAAGTTCGAAAAAAATGACTTAAAAAAGGCTGAGGAGCTTTGCGAAAAGTATAACGCACAAGAGGCAACAGTAATAGACAAAAAGACAAAAAAGGACAGCTTAAAAGCAGGAAAACTCTACTCTTTAACAAAGCTTCAGAACTTTCTCGGAAAAAAGTACAAAATGCCGATGGAGGAGAGCTTAAAAATCCTGCAAGGACTTTATGAAAAAGGATATGTTACATATCCCAGAACAAATTCCGAGTATCTGGCTACTGCCGAAAAGGACAAAATCAAAATGATTTTGGACGGGGTTAAAAAGCTGGGCTATCCCGTTGAATTCAAGACAGGGAAAAATATTTTTGACGACTCAAAAATCGAGGCACACTCAGCACTTACGCCGACATATAAAATTCCGCAAAAGGACGCACTGACAGATGATGAAAAAAAGGTTTACGGAGCGGTTATGCGTAGATTTGTGGCGGTTTTTTGCAGTGAGGAATGTGAGGTGCAAAAGCAGGAAATAAAAATTGCGGTCGGGGATTTGGAGGAATTTACTTTAAAAGGGACTGTAATATTAAAACCTGGCTGGACAAAATTTGATGACTATACCAAAAAGGACAAGATTTTGCCGGACTTAGAGAAGGGCGATAAGGTAAATATTGACTTTAAACCGCAGGAAAAGGAAACAACTCCACCAAAGCATTACACGATCGAAACGCTTAATAATTACCTCAAAAATCCGTTCCGTGAGGACAAGCAAAATATCGAAACGGAAGACGACGCAGAGGAATACCGCGCTGTTTTCGAGGGCTTGGAGCTTGGCACAGAAGCAACAAGAACGGGTATAATAGATAATGCCATAAAAAGCGGATATATTTCGCTCAAAAAAGATGTATATAGCATACTTTCGGGCGGTGAGTTTTTAATTGAGTCATTAAAGCGAATGAATATAAGTATGGATAAATACAAAACCTCCGAGTTCGGAAAAGCCTTAAAAAAGGTGTATCACGGCGAAATGCCGATAGAGGAGAGCGTAAAACTTGCCGAAAATGAGATAAAAAGAGTTTTTGAGGAGCAGACTGCCGATGACGGATTTGTCGGAGATATCGTAGGAAAGTGTCCGCTTTGCCAAAAAGAAGTGGTAAGAACACGGTTCGGGTACAGCTGCACAGGCTACCGTGACGGCTGTAAATTTTCGGTAAATAACGTGATTTTAGGCAAGACGGTTTCGATAGCGAATATGAAAAAATTGCTCGAAACGGGCGAAAGCGATAAAATAGACGGATTTATTTCCAAGCGGACAGGAAAGGAATTCTCCGCAAAATTAAAACTTGAAAACGGAAAAACGGTGTTTGATTTTAATTAGTCAAACACCGTTTTAAAGTATCATTTTTTTAATAGGGTTTAATTTTGGAAGCTTCGGGACAGGCACGGTTTTGTTTTCGAGAATTTTTTGCGATGCCATATCGAGATAATCTGCATAAGCTTTTCCAAAATTCTTTTCGATGATGCTATGTGCCTCGGCAAAGCATGGAGGCCGTGACGTCAAATTATGCATATCACTTCCTAAAATATGTAAAGAGTCGCTTTCGAAAAGCTCTAAAAGCTTTTTGCGTTTTGAATGTGCGATAAAGGACTCCGCATTTGACTGATATAAAAGATTTAATGAAAACAGGTCAGAAAACTTTTCGGAAATCTCAAAATATCTGTCAATATGTGCTATAATAGGCTTCAATCCGAGATTCGTAATGCGGTATATCTCCTCAAAATCCTCGTCTTTCCACTCAGAAAACGGCATTTCAATCAGAATATAATCGGTGTTTTCTATGCAAAGGAGCGGAAGACAGGAAAATGTACTGAGGTTTGGCACTAAATGTACTTCACTTGCGAGAACTATTTCGGGATATGCGTCTTTTTCGTTTTCTATGGCGTCGCAAACAAGCGAATATGCCGTTTTTCTCTTTTCAAGGAAATGTTTTATACTTTCGTCGCCGTGAAACGCATAACAATGCGAAGTTGAAACAACGGTACCAACTCCGGAAGATTTGGAAAGATTGAGCATTTCAAGGCTTTCGTTAAGGCTTGTTGCACCGTCATCAATTTCCGGCAGAAAGTGGGAATGAAAATCTGTCATAAATATCCCTCGTTTACAGATGCTTTATATAGTTTTTCACAAGTTCTTCCAAAAGCTCATCACGCTCAACACGCACAATAAGGCTTCTTGCACCGTTATAGCTGGTTATATAGGTAGGGTCGTCCGAAAGAATGTATCCCACAATCTGACTTATGGGGTCATAGCCCTTTACCTGCAAAGCATCGTAAACGGCGGCTAAAATATCGTGTACCTCGTTGGATTTTTCAGCACCGATGTTTATTTTCATAGTATCGTTATTAAAATCCATATCTATCGCCCTTTCTGACAAAATCAATTTGGATTATTATATCATATAATAAACGAAAAATCAAGGTTGACTCTTAAATAAATTAAAAAATCATCGGAAAAACCGATGATTTTTCATTCCCCACAAAGACCGTAATCAAGACCTGATTTCTTACCTGCATAAGCAGGTGGGTTATCGCCTTTTTGCTTTATATGTCCACTGGCAGTCCTGAAAAGGAAAGGAGGCGTATATGCTACAAAAAATAATGATATCCCGTATATAATTTGTTGGTAAAAAATAGAGGCTTTACACGTGAATCGCAGGGAAAAAATCAGTTATCCTCTTCGGCAAATTCTTCGTCGCGACGTACAAACTCATCGAATGCGGCAGTAAGCTCGTTTTCGTCATCAATCGAGACAAGCTCTGCGTCATCGCCTTCGCCGTCAACACGCATGATTACGACTTCGTCTGTTTCGTCTGTGCTTCCTTCGATAACTTCAAGCAAGGCAAAATATGTCTTGCCTTTAAATTCATACACGTCATAAACCATAAACTCGACAGGATTGCCCTGTTCATCTTCTAAAATCAAAATATTATCTTCCATAATTTTTCTCCTAATAAGTATTTACTTGTATTTTAATACACTTTGCGGTATATGTCAACCGTTTTTACGCATATAGCCCTCAAGAATAAGACAAGCGGAAAGGGTATCGATGACGTTTTTTCTCGCACCTTTTACAGTATTCGTTTCATTAAGGTACCTTGTCGCCCCGACAGTTGTCAGCCGTTCGTCCCAAAAGTCGATTTCGCCGTCAAACACAGTTTTAAGTGACTCTGCAAAAGCATAGGTGGCGTCGGCACGAAAGCCTAAGCTTCCGTCCATGTTTTTGGGAAGACCTATAACAATTTTTTCGGGTAAGTACTCATCTATCACCTTTTTAAGCTCTGAAAGAGTCTTTTCTTCACCCTTGTTTTTTATCGTTGCGATTCCCTGTGCCGTTATTCCCAAAGGGTCAGAAACGGCAAGACCGATTCGGGCATCACCATAGTCAATTCCTATTATACGCATAATCAATCTCCTTATTCAAAGAATAACATAGAAGAAACTAAAAGTCAACCTTGATTTTTGTCGCAATATATGGTAAAATACAAGAAGTTATATATTTTAAGAGGGGATTTTTATGAAAATTAAAGACGGATTTTTATTAAGAAAAGTTGCAGACCGCTATATTGCCGTTGCTGTCGGCGAAGAATCGGTAAGTTTTAATGCGATGATTACGACAAATGAAACGGGAGCATTTTTGTGGGAAAAGCTGAAAAATGACATTTCCGAAGAAGAGCTTTTAAAAGCACTTTTGGACGAATACGATGTAGATGAAGAAACGGCAAAAGCCGACATCTCTGAGTTTTTGGAAAAATTAAGAAGCGGAAAGCTTTTGGATTGATATGGAATATAGCCAGATTTCGCTTTCAGAGCTTTGGCCTTTGATGAAGGAGCAAATCGATAACGGCAAAACGGTGGTTTTTGCACCGAACGGAACAAGTATGCTGCCGCTTATACGCCCGAATATCGACAGGGTTATGCTGAGAAAAGCACCGGAAAAACTTAAAAAGTATGACATACCGCTCTATTTAAGGGAGAACGGTCAATTTGTCCTGCACCGCGTTGTAGGGCTTGACGGTGACGGATATGTTATGTGCGGAGATAATCAGTACAGACGTGAACACGGCATAACGGACGGGCAAATTTTGGCCGTAGCGTGTGGAGTTTATAAGGGCAATGATTTTATGCAGTTTGACGGCAAAAAGTATTTTAAATACTGCAAAAAACAAGTTGCAAAAAAGCGGATTTACGGCGGATATATGAAAGTTCGGGGATTTGCAGGAAAAATAAAGCGTAAGATAAAAAAGCGGTTTTTATAAAACCGTTTTTTTGTTGAATTACAGAGTGATTTTCGGGCAAACTAACAAGGGGCGAAAATTATGAAAGATGGAGATTTTGAATTTGATATTATGAATAATGAAAATACCGTTGCGTCAATGACGGAATGTACGGGACTTATCCAAATCCCGCCTGAAAATATGGCGGAGGCTGAGGCATATGCCGATATTTACACAGTTCCGAAAACGGTAAACGAAGTGAATAAAGGAAAATTCAGACATAAACGAATCAAAAAAAATCGGAGCAATTAGCTCCGGTTTTTTTACTTATTCTTCAAAATGTCACGGATTTCGGTCAAAAGCTCTTCCTCTTTGGTAGGAGCGGGAGGAGCAGCCTCTTCCTCTTCCTTTTTCTCGAATTTTTCTCTTATTTTGTTTATGAGCTTAACGATAGCAAATACGGAAATGGAAATGAGCAAGAAATCGATAATTGCCTGTAAAAACTGTCCGTATGGGATAACTAAATCGTCTGTAACTTTTGCAGATAGGTCTGCAATATTTACCTTGCCTGTTATAACGCTCAGAACGGGCGTTATGATGTTTTCAACAAGCGATGTTACAATCTTTGTAAAAGCAGTACCCATAATAACGCCGACTGCCAAGTCCATAACATTGCCGCGTGAAATGAATTTTTTGAATTCGTCAAAAGCTTTCATTTGTTTTACCTTCCTTTTTTGTTTTTATTAGAATCTGAGCTTTTTCTCTAAAAAAGCTTCTAATTCATCAATTTTAATACGCTCCTGTTCCATTGTGTCACGGTCACGGACAGTCACACAGCCGTCGGTTTCGGAGTCAAAATCGTAGGTGATACAGAAAGGCGTACCGATTTCGTCTTGACGGCGGTAGCGTTTTCCGATTGAACCTGCGTCATCAAATTCGACATTGAACTTTTCAGAAAGTGCGGAGAACACCTTTTCAGCACCCTCATTGAGCTTTTTGGATAGCGGAAGAACTGCCGCTTTTACAGGTGCAAGAGCAGGATTTAAGTGCAGTACGACACGGCTGTCGCCACCTTCTAATTCTTCCTCGTCATACGCTTCTACCAAGAAAGCAAGAGTTACACGGTCTGCACCCAAAGACGGCTCGATACAGTAAGGAACATAGCGTTCGCCTGTCGCCTGGTCGATGTAATCCATGCTTTCGCCTGAATGATTCTGGTGTTGCATAAGGTCATAATCGGTACGGTCCGCAATACCCCAAAGCTCACCCCAGCCGAACGGGAACACAAACTCGATATCGGAGGTTGCCTTCGAATAAAAGGCAAGTTCTTCAGGTGAATGGTCGCGGAAACGCACATTTTCTTCCTTTATGCCGAGTGCCATAAGCCACTTCATGCAGTAGTCTTTCCAATAATAGAACCAATCCAAATCCTCGCCCGGCTTACAGAAAAATTCAAGCTCCATCTGCTCAAATTCACGGGTTCTGAATGTGAAGTTGCCCGGTGTAATCTCGTTTCTGAAAGATTTTCCTATCTGTCCGATACCGAAAGGAACTTTTTTCCTTGATGTACGCTGAACATTTTTGAAGTTTACGAATATTCCCTGAGCCGTTTCGGGACGGAGATAAATGGTCGATGATGAATCTTCGGTAACGCCCTGAAAGGTCTTGAACATAAGATTGAATTGACGGATATCGGTAAAATTGTGCTTTCCGCATTCGGGGCATACAATGCCGTTTTCCTCAATATATTCGAGCATTTTTTCGTTGCTCCAGCCGTCAACCGTTATGTCCTCGCCTTTTTCGTGGGCAAAGTCTTCGATAAGCTTGTCGGCTCTGTGACGTGCGTGACATTCCTTGCAGTCCATCAAAGGATCGGAAAAACCGCCGATATGTCCCGACGCAACCCAAGTTTCAGGATTCATCAGAATCGCACAGTCAACGCCCACGTTATATTTTGATTCCTGAACAAATTTTTTCCACCAAGCTTTTTTTATGTTATTTTTAAGCTCCACTCCCAAAGGGCCGTAGTCCCAGGAATTTGCAAGGCCACCGTAGATTTCACTGCCGGGATAAATAAAGCCTCTGCCTTTGCAAAGTGCAACTATTTTGTCCATTGTTTTTTCTGAATTTTTCACAGTCTTACCACCTTTATAAAGTATCATTATAAGTTTACTTAAAAAGGGCATTTTTGTCAATAGAAAATGGGAAAAAATCACAATTTAAATGCCGTTTTTTTGGATTATGTAAACATAAAAATATGGATAAGTCAAAAAAGTTATCCACGCATAAAGAAAAATGCCCCAAAATAAGACAAAATCCATATAAAAATGAGGGATAACCGTGTGGATAACGTGGATTGTAATATTGCTGTAATGCAATATTTATGTAAACCGACTAAATTTGACAACATAAGAGTAATTTAATATAATGGTTTTGGGTGATTAAGGTGGATATAAA
>JAFSSG010000019.1 GCA_017451145.1 Clostridia bacterium
CAAGCACGCTACTATTCTTTCTTCGGTCTAACTCTCACTTGCCTTTTATCGCGGCATCGTGCCGCGTTTGGGGCAAGTGGTCAATGCATCCTGCATTGAGCCAAACATCACGGTCAGTACCCTTGACGGGCGCAGACGAGCTGTGATATAATTACATCAGCCGAAGATAAATCGCGGGTGCTCCGGTAAGATGCGTTTTTATGTATCCGTCGGACTTTTAACGCCAATCCCCGAAACAAAGTTCAGCAGGGCTGACTTGTTTACAAGTATCTTACTGCTCCTGCCTGTACCCGTTCGTATGCTCGGAATGATACCTTGAACGGCGAGCTGACGGACGGTGTGTTCCGACAAACCTTTCACGAGCTTCGAGCATTCTTTAAGTGTGAGAAGCTCGGCGGGCTGTTCCGACTCCGTGACGGGCGACGGGGTGGGTACTGCGTCATCGGTATGAAGTTCGTGCTCCAACCATTCCGTGATCTTCGTGATTAGCATTGCTTTTTCTCTTGCTGTCATTCTGTGACCTCCTTGAATTTCATTGTCCGTGCGGCTGTTGGAAATATAACCCTTCACTAATATAGGGCTTTCAGAGCCGCTTTTTATCTACGATTTTCTGATTTTCGTATGTGTGCATAGATGCGAACGGGTGCGGCATTCTCGTGCTTGGATAACTTGCACATCATAATCCGGGATACGGATTCCCGCGCCGCAGAATTATAAAACCATTGGAACCATCTCCTTTCCTGTGCTCCGACAAATCTGATTGGGCGAGTTCAGACCGCCGAATTTGTGATATTCATATTTGTGAGCGTCCGAATATGGGGCACAGACTTCGGAAAACAGTCCGTTGACGATGCCGGATATGTGCTTGAAATATTTGCCCCTCTATAATAAGGGAAAATTTTTGCCGTTTTTAGCGGGTGTTGCAGACTGCTAACTGCAACATTTTTGCTAATTTCGTTAAAGTTGTATAGTTTGGCGAAGATTTAGCAACTTGGATTGTGTAATATTTTATGATGTAATAAGTCCTCTCATATATAAGGATAAAAAACACCGATTTTTGTGGTCGTTTTCAAAGACTAACTGAAACATTTTTGATAAGTTTGTTAAATTTGTATAGTTCTGTAAAGATTTGGCGACTCGGATTGTACAACTTTTCAAACTACAATTAGTCCTCTCATAATAAGGGAACTTTTTATGCGAAATGTTAAGGTATATTTTCGCTGTTTTTTCGACTTTTTAAAAAATTACTCAATTTTTCGTATGCTTGCACAAAACAGGGCTCGCGAGTTGTGCATTTTGCGAATAACTTGTTGGGAGCTTTCGAGTCCTTTCATATATAAGGAAAAATTTACGCTGATTTTAAAGGATAAATTGAAAATAAATGGCTCTGTTATCGTATTTTCGTCTATCCTGCATATAACGAGGTCGAATTTCCGTAAGTCAGGTGTCGATTTTGCCAGCCCGATAAAGCCTACTCACTTATATGATAATTTCAGAGTCGTTTTTGCAGTAGCTCCCGCAAAGAAATATCAAGATTCCTTGTAATTTTATCGGTCAACACAAATGCAAGCCGGCACTCGTGCATAATTGCATAAATAAAATACACCGTCTATCCCGCAATAAATACGTTGCAAACAGGGGCTCGACGGTGTATAATATTTTTGTAGAAATAATTTTTGAAAAAGCGTTACGATGCGGCAAGATTTTCCGTCATTATTAATAGAACGAAGAATTCTGCCTGCGGGAGGACGGAAATGAACGACGAAAAGATAATAGAGCTGTACTTTGCCCGCTCCGAAAACGCTATAACCGAGACGGACAAAAAATACGGCGAAAGCTGTCGGAAAACGGCTTACAGCATTCTTGGAAGTCACGAAGACAGC
>JAFSSG010000020.1 GCA_017451145.1 Clostridia bacterium
CTCAACCCTACAAAAATATCGGGTAGTTGCGGAAGGCTTATGTGTTGCTTAAAATATGAGCAGGAAACATATGAGGACCTTTTAAAAATAACGCCACGGCAGGGTGCTCTTGTGGAAACGCCCGACGGAAAGGGCATTGTTGAATATGTGGAGATTCTGAAAGGACGGGTAAAGGTTCGCATTGAAGATAAGAGCGAAACGGCACTTTCCGAGTATGACGTAAAGGATATAAAAATCCTGAAAAAGCCGAAAGCCGATAATCAAACGGAAAAAATTGACGAAGAAGCGTTAAAAACACTTGAAGAATAAAAAAGAGTGTGATATAATATCAATAATTAAACAAGGAGGTGTTACGAATGGCTTATAAAATTAGTGACGCTTGTATAAGTTGCGGTGCTTGTGCTGCTGAATGTCCCGTAGGAGCTATCTCTGAGGGTGACGGAAAGTATGTCATAGATGCAGACGCTTGTATAGAGTGCGGTGCTTGTGCCGGTGTATGCCCTGTTGGTGCACCTGAACAAGAATAAAAGAATAGAGCGTTGTCTTAATCTGCAAATGCGTGTTAAGACGCGTTCTTTTTTTGTTTAAAACATATGAATAAGAAAAAAACACTCTTTTTATTCAGGTCAAAAAGCGGATTTTTTGAATCAAATATGCCGATTGCTTATGAAGTCTGACCAAAATATGCCGTTTCTTTCTTTATACATATGGCGAAAATCGACAAAAATTAGGTTTTTATCGATTTATCACTTTACAAAGATAAAGTAATGTGATATAATGTCGCACATAATCAATAAAAATCCAAAAAAAGAAGGAGAAATTTAAAATGAAAAAGTTTTTAGCATTGATTTTGGCAGGTATTATGTGCGTAGGAGTTACCTCCTGCGGCAAAAAGGAAGTTGCAGATAACACGGCAAGTGAGTCTGACCTTGCGTATGTAACAGAAAAGGGAAAGCTTGTTGTAGGTGTTACAGAGTTTGAGCCTATGGATTACAGAGACGAGAACGGCGAATGGACAGGATTTGACGCAGAATTTGCAAATGCTGTTGCAGAGCTTATGGGCGTTGAAGCAGAGTTTGTTGAAATTGACTGGGATAACAAATTCTTAGAGCTTGACGAAAATTCACTCGACTGTATCTGGAACGGTATGACAATCACTGACGAAGTTACTCTTAACACAAATTGCTCAATTCCGTACGCAAAGAACGAGCAGGTTGTTGTTATGAAGGCTGATGTAGTAGATAACTACAAGGACACAGATTCATTAAAGGACATCAAATTTGCAGTAGAATCAGGCAGTGCAGCAGAAGCAGCAGCTGAGGAAATGGGATTAAACATTGTTGCTGTTAAGGCACAGTCCGACGCACTTATGGAAGTAGAAGCAGGTAGCACAGAGGCTTGTATCATAGATGCAACAATGGCTGAATCTATGACAGGCGAAGGCACAAGCTATGTAGATTTGGCAAAGGGCATATCCCTTACAAAAGAAGAATACGGAATCGGTTTCCGCAAGGGTTCAGACATCAAAGAGGCTGTTGACGTATATATCAAGCAGTTAAAGGATAACGGCACACTTACGGCACTTTCAGAAAAATACGGAGTTTCTTTGGCAGACTGATAACGGATAAAACGGGAGGCAAGGGTTTATTCCCTTGCGTCCCGTTTTGAGAGGATTATCGTATATGACTTGGTTTTTAAATACATTTTTGCCTATAACAAGTGATTTATTGGTAGGATTCAGAGCAACGGTAAAGCTTTTTTCGCTTACGCTGCTTTTTTCGCTTCCTTTGGGACTTTTGATAAGCTTTGGCTCTATGAGCAAGATAAAGCCTGTCAGCTGGTTGGTTCGCACGATTGTTTGGATAATCAGAGGCACACCGCTTATGCTGCAGTTAATCGTTATCTATTACGGACCGGGGCTTTTGTTTAATATGCCACTTATGGACAGATTTTTAGCGGCTTTGGTTGCGTTTGTCATAAACTATGCCTGTTATTTTTCCGAAATTTATCGGGGCGGAATAGAGTCGATTTCAAAGGGACAGTACGAAGCAGGGCAGGTTTTAGGACTTACAAAAACGCAGACTTTCTTCAAAGTTGTGCTTTTGCAGGTGATAAAAAGAATAATTCCGCCAATGAGCAACGAAATAATAACGCTCGTTAAAGATACATCTTTGGCAAGAATTATCGCAGTTTATGAGATAATATGGAGTGCGGAGCGGTTTATAAAGCTAAAAGGACTTATCTGGCCGCTCTTCTATACAGGTGCGTTTTATCTTGTTTTCTGCGGCGTTCTTACCTTGCTTTTTGGGTACATAGAAAAGAAAATGAGCTATTTCAGGAGTTGAATTTTATGTACCGCCCTTCTCTTTTGAAAAAGGGCGAATTTTCACCTTATCTTGCCCACGGATAAGGAAAAGAGTGGTTTTTGATGGCTTTTTGTGGGCAGAAAGGCTATAGAATATGGCAATACTTGAAGTAAAAAATATAGTTAAAAACTTTGGAAAAACAACCGTTTTAAAAGGTATTGATATGACCGTTGACAAGGGCGAAGTCGTGTCGATAATCGGCTCGTCGGGAAGCGGAAAAACGACGCTTTTGCGTTGTATCAGCTTTTTGGAAAAAGCCGACGGCGGAGAAATTACGCTAAATGGCGAAACTATTTTTGATGCAGCTGCAACAAAACCGCTTACAAGTGCGGAAACACGTAAAAGACAGCTAAAATTCGGGTTTGTGTTCCAGAACTTCAATCTTTTTCCGCAATATACAGCTTTTGAAAATGTTGTTTTAGCACCCAAGCTTATTGCAAAGGAACGCCCCGATTTTAAGGAAAATAAGGATAAAATTTATGCTGAAATCGAGGATACTGCAAGGGGACTTTTGTACCGTGCGGGACTTTCCGACAAATTTGATAATTACCCGTGTGAGCTTTCGGGCGGTCAACAGCAGAGAGTTGCGATTTGCAGGGCTTTAGCCTTAAATCCCGAAATCATGCTCTTTGACGAGCCAACATCAGCGCTTGATCCCGAAATCACAAACGAGGTTTTAAAGGTAATAAAATCGTTGGCGGACGAACATATGACAATGATTATCGTAACGCACGAAATGGCGTTTGCCATGAACGTTTCCGACCGCGTCATCTTTATGGATAACGGCGTTATTGCGGAGGAAGGCGTTCCGCAAGAGGTACTTAAAAACCCGAAAAGCAAACGGCTTCAGGAATTTTTATCAAATGTAAGAATGTAGGTAAAAAAATGGACTTCTCAGCGGTATCTTATCAAATTGCAATACTTGCTTTAACCATATTGGTAGGTTTTATAGCGGCAAAAACGGGCTATATCAATATAAAAATCAAAAATGCCATTTCAAAAATCATAATAAAAATTGTTCTTCCCTGCCTTATACTGTCTTCGGTGTCATCAAAGGAACTTGAAAAAGAGCTTATGGGCGATATTTTTGTGGTATTTTTGATGTCGGTGTTCTGCCTTTTGGTGCTTTTGGGCATGGGCGTGATTACCGCAAAAGCTTTAAAAATCCCAAAGGGTACTGAGGCGGTACATAAACTGCTTTCATGCCTTGGGAACGTCTCCTTTGTGGGATATCCCGTAATTTCCGCAATGTACGGTGAAACGGGATTTTTCTATGCAATTATACATTGGCTTATAAATGACTTGTTCCTGTGGACCTTTGGGGTGATCACCCTGAAAAACGAAAAGCCGAAGAGCGTAAAGGAAGTCATAAAAAATCTTATCAATCCTAACACGATTGCCTTTACCGTAGCGATTATTATGCTGATTTTCGGGATAAAAATGCCCAAGCTTTTGGGCGATACTGTAAGCTCGATAGGAGGTCTTACCATAAGCCTTTCAATGATATTTATCGGTATGGCACTTGCTGAGGTTGACACAACCGTTTTGAAAAAATGGTGGATTTTTGTAATCGCACCCCTTAAAATGATTATATTTCCGATTTTGTTCATATACATATTTAAGCTCTTGGGCATAAAGGAAATCCTTTTGGGAGCGGTTGTTTTAGAAGCGGCAATGCCCGCTCAGACGGTTTTGTCCATACTCGCCAACGAGAGTGATGCGGACGCAGAATACGCCGCATGTGGAATGTTTGTAACAACAATTCTTAGCCTTGTTACGTTGCCTTTTATTTGTTATATGATTAAACTTATTATATGAAGCGGAGGAATTTTTGATGAAAGTTTTAATGCTTAACGGAAGCTCAAGAAAAAACGGGAACACGAAAACGGCTCTTTTGGAAATCGCAAAAACCTTAGAAAAGTTTGGGATAGAGAGTGAGATTTTTGATATAACCGAGCCTGTCCGCGACTGTATCGGCTGTGGCGGTTGCACAGATGAGGGTTGCCGTTTTGGAGATGACAATGTAAACGAATTCATTAAAAAGGCGAAAGAGGCAGACGGGTTTGTTTTCGGAACACCCGTTTACTATGCACATCCGAGCGGAAGAATAATGTCCTTTTTAGACAGGGCATTTTACAGCGGAGGAAAGGCGTTTTCTTTTAAACCTGCGGCGTCGGTCGCCTGTGCAAGACGTGCAGGAACTACCGCAAGTTTTGATGTTATGAATAAATATTTCGGCATCTCGAGTATGATAACGGTAGGCTCGACATATTGGAACGTGATCCACGGACGTGATCAGGGCGAGGCAATCATGGACGCCGAGGGTGTACAGACGATGCACAATGTGGCAAACAATATGGCGTGGATATTAAAATGTATTGAAAATGCAAAGGAAAACGGCATTTCATATCCTACGCTTGAAACGGGCAACAGAACAAACTTTATAAGATAAACTTGACAAATTGCGATTTTGCGTATAAAATAAGAGCGTATCCTGACTTAAAGAGGTTTCTGACGGAAAGGTTGCGGTTCAAAACAGCAGAAGACCGTACCTTTTTGGTGCGGTTTTTGTGTTTTTGGGTGGTGTTATGAACAGTTTTGATATAATCGATAAACTAAATAGCGGAAAAGGTGCTACTCTTTCGGAATATGCCGTTCTTGTCGATAATATGAGCGAAGAAACGGCAGAATATGCGAAAGAAAAAGCGGTTATAAAAAGAAAAAGCATCTACGGCAATAAGATTTTTGTACGCGGACTTATCGAGATAAGCAATATCTGCAAAAACGACTGCTATTATTGCGGAATAAGACGAAGTAATAAAAATTGCCAAAGATATCGACTTAGCGAAGAGGAAATCCTTGCGTGTTGCGAGGAGGGAGAAAAACTCGGATTTAAAACCTTTGTCTTGCAGGGCGGTGAGGACGCGTTTTTTACAGACGAATTTTTGACAGACCTTATAAAAAAGATAAAAAACCGTCATAAAGGCTGTGCGGTCACGCTTTCTTTGGGAGAGCGGAGCCGAAAAAGCTATGAGCTTTTAAAAGAAGCGGGAGCGGACAGATACCTTTTACGTCACGAAACGGCGGACAAGGCACATTATGAGAAACTGCACCCGAAAAAAATGTCGTTTGAAAACAGAATGAACTGCCTTAAAACTCTCAAAGAGCTTGGCTATCAGGTGGGGTGCGGGTTTATGGTAGGTTCACCGTATCAGACGGCGGAAACTATTGCAAAAGACCTGAAATTTATTGAGGAATTTAAGCCCGACATGTGCGGAATAGGGCCGTTTATCCCGCATAAAGACACGCCTTTTGCGGACAAAACGGCAGGTACTCTTGAAATGACATGCTATCTTTTATCGATAATCCGCCTGATAAAACCGAATATTTTGCTCCCTTCGACAACGGCACTTGGAACTATTAACGAAAAGGGCAGGGAGCTTGGTATTTTGGCAGGTGCGAATGTAGTTATGCCGAATTTGTCGCCCGTTTCGGTGCGAAAAAAGTATGAGCTTTACGATAACAAGATATGCACAGGCGAGGAAAGTGCGGAATGCAGAAGATGCTTAGAAAACAGAATGAAAAACATAGGCTATGAAATAGTGACCGACAGAGGAGATATAAGAAAGGACTGAAAAAATGGCAGAATATAATCCGAAATCATTAAAAGCAGAGGAATTTATAAACGACGGAGAAATAATGGAAACGCTCCGTTATGCAGAGGAAAACAAGAATAATGTGGCGTTGATCGATGAAATTCTAAAAAAGGCAAGACCGTATAAAACCGAAAACGGCTGCCGCTGTCGAGGTCTTACGCATAGAGAGGCGTCGGTGCTTTTGGCGTGTGATATTCCGGAAAAGGTCGAGGAAATTTATAAAATCGCAGAGGAGATTAAACTTGCATTTTACGGAAACAGAATAGTTATGTTCGCCCCCTTGTATCTTTCAAATTACTGCGTAAACGGCTGTGTTTATTGCCCGTATCATCTTAAAAATAAGCACATAGCGAGGAAAAAGCTGACGCAGGAGGAAGTAAAAAACGAGGTAATAGCACTGCAGGATATGGGGCATAAGCGTTTGGCTATCGAGGCAGGTGAAGACCCGCAGAATAACCCGATCGAATACATTCTGGACTGCATAAAAACCATTTACAGCGTAAATCACAAAAACGGTGCAATAAGGCGTGTAAATGTCAATATTGCGGCAACTACCGTTGAAAATTACCGCAAATTAAAAGAAGCTGGTATCGGCACATATATTCTTTTTCAGGAAACATACCATAAAGAAAGCTATTTAAAACTGCATCCGACAGGACCTAAGCATAATTACGATTATCATACCGAGGCTATGGACAGAGCAATGGAGGGCGGTATAGACGACGTAGGGCTCGGCGTTTTGTTCGGCTTGGAGCTTTACAAGTACGAATTTGCAGGGCTGATTATGCACGCAGAGCATTTGGAGGCGGTACACGGTGTCGGACCGCATACAATAAGTGTGCCGAGGATAAAACGTGCGGACGATATCGACCCGTCGGCGTTTGACAATTCCATCTCGGACGAAATTTTTGCAAAAATAACGGCGTGTATCCGACTTGCAGTTCCATATACAGGCATGATAATTTCTACAAGAGAATCGGAGGAGGTACGCGGAAAACTGCTCAATATGGGCGTTTCGCAAATAAGCGGTGCGTCGCGGACATCTGTCGGAGGCTATGCGGAGGAGGAAAGACCGCATGATACCGAGCAGTTTGACGTTTCCGATCAAAGAACGCTTGACGAGGTTGTGTATTGGCTTATGACAAAAGGGCATATTCCGTCATTCTGTACGGCGTGTTACCGTGAGGGCAGAACGGGCGACAGGTTTATGAGCCTTTGCAAAAACGGGCAGATTTTGAACTGCTGTCACCCCAACGCACTTATGACGCTGACGGAATTTTTGGTTGACTATGCGTCAGAAAAGACGAAAAAACTCGGCTTTGAGGTCATAGAAAAGGAACTTGAAAAAATCCCGAACCCGAAGGTAAAGGAAATCGCAAGGGAAAATATTGAAAATATCAAAAATTCAAACAGGCGTGATTTCAGATTCTAAGGAGAAAGCCTGAAGGAATTTCCGTATCTTCTGCGTTTAGCCTCGCTTGTGTACACAAAGTACACGGCGTTCGGCTTACCGCACAACCTACAAAAATTTTTTCAGGCTTTGGTTTTGTGTTTTTCACGGAAAGGAATAGCTATGGGACTTAACGATACTGTTTCGGCAGAACGAACGCATATATGCTTTTTCGGTATGCGGAATGTGGGAAAATCCAGCCTTGTAAATGCTTTTACGGGACAGAATGTTGCCCTTGTTTCCGATGTTTTGGGTACTACTACGGATCCCGTTTATAAGTCAATGGAGCTTTTGCCGATAGGACCTGTTATGATTGTTGATACGGCAGGTTATGACGATACGGGAACGCTTGGAAAAATGCGTGTTGAAAAGACGATGCGTGTCCTTGATAAAGCCGATATTGCGGTTATTGTGATAGACGCAGAAAAGGGCATAAAACAGCAGGATGCCGAGCTTTTAGAAATTATAAAATCCAAAAAAATACCGTACATTCTGGCGTATAATAAGGCGGACTTGCTGAAAAACGTGCCAAAGGCAGACGAAAACGAAATATATGTAAGTGCCGTGACGGGCGTCGGGATAAATGAGCTGAAAGAGCGGGTGGCACACTGTTCGGGAGCAAAAAAAGAGGAGCAGAAAATAGTTTCCGATATAATAAAATGCGGTGATACGGCGGTTTTGGTTGTTCCGATAGATAAAGCCGCACCGAAAGGTCGGCTTATTTTGCCCCAACAGCAGACGATACGTGACCTTTTGGACGGCGGAGCAACGGCGGTGGTATGCCGTGACACAGAGCTTGAAGCTACGATTAAAAATCTTGCCAAAAAACCGCAAATGGTTATAACCGACTCGCAGGTTTTCAAAAAAGTTTCGGAAATTGTGCCAAAGGATATACCTCTTACGTCATTTTCGGTGCTTTTCGCAAGGTATAAAGGGGAGCTTTGGGAGCTTGTAAAGGGAGCAAAAACGATAGACACGCTAAAAGATGGGGACAAGGTTTTGGTTTCGGAGGGCTGTACTCATCACAGACAATGCGGAGATATAGGAACGCAAAAGCTCCCGAAAATGATAGAAAAATATACAAAAAAGCATATTGATTTTTCCTTTACGTCAGGCACGGAATTCCCGTCAAATACAGGAGAATATTCGCTCATAATCCATTGCGGAGGGTGTATGCTGACCGAAATGGAAATGAAAAGCCGGATGGAGTATGCGAAAAAATCGGGGACGCCCATGACAAATTACGGCACAGCGATAGCGTACGTGAACGGAATTTTAGAACGGGCGACAGAGCCGTTTACAAAATAAAGCCTCTTGACAAAAGCAGGAAATATGATATACTGAAAATGTAAAATTTTAGCAAAGAAAGGTAGTGTAAATTATGAAAAAATATGTATGTCCGGTATGTGGATATGTTCACGAGGGCGACAATCCGCCCGAAAAATGCCCACAGTGCGGTGTTCCGGGCGAAAAGTTTACAGTTATGCAGGAGGGAGCATTGAATTTTGCCTGTGAACACGTTATCGGCGTTGGTGCAAAGGGCAAGATTGATGACGAAGTTTATGAGGGGTTAAAGTCCAACTTTGAGGGCGAATGTTCGGAAGTAGGTATGTATATAGCTATGTCAAGACAGGCAATCCGTGAAGGATATCCCGAAGTTGGAGCGTTTTACTTACAGGCAGCGTTGGAAGAGGCAGAACACGCCGCAAAATTTGCAGAGCTTTTGGGCGAAGTTGTTTACGCTGACACAAAGAAAAACCTGCAGTTAAGAGCAGAAGCAGAGTGCGGTGCAACAGCGGGAAAACTCGCACTTGCGAAAAAAGCAAAAGAGCTCGGCTATGACGCAATCCATGACACCGTGCACGAAATGGCAAAGGACGAAGCAAGGCACGGCAAGGGTTTTGAGGGCATGTTAAAGAGATATTTCGGCTAATTAGCGATTTTAAAACACAGATATCGGACAGATATCTGTGTTTTTCTATTGTCATACTTCATAAATTGTGGTATAATTTTATAAAGTATTTAGTTTTAATTATGAGGAGATTTATATGAAAAAACCGATTATATATTTACTTTCAATGTTTCTTTTATGCGGCTGCAAAGCAAGTGGCACAGATAGTATAAAAGGCATAACGCTTATAAACGAAGTGAAGGACGCGGATATATGGATTTTGCCGAAAACAGAAGAAAATCTTAAAACTACCGTTTGGGGAAAAGCTACCGTTTCGGGAATAAAAACAAATGAAACCCGCAAAGCTCCGCTATGTACGGCAGGGGAAAACGGGCTTTATATCATCAGAATGATTGATACCGACAACATTTTTTATTCTGCCGATGACATTACGCTTGAATCGGGCTGGACCGTGCGGATAACAGGCGATGATTTGCAATCGGTCACGGTTAAGGTTATGGACGAAAGCGGTAGTTTAAAAAATACATACGAGGTTTTTGCGGCAAGTCTTTAAAAAAAACAAGAGGCTTGTGAGCAGAATTATAAAAAACATTGCTTTTTTTGTTAATCTGTGGTATATTTAACATATAAATGTATTGAAAGGAAGGTACATATTATGTGGAACAGACAAGAACTTAAAGAAAAGGCAAAAATGGCATTTAAGGCAAATTATTGGAAAACGGTTGCCGTATCGGTATTGCTATTGATTGTTGGAGGTGGTGCAGGTCTTTATACGATAAGCAACAACAATTCAAGCAGCAGCGAGGCTACGGCACAGTTAAGCGGATTGTCGCAGGGTGAAATGATAGCTGTTATACTTGCGGTTTTGGGCGGTATTGCAGCTGTCGGAACGATAATGTTCGTTATCAAATTGTTGCTTTTAGACCCGCTGACCGTAGGCTGTCAAAAATTCTTTAAGGAAAATGCGGAATTTCCGGCAGATTTTAGCGAAATCGGTGCAGGATTCAGAACAAAATACGGAAACGTTGTACTGACAATGTTCTTGCAAAATCTCTTTTTGGGATTGTGGACACTTTTGTTTATAATCCCCGGAATAGTAAAAGCATATTCTTACAGAATGGTGCCGTATATATTGGCAGATAATCCGGAAATGAGCTCAACGGACATCATAACAAAATCCCGCGAAATGATGAACGGACATAAGTGGGACGCATTTGTGCTTGATTTGTCCTTCTTGGGTTGGCTTATTTTAACGGCTTTGACCGGTGGAATTCTCGGAATATTCTATGTATATCCGTACATATTTGAAACAAATGCAGAGCTTTATTTGGCACTTAAAAACGACTAAGAGAGGAGAAAAATTATGAAAAAGTATGTATGTCCATGCGGATATGTTTATGATCCGGAAATCGGCGATCCTGACAGCGGGATTGCACCGGGAACAGCATGGGAAGATGTGCCGGAGGATTGGGTTTGCCCAATTTGCGGACTTTCCAAAGATATGTTCACAGAAGAATAAACAAAAATCCTGTCTTTCGACAGGATTTTTGCTTTGAAAAAGCTATGCGGACATCTTCCTTATTCACTATTACGTATTACTTCAAAATCGGCAAGATGTTAAGTAAAAGTGAATAGTGAATAGGTAATAAGTAAAAATCGGCAAAATTCTGTCGAACTTTGCCGATTTTGGAGGCACCACCCGGATTTGAACCGGGGAATAAAGCTTTTGCAGAGCTCTGCCTTACCACTTGGCTATGGTGCCTTATGTAAAAAGACGCAAAATGCCTCATTATGCGTCTTTTGTAATTGGAGCGGAAGACGAGATTCGAACTCGCGACGTTCACCTTGGCAAGGTGACGCTCTACCACTGAGCCACTCCCGCATATATTATGGTGCCTCCGGGTGGAATCGAACCGCCGACACAGGGATTTTCAGTCCCTTGCTCTACCGACTGAGCTACAGAGGCGTTTTTAAAAAAATCTGGCGACCCGGATGGGGTTCGAACCCACGACCTCTAGCGTGACAGGCTAGCGTTCTAACCAGCTGAACTACCGGGCCAGATATAAAATGGTGGGAGTTACAGGGCTCGAACCTGTGACCCTCTGCTTGTAAGGCAG
>JAFSSG010000021.1 GCA_017451145.1 Clostridia bacterium
AAGTAAAATTGCAAGATTTTTATTTCTTTTTCGTTTTTTCCGGTAATTCGCCAATCATTTTTTGAAGCAATGCTTTTAAAAATTCTCTGTCCTCTACTCTATTTACCAAGAGCATTTCCTTTGCACCGCTATACGGAAGCTCAAACGTGGCATCAGGCATCATATTACGTGCCGATTTTGTAGGCTTTACAAGAAACCGGTCATCATATATACCGCCGACAACTCTGTCCCTGCAATATATAATATATTCGCCCATCATGGCTCTATACGACACATCTTCGCAAAGCGAAAGCTGTTCCAAAACAAACTCTAAATATTCTTTACTTGACGCCATTTTTTTCCTCACTAATTTTTAAGTGCCTGAAGCGGTGCAGGGATTCTTCCGCCCCTTTTTACAAATTCACTACTTGAATATTTTGAAACCTCCATAACAGGTGCAGTTCCCAAAAGTCCGCCAAATTCTACCATTTCTCCCACTTTTTTGCCTATTGCAGGGATGATTCTGACAGCTGTCGTTTTAGTGTTTATCATTCCTATCGCTGCTTCATCCGCTATTATTGCGGAAATGGTTTCCGCCGGTGTATCCCCGGGAATAGCTATCATATCCAACCCCACAGAGCACACGCAGGTCATTGCTTCGAGCTTTGAAATCTCCAATGCACCGCATTTTGCCGCACTTATCATTCCTGCGTCTTCGCTTACGGGTATAAATGCTCCCGAAAGACCTCCGACATACGACGACGCCATAACTCCGCCCTTTTTAACCGCATCGTTTAGAAGTGCTAAAGCTGCGGTTGTGCCGTGAGTTCCGCACTTTTCAAGTCCCATTTCCTCCAAAATATATGCGACGCTGTCTCCGACAGCCGGAGTCGGTGCTAAAGACAAATCGACTATTCCAAACGGCACACCAAGACGTTTTGACGCCTCCTGTGCCACAAGTTCGCCCATTCTCGTTATCTTAAAAGCGGTTCTTTTTATCATTTCCGCAACAACGCCAAAGGGTTCGCCCTTTACCTTTTCCAATGCACATTTTACAACGCCCGGTCCGCTTACGCCAACATTTATGACGCACTCTCCCTCGCCCTCGCCGTGAAACGCTCCTGCCATAAACGGATTATCTTCAACCGCATTCATAAATACAACAAGCTTTGCACAGCCGAAGCCGTTTTTATCGCCCGTCTTTTCTGCTGTACGCTTTATTATTTCGCCCATTTTCAAAACAGCGTCCATATTTATACCGGCTTTTGTTGTACCCACATTCACGCTTGAACAGACGATATCGGTTTGCGAAAGCACATCTGGAATCGATTCCAAAAGCACAGCCTCGCCTTTGGTAATTGCCTTATGCACAAGTGCGGAATAACCGCCTATGAAGTTTACCCCTACCGCCTTTGCGGCACTGTCAAGCGTTTTTGCTAACTTTACGCAGTTTTCCACAGATTTTTCGGAAAGGGCATCGACAATATTTGCTATAGGCGTAACCGAAATACGCTTATTTATAATCGGTATTCCGTACTGACTTTCTATTTCACAGCCGACTGAAACAAGATTTTTTGCCTTTGCGGTGATTTTTTTATAAATATTTTCACAGGCAACATCAATATCGGGATTTGCACAATCCTTTAGCGATATGCCCATTGTTATTGTTCTTATATCAAGATTTTCCTTATCAATCATATTGATTGTTTCAAGAATTTCAAAAGGATTTATCATTTTTACCGCTCCTTAAACTCTATGCATAAGATTGAAAACTTCTTCGCTCTGAACATGGATAGAAAGTCCCATTTCCTTTTCAATCGATTTTATTCCGTCCGAAATATCGGACACCTTTTTATCCTTCATATCAACAAGCATAATCATTGTAAAGACATCTTGCATAATCGTTTGCGAAATATCTAAAATATTTATCCCGTTTTCGCCTAAAAGTCCGCTTACTCTCGCAATTATTCCTACTTTGTCCTGTCCTATTACCGTTATTACCGCTCTCATTATTTACACTCCTTCTGGCGTACTATTTCATACATCATTATCCCTGCCGCAACCGATGCATTCAGGGAATTTATATCCCCATACATATTTATTTTTACCAAAAAATCGCATTTTTCCTTTACAAGTCGCGAAATACCCTCGCCCTCACTGCCGATTACGAGTGCAACCGCTCCCGTTAAATCGGTTGCGTACATACTTTGTCCGTCTGCCTCAGCACCTACTATCCAAAAACCTTCTTTTTTAAGCAGTTCAATGGTTTCCGCGATATTTGTGACCTTGGCAACAGGCGTAAATTCTATCGCACCTGCAGAGGTTTTTGCGACAACCTCCGAAAGCCCCACATTCCCACGCTTTGAGATTACCACTCCGTCTGCTCCCGCACAGTTTGCCGTTCTTAAAATTGAGCCGAAATTATGGGGGTCTGTAATTTTATCGAGAATGATTATAAGCGGTTCACTGCTTTTTGCCTTTGCCTCTTTTATCATATCCTTTATGTCCATATAGTTATGTGCGGCAACAAAAGCTATGACTCCTTGATGGTTCCCGCCGTTTGCAAGGCTTTCAAGCTTAGCCTTGTCCGCCTCGACTACGGGAATTTTAAGGCTTTTTGCCTTTTTTATAAGTGCAACTATCGAGCCTTCATATTCGCCCTTTTTCACTATGATTTTGTCGATTTCCCGTCCTGATTTTATTGCCTCTAAAACAGGGTTTCTGCCGATTATTATATTTTCCATATTCTACCTCTGTTAAAATAAATCGGGCGGACATTTAGTCCGCCGAAATGGGTTAGTCTTCAAGCAAAAATGCGTCATGAACGGCATTTACCGCACGTTCTGCCTCTTTTTGATCAACCAAAACAGATATTTTCATCTCCGACGTTGCAATCATTGAGATGTTTATATGTGCATTATAAAGTGCCTCAAACATTTTTGTAGCAACTCCTGCGTTTGTAACCATTCCTGCTCCTACTATAGATACTTTGGAGATATCCTTCGAGAATTTTATGTCATCTGCACAGATTGTGTCGTTATTATCTTTCAAAATCTTTAATACTTCTTCCAAGCACTCTTCCTTTACGGTGAAGCTTATATCCTTTTTGCCGTCACGCCCTATAGATTGCAATATGAGGTCAACGCAAATATTTTCCTTTGAAAGAAGTGAAAAAACGGCAAACGCCTTCCCCGGTGTATCATCTACTCCGCAAAGAGAAACCCTCGCAACATCATTATCCCTCGTTACACCTCTTACCAACATTTTTTCCACTTTATTTGCCCCCTTTACAAAAGTTCCCTCATTCTTATTAAGACTTGATTTTACTGCTAAATTCACATTATATTTTTTTGCCATTTCAACCGAACGGTTATGCAGTACATTAGCACCGAGCGACGCAAGTTCCAGCATTTCGTCATAGGAAATGTCCTTTAATTTTTTTGCACTTTTAACTATTCTCGGATCCGCCGTATAAACGCCGTCAACATCGGTATAAATCTCGCATATATCTGCGTTTAAAGCTGCCGCAAGTGCAACCGCAGACGTATCGCTTCCGCCACGTCCAAGCGTAGTTATATCATCATTTTTGTTTATGCCTTGGAATCCTGCGACAATTATTATTTTCTGTTTGTCAAGTTCATCTTTCAGTCTTTCTGTATCAATCCGTCTTATTCTCGCATTTCCGTAGCTTTTATCGGTCTGGAAACCTGCCTGCCAACCCGTCAGGGATATGACAGGTCTTCCGATTTTTTCGATTGCCATAGCAAGAAGTGAGATCGAAATCTGCTCACCTGTTGACAAAAGCATATCCATTTCCCGTTTTGATGCGTTAGAATTTATTTCTTTCGCTTTTTCTATAAGGTCGTCTGTCGTATCGCCCTGAGCAGATACCACGACAATGACGTTATTTCCTGCGTCATAGGTTTCCACAATACGACGTGCCACATTCATAACACGCTCTTTATCTTTAACAGAGCTTCCGCCGTATTTCTGAACTACAAGTTTCATTCCTGATTGCCCCCTGATTTAATATTATATATGATTTTATGCGTCTAAAACCCTTATTTTGCTTATCGGATCAAGCCGGTTAACCTTGCTTTCAAATTCGTTTTCTTTAATAATGTCGGTGATAAACACACATTCCCCGTTTATTTCATTTACCGCAATATTTCCGAAAATCCTGTTTATGCTGCCTTTGTCTGCTTTAGTACGCACAAAGTACCTGTTTTCGCTTTCCGAAATCGGAAGAATATTATCCTTTTCAGGCATTTTCCACTCGATATACGCCTTTTTGGCATTGATATGGCGTACGCTTTCAATTACATCCGCAACCATAGCACTTGCTGTTGCAAATTTCCCGGCACCCTGACCGTAAAACATTGACTGACCAAGATAGTTTCCGTCAACCAAAATTGCGTTAAAAACGCCGTTTGCGGCAGAAAGCGGACAGCTATGTCTTACAAGCATCGGCGAAACCCATATCGCAAGTTTGTCACGCTTTTGGCAATAACCGATAAGCTTTATCGAATAGCCTATTTTTGATGCCGCCTCTACATCTTCTAAGGTGATTTTTGTTATCCCCTCTGTAAAGATGTCTTTATAATCAACATATTCGCCCCACGCCAAAGACGCTAAAATCGCGATTTTACGACAAGCGTCATGTCCCTCTATATCGGCAGACGGATCACGCTCGGCATAGCCGTTATCCTGTGCCATTTTGAGAGCGTCTTTAAAGCTCATGCCCTCTTCTATCATCTGTGTTAAGATAAAGTTTGTAGTGCCATTTAAGATACCCGCAATTTTCTTTACCGTATTTGCTTTTAAGCTGGAGCACAGCGGTTTAATAATGGGAATACCGCCTCCGACACTCGCCTCAAAAAGATAGTTAAGGTTATTTTCCTTTGCAATTTTCAAAAGCTCCGGTCCGTGTGTTGCAACAAGCTCCTTATTTGACGTTACAACATTTTTCCCCGCCATAAGAAGTGCTTTTGTAAACTCATATGCAGGTTTTAGTCCACCCATAGCCTCAACTACGCAATAGATCTCGTCATCATTTAAAATGTTATTGAAATCTTTTGTAAATATCTGCTTTTCGGGATGGTCGGGAAAATCACGTATATCAAGAATATACTTGATTTCAATCGGGTTCAACGCTTCATATGCAAAATTATCGGCCTTTATGATATCATAAACACCGCTTCCGACTGTGCCGTAACCCATAATCGCAATTTTAACCATAGTTTTCCTCCAAATAGTACATTAAATCGTATTTTATCATATTTTGTACGTTATGTCAATGCGTCAAATGTCAGAAAAGAGTGCTTTTGCAAAACTTTCCGCATCAAATTCCTGCAAATCGTCTATTCCCTCTCCAACGCCTATAAATTTTACAGGGATATTTTGCTCTTTTGATATCGAAAGCACTATCCCGCCCTTTGCCGTTCCGTCGATTTTAGTTAAAATTATGCCTGTAATATCCGCCGTTTCGGAAAAAAGCTTTGCCTGTGAAACTGCGTTTTGTCCCGTTTCCGCATCTAATACTATAAGTATTTCCTTGTCTGCATCGGGGAGTTCCTTTTCGATAACTCTTGCGATTTTATTAAGCTCCGCCATAAGATTGGCTTTATTATGAAGCCTTCCTGCCGTATCGCATATTAAAATATCGGTATTTCTCGCCTTTGCCGCACGACAGGCATCAAAAACAACTGATGCAGGATCGGAATTTTCTTTATTTTTAATTATGTCGCACCCTGAACGCCTTGCCCACTCATCAAGCTGTTCTATCGCAGCGGCACGGAATGTGTCGGCAGCGGCAAGTAGCACACGCTTTCCCTGAGATTTATAAAATGACGCCATCTTGCCTATGCTTGTCGTTTTGCCGACTCCGTTTACGCCGATTACCAAAATCACCGACGGCTTTGTGTCAAGATGCATTTTTGTATCCTTTTCCGTGAGGATTTCGGTGAGTACGTTTTTAAGCTCGTCTTTAATCTCTTCATTGTCTTGAAGATGCTTTGTTTTTACCCGTGACTTTAAGGTTTCGGTAACATATTCCGCCGTTTCCGTACCCATATCCGCCATAATGAGTGCCTCTAAAAGCTCCTCAAAAAAATCTTCGTCTATCTTTGTAAACACGGAAAAGACGCTGTTTACTTTGCTTGTTACCGATTCACGTGTTTTCCCTAAACCGTTTTTTAACTTTTCAAAAAATGACATTATTTCTCCTTATTTTATAAGACTTTCATCTACCTCATCGATTTTAAGAGTAAGCATTTTTGTTACTCCCTTTTCCTGCATAGTAGCACCGTAAAGCGTATTTGCAGCTTCCATCGTACCGCGTCGGTGCGTAATTACTATAAACTGTGTATCGTCGATATAGTTATTAAGATATGTTGCAAAACGCCATACGTTTACATCGTCCAAGGCCGCATCTATCTCGTCTAAAATGCAGAAAGGCGTAGGCTTTACACGCAATATCGCAAATAGCAGTGCGATTGCGATAAAGGCTTTTTCTCCGCCCGAATAGAGATTTATATTTTGCAGACTCTTGCCGGGTAGCTGTGCCTCGATTTCGATACCGCTCTCCAAAACCTCGTCAGGCTCGGACAGGTAAAGTCTTCCGTGTCCGCCGCCGAAAAGCTCGGAAAAGACCTTTTGAAAGCTTTTATTGATTTCCTCAAATTGCTTTGCAAAATGCTCCTCCATAAGCTCCTGCATAGAGTCAATGACCTTTTCAAGATCGGCTTTTGCACTCTCCAAATCGTTTTTTTGCACCGACAAAAACTCAAACCGCTCTTTGACATTTTTGTATTCTTCAATAGCGTCAAGATTGATGCTTCCAAGCGATTTTATCTTTGCTTTAAGCTCGTTTGCACGGGTTTCGGCACTCTTTTTGTCGGTAATTTCCGTCTTTTGCTCCTCCGCCGTTTCCAAAGTCAGCTCATAATCGTCCCAAAGACGTGAAATTATGCTGTCCTGCTGAACATTCAGTCTGTCCTCTTTGTTTTCCAATCGTGACAGCTCCTGCCCTAAAAGTAAGAGCTTATCGGTCAATTCCTTGTTTTTGCTCTGCATATTTTTAAGCTTTTCCAAAACCGCCGATTTTTCCTGCTCAATTTCTGCAAGGCGTGTCTTGATATTTTCGGAAATCGTCAAAGTTTCCTCGATTTTTGCCTGTTTTTCCTGGATTTCCGTCGAAAGCTCGACATTCTTTTGATTGATTGCGGATTTGTCGGCTTCTTTTTTGCTTATTTCTACTTCGTTTTCGGCAATACCGTTTTTGAAGTTTTCGATATTCTGCTTTTCAGACAAAATCTCCTGTTCAAAGGATTTAAGACGCACCGTTTCGTCCATTATTTCCTGCGTTTTTTCGTCCTTTTTACGCTGTATCTCGCTATATTTTTCATTTAAGCTCTCTATTTCGGAATTGAGCCTTTCTATCTCATTTTCACCCGTCCGCACACTGCTTATGAGTCGGGCAATCTCCTCCGATGATTTTGAAAGCTCGGTTTCGATATTTTTGATTTCTTCGGAAAATCCCTTTTCCGTTTCTTCATTTGCAAGTGTCGCTAAAAGATGCTCATTGGAGTTTTTGAGAATAAGCAAATCATTTTCATACTCACGCCAAAGTGGGCGGAAGTTATCAAGTTGCATATTGATATTTGCCATATCCGCTCTTTTTTTCTCCAATTCCTTTTCGGCTCTTGCCGTTTTTTGCGAAAGCTCGGAAATCTCATCGGATAACGACTTAATCTCGTTTGCACGTGACAAAAATCCGCTCGTTTTATTGACGCTTCCTCCGCTTATTGCACCGCCCGTGCTCAAAATATCGCCTAAAAGCGTTACCGTTCTGAAACGGTATCCGTATTTTTTGGAAAGGGCAATACCGTCGTCAATGGTTTCTGCGACAACCGTTCTGCCAAGTAGGCTTTCCACAATTTTTTCATATTTTTTATCGGTTTTTAAAAGGCTTGATGCAATCCCGATAACGCCTTTATTCCCTATTACTTCCTTTTCATTATCGAGCCTTTTTGCCGTTACGGACGAAACGGGCAAAAATGTTGCCCTTCCGAGCCTGTTTTCCCTCAGGTACGATATTGCCGCCTTTGCGTCGTCTTCATTTTCGACAACGACATTTTGAAGAGCCATACCCAAAGCGGTTTCAATCGCCGTAACATACTCCTTTTCCACCGAAATAAGCCCCGAAAGTGTGCCGTATATCCTGTGCGATTTCAGTTCGTTTGCCTTAATTACCGCTTTTACGCTTTTCGCGTATCCTTCATAATCATTTTCCATCGCCTCTAACATACGCTTTTTTGAGGTTTTGGATTTTAGGTCAAGCTGATTTTCCGAAAGCTCCGCCGATAACACTTTTTCCTCGTCAAGCAATGCGGAAAGCTTTTTTTCGCTTTCTTCAATTCTTTTATTCATTTGCGAAAGCTTTTCTTCCGTTTTTGCGATTTTTTCTTTATTTTGCTCTATCTCTTTTTTGGTATTCTCCGCACCACGCTCTCTTGCGTCCTTTTCAGCTTCTGCCGATGCCTTTCTTTCAAGGTAGGTGCTTCTTAATTTTTCGAGTCCTTCAATCTGCGTTTTCCCTGAGGATACCTTATTTGAGTATTCCATAATTTGCGTTTTTAGTGCGTCAATCGCATTTTTACACGCATCAAGTTCATCATAGACCGAGCCGCTGTCCTCCTGCATTTTTGCAAAATCGGACATAAGTGCACGGCTTTCTTCTTCCTTTTCGGAAATCAATTTCTCGCTTTCCGCTAT
>JAFSSG010000002.1 GCA_017451145.1 Clostridia bacterium
AGTTTTTCCTTTGATTCTTGTAGCCATAGCCATCTTTTTATCGTATTTATAACGTCCTACATGTGCCAAATCATAACGTTTTGGATCAAAGAACATATTTGTTATTAAGCTCTCTGCATTTTCCACGTTAAGAGGCTCACCGGGGCGAAGTCTTTTATATATTTCCAAAAGTGCATCGTCGCGGTTATCGGTCAAATCCTTTTCAAAAGTAGCGGAAAGACGCGGGTCATCGCCGAATTTTTCAAGAATTTCCGAATTTGTCTGAATGCCCATAGCACGAATCAAAACAGTAACCGGTATCTTTCTGGTACGGTCAATTCTTACGGAAAATACGTCGTTTGAATCGGTTTCGTATTCAAGCCACGCACCTCTATACGGAATTACGGTAGTCGCATAAAGCGGTTTACCCGTCTTATCCCTCGTGAACTCATAGTACATTCCGGGCGACCTTACTAATTGGCTTACGATAACACGCTCTGCTCCGTTTATGATAAAAGTACCCTGCTCTGTCATAAGCGGAAAATCGCCCATAAATATGTCTTGTTCCTTGATTTCCCCTGTTTCACGGTTAATGAGCCGCACATTTACTCTGAGCGGTGCGGCGTATTTTGCATCTCTTTCCTTACATTCCTCAACGGAATACTTGGGGTTATAATCCAAAGTATAATCGAAAAATTCCAAGCAGAAATGTCCCGAATGGTCTGTTATTGGAGAGATGTCGTGGAAAACTTCCTTTAATCCCTCTTCAATAAACCATTGGTATGACTTCTTTTGAACTTCGATTAAGTTCGGCATATCCAAAACTTCTTGAATCTTGGAATAGCTGAGTCTGGTGTTTTTCCCAAGCTGAACCTCATGTACCATCAACTTATCACCTCGTCAATTTTCTTTTATGAGATTTTTTTAAAATATGCTCTTGATTTTTGTTTTTCGGTATGCTATAATGAAAACCGAAAAGTTTGGTAGCGAACAAAATCCCATATTATCATCTTAGTACAATATACAATGTTATCATATTTTTTCCAATATGTCAACAGGTATATTTATTTTTTTTAACTTTTTTATTTGGTTTTAAGGAGTGTTATTGATGCCTCAGTTTTTGACTGAAAACGGGTTTGCACATGTGCCTTTCGATTTCATTGAAAATCACCTGCCGGGTGCAAACGCAACATTTGTGAAAATATACATATATCTTTTGATGCTCGGCGAGAAAAAAGAGGTAAAATCCTTTAAAGAAATTGCCGAAACGCTTGGTATTCTGGAGAGCGACTTAGTAAATGCCGTAGAATATTGGCAGGAAAATGGGCTTATTTTTGCCGACGGCGAAAATGTTTGTTTCGGAAAAGCCGATATAAATCACGAGCCGATACAAAAACACGATTATGCGGAGGAGGAAGTATCGGAAACGCAGAGTATTGCAGAGGCGATATCCTCAAACGCCGAGCTTTCCGATATGTTTATGTTGGCACAGGAGATTTTAGGCAAGACCATTACCGAAAATGATATGCAGACAATCTATTGGCTGTATCAGGATTTGAAAATGCCGATAGAGGTAATTTTACTTCTTATTGAATATTGCGTTTCAAAGGGGAAAAACCGTATAAGCTATATTGAAAAGGTTGCTGTTTCCTGGAACGAAATGGGGCTTAACAATGTGGAAGCGGTTACAAATTATTTAAAGAGCGAGGAGCAGAAAACGGGATTTTTATACTCGGTACGCAGACTTATGGGGATTGCGGACAGAAATCTCAGTCAGATAGAGGAGCAGTATCTTACAAAATGGCATAACGAATTTATGATGAGCGAGGAAATGATCGCCCTTGCATATGAGTACTGCATAATACAGACCGCTAAACTCTCTTTTCCCTATATGGACAAAATCATAACACGTTGGCATACTGAGGGAATAACCACCGTTGCCGACGCCGAAACAGACAACAAAAAATTCAAAAACCGTGCACGTTCAAAGGAAACGGCTTTTAGCGATAACAAATACGACAGCGACAGCTTGGAGCGTCTTACAAGAAAGAAGAATAACGATTAAAAAAACGGACTTGTATCTTTTACAAGTCCGTTTTTTTGACCGTCCCGTATATTCCGCTGTTTTCGGTGCTTGTTATATAAAAATCGGGAGCTGTGCCGTAATAGTTTTCGTATTCCTTTTTTAAATTCTGCACAAATGCACTCACCTTTTTGTTCTCAACGACGGCAAAAATCCCTCCGCTTTCCAAAATCCCCAAACCGAGTGCGTCTTTGAGCCTTACCGCAAGGTCAAAAAGGTTTTTTGTCCGTTTTCTTACACAATTTCGCCCAAGCAGGTTGGTATATTCCGATGTTATCATCTCTCCAAATCTGGCATAATCTCCTGACGCCAAAATTGACGCTGCATCCCTTATATTCCCCATTTTCCCGATTTCATTTTCCTCGTCAAAACAGCACAGCACAATTTTTGCAATACTGCTTTTGAATTGAACATAGGTATGTTTTTCGCCCTCTGTAAATAAAAGAGTTTCCCTTTTCCCTACCATTGACACAAAATCTTTTAAGGGGTTTGAAAGACAGCATTTCATCTTAATCGGCACAGGCATTTTACTGCAAAAGGAATAGAGCGACGACAGCAGAAGCGGTTCATATCCTCCGTATATCTCGGTATTGTATTCAAATAGGACGTCTGCACCGCAAAGATCAATACCCGACTTTTGTACTTTCCACAAAAGTGCCAACATCGGTTCTTCCGTATGATATTTAAGATCCAAAATATTAGAGCTGATATACTTTTGGTTATCGTCAAATTCCGTCGTAAATCTTCCGTCACGGCGTCCTGCAACCGCCATAGCACCGCCCACCGATACAGCTGCACAAAAGCTCCCGCTATCATTTATTAAAATAGGTACGCTCATTCCCGAAAAACAGATTCTCTCGCAGTTTCTGCCAAAATGCATTTTAAAACTCTTTGCCGTTTTTTCAAAATTCATAATTACTCCCTTTTGTTTTTATAATAATTATTCTCACTATTGCATAGAATTATTTAGTACAATAAAAAGATTGACAAATAAAAATAATTTGATATAATGTAACTTGAATTGTGAAGGAATTTATTTTTATATAGAAAGGAAGCGTTTTTTATGGCGGAAGAGAAGGAAATCATCTTGACAAGCGTAGGAATGAGTGCCTTAAAACAAGGTCTTGAATATCTTAAAACAACCAAAAGAAGCGAAATTACGGAAAAAATCAAAGTCGCACGTGGCTTTGGTGATTTATCCGAAAATGCAGAATATGATGAGGCAAAGAACGAACAGGCTGAAGTGGAAAACAAGATAGCCCAGCTTATGAATATCTTAAAATATGCACGTACTATTTCAGATGACGAAATAGAGGACGGCATAGTTTGCATCGGAAACACAGTCGAAATCATTGAGGTCGGTGAAGAGGAAGTAGAAAAATACACCTTTGTGAGTGCTGATGAAATTGAAATGTACGCAATTCTTCACTCGGATATGGACGAACTCCTTTCGGTAAATTCGCCTGTAGGAAAGGCTCTTTTAGGGCATAAAGCAGGTGATACCGTTTCGGTAACAACACCCGTTTGCACAATTGACTTCAAAATCGAAAAAGTATATAAGTACGAATAATATTCAGTAGCCTTATCACCCCAAGCAAAAGCTTGGGGTGATTTTCATTGCATGGAAAAACACCGCTTATGCGGTGTTTTTCCAGCTTAACATATTTATATAGGATAAAGGGCAGAAAGTAATTCCCTTCTACTCAAAATTGATTATAACATACATTTTATAGAAATGCAAGTGTTTTTTGGCAAATATTGTGTTTTTTTTATTTTTTTTTGCATTTTTATACAAAATAACATATTTTTGCAATATTGGTATAATAACAATTCATTCTTCATATACTATATAAAAAATGATTTAAAGGAGATAACTATGCGAAAATACAGACCTTATATTATAGAAATTATAATTGCACTTGCTGTCGGTGGGCTTTCCGCATATCTGACACGGGACTCTATGGCTGATTTTGAGGCTTTGGTAAAGCCCCCGCTTTCACCGCCATCGGTTTTATTTCCGATTGTGTGGACCATACTTTTTGTTCTGATGGGCATAAGTGCGGGTATGGTATATAAAAAAAGCGGAAATGTGCCGTTCGTGTATAGGCTGTCCCTTGTTGTCAATTTCTTTTGGTCCATAATATTTTTTAATATGGAAGCATACCTTTTCGCATTCATATGGCTCCTGCTCCTATTAGTACTGATTATTCTTACCGTTTTGGAGTATGCCAAGGTCAGCAAAACTGCCGCATATCTGCAAATACCCTATCTTATATGGGTATGCTTTGCAGGATATCTGAATTTCTTTATATGGTATCTGAACTAAACAGGATTCAATCGATTTTTTTCTTTTTTTGACAATATTCTCTTGACTAAAACCTCTGTTTTGTAATAAAATATACTTTAATATTTGATGCGAAAGAGGAAAAAGCGATGAGAATAGGTTTTGATAACGATAAGTATCTGAAAATGCAGTCTGAACACATAACAGAGCGTATTTCCAAGTTTGGCGGAAAACTCTATCTGGAGTTTGGCGGAAAACTGTTTGATGATTTTCACGCCTCACGTGTCCTGCCCGGATTTAAGCCGGACAGTAAGATAAATATGCTCCTGCAACTTAAAGACCAAGCGGAGATAATTATCGCGATAAACTCTCTTCATATTGAAAAAAGCAAGGTCAGAAGCGACCTTGATATTACATACACCCTTGACACTCTCCGCCTTATCGACGCTTTTAAGGGAAAAGGACTTTATGTGGGAAGCGTGGTTTTGACGCAGTTTTCCGGTCAGCCCTCAGCCGAAAAATTCCAGAAGCAGTTAGAGGCTATGGGCATGAAGGTTTACCGCCATTATCCGATTGAGGGCTACCCTTATAATGTTGCAAAGATAGTCAGCGAAGAAGGCTACGGCAAGAATGAATTTGTAAAAACAAAACGCCCGTTGATCGTAGTCACCGCACCCGGTCCGGGAAGCGGAAAAATGGCAGTTTGTCTTTCCCAGCTCTACCATGAGCATAAAAACGGCGTAAGTGCGGGATATGCTAAATTTGAAACCTTCCCAATCTGGAACTTGCCTTTAAAGCACCCCGTAAATGTTGCATATGAGGCGGCAACCGCAGACTTGAACGACGTCAATATGATTGACCCGTTCCACCTGGAAGCATACGGCGAAACGACTGTAAATTATAACCGTGATGTCGAAATCTTCCCTGTTTTGAAAACAATGTTCGAGCGGATTTACGGCGAATGTCCGTATAAATCGCCTACCGATATGGGCGTAAATATGGCAGGAAACTGCATAACGGACGATGACGCTGTATCCTATGCCGCAAAGGCGGAAATCATAAGAAGGTATTACGGTGCTTTGTGCAAAAAACGCCAGACAAACACGGGCGATGATGAAATTCATAAGATTGAACTGCTTATGCAGCAAACCGAGCTTACCGCAGAGGACAGGCCCGTAGTAGGTGCAGCTCTCAAAAAAGCGGATTTGACCGACGCACCCGCTACCGCTATGGAAATGCCCGACGGCACGATTCTGACGGGCAAAACGTCAAAGCTTTTGGGAGCGTCAAGCGCACTTCTTTTAAACGCTTTAAAGTATCTGACAGGCATTGACGATTCCGTCGCACTTATCGAGCCGAATATTATAGAGCCTATTCAGGATTTAAAGGTGAACCACCTTGGAAACCATAATCCAAGGCTCCATACAGACGAGGTTTTAGTAGCACTTTCAATATGTGCCGCAACGAATGAGAATGCGAAAAAAGCGATTGACGCACTTCATCTTTTAAAAGGGCTTGAGGCACATTCTACCGTGATTTTGTCGCAGGTAGATATGAACGTATTTAAAAAACTCGGCGTAAATATCACATGTGAGCCGAAATATCAGCGAAAATCTTTCTATCACAGAAAATAAACGGGAGCATTTGCTCCCGTTTTTTATTTTCCCGTACTTCCAAATCCTCCGCTCCCACGCTCCGTTTCGGAAAGATTTGTAACTTCTTCAAATTCCGCCTCCAAAAAAGGCATTATAACAAGCTGTGCAATCCGTTCATAAGGCTCGATTTTCCGCTCCTCATCGGTGTCGTTATGAATTGCGACTATGTACTCGCCCCGATAGTCGCTGTCGGCGACTCCGACGCAGTTCGCAGGGCGTAAACCCTCCTTTGCCGCAAGTCCGCTACGGGCAAAAATCGCACCAAAATATCCGTTTGGAACGGCTACCGAAAGCCCTGTCCCGATTTTTTCAGTAGTATGCGGTGCGATAGTTACCGCCTCATCTATACACGCATATAAATCGTATCCTGCCGCATATTCCGAGCCCCTTGTAGGCAGTTTTGCGTTATCCTTCAGCTTTTTTATCTCAATTTTCATAGCATTTTCCTCCGTAATTTTAGATAATTATACAGGAAAAATGATTTTTTTTCAAGTATCGGGAATTGACTTTTTTAAAAAAGTATGATATTATCCCTTTCAGTGAGTTCGAAACCATCCTCACTTAAAACAAAACTAAGGAGCTTTTTTAATATGGAAAAAAACACTAAGTATCTTGCACAAGGTGCTGTAATTGCGGCACTTTACGTCATTTTTACCTTCATTTCAAATGTTTTTGGCTTATCAAGCGGGGTAATCCAGCTCAGAATTTCGGAAGCCCTCTACGCACTTGCGATTTTCTCGCCGTCTGCCGTTTTGGGACTTTTTGTCGGCTGTATTCTCTCTAATATCTTGGTCGGCGGAATTTTGGTTGATGTGATTTTTGGCAGTATCGCAACCTTAATAGGTGCGTTTTTTACCTATAAACTGCGAAACCGTCCTTTAATTTCCCTGATACCCCCGATTTTATCTAATGCGATAATAATACCGCCCATTTTGAAATTCGCCTACGGATTTGAAGGTTCTGTATGGTTTTTCGTACTGACCGTTGGAGTTGGCGAAATACTATCTTGTGGCGTTTTGGGGTATTTGCTGTATTTGACAATAAAAAAATACGGCTATAAGGTATAACTTAAAAAGCTCCCCTTGTAAGAGGAGCTGTCGCTTAAAATGACTGAGGGGTTGTTTTAGCAACAATCCTCCCGCTTCGCATACGCAAAGCACCCTCCTTTACACAAGGAGGGCTTTTTGATAAAACAAGAAGTGCATCGGAAAATGCACTTCTTTTTTATGAATCCGAATATTTTATTTAAAAATCTTGCTGAAAAAACCGCCTTTTTCCTCTTTCGGTTCTTCCTTTTTCGGCTCAGGCTTTTTTACTTCCTCAGCCTTTTGCGTTGCCTGTGGCTTAGGTCTTGGGGCGTTGTTTCTGTTTTGCGGAGGTCTGTTACCGTCATTTCTTCTTGCAGTATTCCTCGGTGCATTTCCGCCCTCACGTCTTTGCGGTCTCTCCTCATATCCCTCAGGCTTTGGCATTGTGTCCTTATGCGAAAGGCTTATCTTACCCGTCTTTTCGTCTATTTCCATAACCTTAACGAGCAGTTTATCGCCAACTTTTACATAGTCCTCGACATTTTCAATACGCTTATAGTCAAGCTTGGAAACGTGGCAAAGTCCGTCTTTGCCCGGAAGTATCTCAACAAAAGCACCAAAATCGGTTATCGTCTTAACTGTGCCGTCATAGATTTCGCCGATCTCAGGCTCTTTTACGATGAGCTCAATCGCCTTTTGAGCGGCTTCGCCTGACTCTTGGTCAACCGCGAAAATATAGATTGTTCCGTCTTCCTCAATATCGATTTTAGCACCTGTATCGGCAACAATCTTTTGTATAACCTTACCGCCCTGTCCTATAACGTCACGGATTTTATCTACATCAATGTGCATTGTTGTAACCTTAGGTGCATATGGTGACAAGTGGTCACGCACTTCGGGAATTGCTTTTAATAATACCTCGTCGATGATATAGTTTCTTGCCTTTTTCGTCTTCTGGAACGCTTCCCAGATGACATCATAAGGAAGTCCGTCATTTTTAATATCGACCTGAATAGAGGTTATACCCTTTTTCGTTCCTGCAACCTTAAAGTCCATCTCGCCGTAAAAATCTTCCAAACCCTGAATATCAACCATTGTCGTAAATCCGTTTTCGGTTGTGATAAGACCGCAGGAAATACCTGCAACAGGAGCTTTAATCGGCACACCTGCAGCCATGAGTGCAAGTGTTGAACCGCAGACAGAGCCTTGCGATGTAGAGCCGTTTGATGAAAGAACTTCCGACACGGTTCTTATTGCGTACGGGAATTCTTCCTCTGACGGAAGTACAGGAACAAGCGAACGCTCCGCCAAAGCTCCGTGACCTATCTCACGGCGTCCCGGACCTCTTGATGGCTTCGTTTCGCCGACAGAGTATGACGGGAAGTTATAGTGATGCA
>JAFSSG010000022.1 GCA_017451145.1 Clostridia bacterium
ATGAATCTATAAATCCCATAATAACCTCCTGTAAAGTAAAAACCGCAAGATGAAACTTGCGGTTTTTTAGCGGTAAAACCGCTTTGGCGGAGAGGATGGGATTCGAACCCATGTGCGGTTACCCGCAAACTGATTTCGAGTCAGCCCCGTTATGACCTCTTCGATACCTCTCCATATATAAAAACTCAGAATCGAGTTTTTTAACAAATATTAAATTTTTCAAGTCATAACGGATGCCGTTATGTCCTGTTGCGGTACCCGAAATTTTTATTCGCTACGCTTAAAAAATCCGACCGCTGCCACTCCTCGCCCTCGTTTTATCTGTCACCGACAGCACTCGAGCTCGTCCCCACTTCGATACTTCTCCGTATGTGTTAGACGCCAAGAAATTATAACTCAAAAATCTGAAAAAATCAATAGTTTTCTGAAATTTTATGGCAGCATAAATTTATAATAGTTTAAAGTCTGGCTTTTTTCGAGTGACTTGATACCGACAAAACTATGCCGACAGCAATCATATTTGCTATAAGCGACGTTCCGCCGTAGCTGATAAAGGGGAGCGGAATGCCCGTAACGGGAGTCAGACCTATGCACATACCGACATTTTCAAAGGTATGGAAAATGAGCATGGCGGCTATTCCTACACAGATGTATTTTCCAAACAAATCGTCCGATTCACGTGCAATTTTTATGCATCTTGAAATTATGAAAAAAAGCAATAATACCACAAAAACAGCACCTACAAATCCGAATTCCTCCGAAATTGCACTGAATATGAAGTCGGTATGCTTTGTTGGCAAAAAACCGAGCTGATTTTGAGTTCCTTTCAAAAATCCTTTACCGAAAAGCTTTCCTGAGCCTACCGCAATCTTAGACTGAATGACGTTATATCCGCTGCCGAGCTTGTCAAGTTCAGGGTTGAAAAACACCTGAATTCTGCGTTTTTGGTAATCGCTCAAAAGGAAAAAATAGATAAGCGGTGATGACGCCAAAAAGAGTAAAAATGTCGGCAAAATATACTTAACAGAAAGCCCTGCCACAAAAAGCATAGCTATTGCCATAAAGCAGAAAACCATAGTACTTCCTGCGTCAGGCTCTAACATAATAAGCACTGCCAAAACCGCAAGATGAAGAACGAGAAATGCCAAAGTAACAGGCTTGTTTAAATCGTCTTTCACCGTTGCAAGATGTTTTGCAAAGGTCAATGCAAAGCCGATTTTACACACCTCAGAAGGCTGTAATCCTATAGGGCCGAAGCGTATCCAGCTTCTCGCACCCCAAGTGCCCGTAGTACCGAAAATAAGGACGGCGATAAGCATTAAAATACAGGCGACATATATAAAAACTGCGGTGTAACCGAATATCTGGTAGTTTATACGGCTTATGAAAAACATAAGAATTATGCCGATTACAAATGCCGCCGTCTGCATAATCACATTTGAATTGGTGTTCATAGAACGTGTTGCACTGAAAACTGCAATTATTCCGACAATTCCTGCTAAAATTGTCAGAAAAAACAACGTATTGTCAAATTGCGTTAAATTGTTTTTATATTTCAAGTGTAGCACCTCCTATTTTGAATTTCTTTACATAAAAGCACGAAACCGGCAGATAATGATAAAAGGGAGTGAATATATGAAAACTGTCTTTTTATCAATAAAAGCCTTGATTTGCGGATATATTTGTGATTTTTCCCATAAAATGTGCCAAAAAAATGTTGAATTTATGCTTAAAAAAGGGAAAAGCCTTTCAAATATGCCGACGGTATATCTGGCAAAATTCTATGAAAAACGCCTTTTAAAGTGGCACAAACTCGAAAAAAAGCTTATTTATCTTTTGTTTGAGGCATAGATTTTTTAACCGCCAAAATATCGGAAACTCTGTTTTGGTTTGTTCTCAAAACAGTTATGAAAATCCCTTCGGCTTCAAACCGTTCACCTCGTTTTGGTATATGCCCAAGCGTTTCGGTAATCCAGCCCGTGACAGAAGTGCTGTCAAATTCGGTTTTCGGAGTAACACCAAAAATCTCAAACATTTTATCGACGTTTGCACTGCCGTTTATGCGGTAACGGTGGTCGGAAATTTTGATAAAATCCAATTTGACCGAATCGTGCTCGTCCCAGATTTCACCGACAAGCTCCTCTAAGGCGTCCTCTAAACTGACAACACCGACTGTTCCGCCGTATTCATCGGTCACAACGGCCAAGTGTTGCTTTTTTTCACGCAAAAGCGAAACAAGCTTGGAAATTTTCATGCTGTCCAAAACTCTTACGGTTGGTAGCATAATGCTTGAAAGGTCATTGTTATAGAAAAAATCCTTTTCGTTTATTATTCCGACTATGTTATCCACAGTATCCTTATAAACGGGCAAACGTGAAAATCCGCTCTTTTTGAAAGTGTCCCGAATTTCATCTGCCGATGATTCTATATCCACCGAAACAACGTCAACACGCGGTGTTAAGATGTCCGAAACCTCTAAATCGTAAAACTCAATCGCACTTTTTAAAAGATGTCCTTCGTCCTCGTCAATAGCACCCTCGCTTTTTGCCTCCTCAACAATAGTTAAAAGCTCACTGTCTGTGATTTTCTTGTCGGAGCGGATTTTAAACGCACGGTCAATACATTTTTTCATAACCGAAAAAATAAAAGTTACGGGCGTCAAAATGGCAAGGCAGAAGGAAATAAAAGGCTCAGAAAACATAGCAAAGCTCTCGGGAATTTCCTTTGCAATGCTTTTTGGCAGAATTTCGCCGAAAACAAGGACAACGACGGTCATGGTTATCGTAGAATACGCAACGCCTTTTTGCGAAAAATAGAACACAAAAAGTGCCGTGGCGATAGACGCCGACAGGATATTTACGACGTTGTTGCCGATAAGGATTGTGGAAAGCAATTTGTCGTATTTGTCACAGAGCTTCAGCGTTTTTTCGGCCCGTTTATTTCCGTTTTTTGCCTTATTTTTCAGTTTTATCCGATTAAGTGATGAAAATGCGGTTTCGGTAGCAGAAAAATACGCAGAAAAGAGAATCAAAATAACCAAAACCGCAATTTGTCGGGCAGTGTCATCCATATTATTTGTCCTTTAAATATTCGTTCAAATCAGCAACCAACTTGTCAACGTCTGCACCGTGTACGGCACATGCCATTTCAAGCGATTCGCCACTTGCAGACGGACAACCGAGGCAGTGCATACCTATTGCAAACAGGAATTCTGCACAGCCTGAGTCAAGGTTTAATACATCTCTTATAATCATATCCTTAGTTACTTGTTTCATTTTCAAAATCTCCTTTATTAAAATATTTTATAAACTCTTTTTCATCTAAAACTTCGTATTTTAGCAGAGCTTCGGCAACGTTTGTGAGTCTGTCCATATTCTCTGTCAAGAGCCGTTTTGCCTTGCCGTACTGTGAAGTAAGAACCGCCTCGACTTCGCCGTCTATCTGTGAGGCAACCGCTTCGGAATACTGCTTTGAGTGACCGTAGTCCCTGCCTAAAAACACTTCTTCGTTACTGTCATAGCAGATAGGACCGATTTTTTCGCTCATACCGTATTTTGCCACCATCTCATGTGCAAGTTGGGTAGCACGTTTCAAATCGGAGGAAGCACCCGTTGAGATATCGTCCATGGTAAGCTCTTCTGCGGCTCTCCCGCCCAAAAGGATTATTATATCGTTTAAAATATCCTTTTTGCCGTAGTACATACTGTCATCATCGGGAATGTGCATGGTGTAACCACCTGCTCTGCCTCTCGGAATGATGGAAACCTGACGAACGGTGTCGCGGGTTGATACAAGCTTTGTAAGAACGGCGTGACCTGCCTCATGGTATGCGGTAAGCCGTTTTTCCTTTTCGGTAACGATCTGCGACTTTTTCTGCGGTCCCATCATTACCTTCATATTCGCGTCGTCAATATCCTTTTCGTCAATTTCGGTCTTGCCACGCCTTGCAGCAAAAATTGCCGCCTCATTCATAAGATTTTCAAGGTCTGCACCGGTGTAACCGACGGTAGTTTTTGCGATTTTGTTAAGGTCAACATCCTTTGCCAGAGTTTTGTTTTTTGAATGGATTTTCAAAATTTCTTCTCTGCCCTTTAAATCCGGTTTTCCGACAACGATTTGTCTGTCAAAACGTCCGGGACGCAAAAGCGCGTTATCCAGAATATCGGGGCGGTTTGTAGCTGCCATAATGATAATGCCCTCATTTTCGCCAAAACCGTCCATCTCAACCAAAAGCTGATTCAATGTCTGCTCACGCTCATCGTGACCTCCGCCCATACCGGCACCGCGTTGCCTACCGACAGCGTCGATTTCATCTATAAAAATAATGCATGGCTTGGTTTTTTTAGCCTGTTGAAACATATCGCGGACACGTGACGCACCGACGCCGACGTAAAGCTCCACAAAATCCGAGCCTGAAATGGAGTAAAACGGCACACCTGCCTCACCGGCAACCGCACGGGCTAAAAGCGTTTTTCCCGTTCCGGGTGGACCTACCAAAAGTACGCCTTTGGGAATCCTCGCACCTATGCTTATGAATTTTTGCGGATTTTTTAAAAATTCCACAAGCTCCATAAGTTCCTGTTTTTCCTCGTCCGCTCCTGCTACATCGTCGAATTTCACGGTCTTTTGAGAATCGTTACTGAGCCTTGCACGGCTTTTTGTGAAATTGGCAACGCCCTTGCCGCTACCTTGACCGAAGATAAACATCACGAAAACCAAAAGCATTAAAACTGACGAAATAGGAATCAAATATTCAAGCCAAGAAACCTTTTTTTCGGCAATCTGATAGGAGAGCTTTCCGCTTTCGATAAGCTTTAATAAATCCTCACCTGCGTCACGCTGTAAAACCTCAACAGACGGAATCTGGCAGGTTATTACCTTGTCGCCAATCTTCGCCTGTGCCGTTTCTGCACTGATATAAAGCTCTGAAACAGTTCCGTTTTTTATGCTTTGGAGCAGGGAAGAATAATCGGATTTTGTCGCCATACCTGAAAGCTCTTTAAATGCCGAAAACATTGAAAAGAGCAAAACTATCAAAAGTATCCAGCCTATAAATCCTCTGTTTTTACTTTGCATTTTCTGCCTCCTTTACCGAAATGGAGTAGGGAGCGTAAGAGGTGTCGGTAAAACGCCTGTCATTACGGTACCCTATGATAGACACGATGTCGTCATTTTTTGTAAGAATAGGTATTGTATTCCGCAGTTTTTGCGGTATTTTTTTGTCTGTAAAGTAATCGGAAAGCCGTTTTTTTCCCGCCATTCCTGTCGGGTAAAATACGTCACCGTTCCGTTTGTTTCTTATTTTAAGCCCATTTTCATTTTCAAGAAAAATCTTTCCGTTTTTGTCCGGCACAAGCGTTACAATTTTGCCTATTTCCGATATGAATAGAGGCATATTCGGGAATATGTCATATTCAAATTCGAGCTTTTGTGCTTTTTTTTCAATTATAAGTTTGCCATAGGAAATGTAAGCATAAAACCCGTTTGGCAAATCAACTTGTGAGCCGGTTTTGTTTTTCTCTAAAAGTGAAACAATGGCTTTTACGAAGCTAACCGAAAGGTTTTGAAAAGCCCCTGTTTTTTCCTTGTAATAGAGCTGGATAATACGGAAAAGCATGGCAGGGTGCATACCTTTTGCCAAATCTGCCGAAACTTCGCCCCTAAAAAGCTTTTTCGCCTCAGTATCAAGAAAATCGCTGTCATATGCAATAAGATTTGAGTTTTCCGTTACAGTATTTACAAAATTTTCATTAAAATTGTCCTCAATTTGAGGTATCAAAGAAAGCCGTATCTTATTTCTCGTATAAATTTCGCGGAAATTTGTTTCATCTGTTACAAAATCATAGCCGTTTTCCTTGCAATAGGATATAATATCCGCTTTTTTGATATCCAAAAGCGGTCTTATAATATTATCTCGCATATAGGGTATTCCGCAAAGACCGCTTAAAGAAGAGCCACGCATGAAATTAAAAAGAATTGTTTCCGCATTGTCATTTTTGTTATGTGCGGTTGCGATTTTGTCATAGCCGAGACTGTTGAAAAAGTCATATCTTACGCCTCTTGCGTAAAGCTCCTCGCTCATACCGTTTGCCTTTGCCTCATTGCGAATGTCGCATACGAGGATTTCAAGCGGAATATTAAGCTTTTCGCATAAATTCTTGCAAAAATTCATATCACGGTCAGCCGTATCACGCAGTTTGTGATTTACGTGTGCCGCACCGACGGAAAAACCGTAGGTTTCCGAAATCTCATAAAGCATATGAAGAAGCGTGACAGAATCGGCACCGCCCGAAAGAGCAACTAAAACACGGTCGCCCTTTTTAATCATATTATGCGATTTTACAGTATCTGAGAGGGTATTTAAGAGCTTCATTTACTCTTCGTCCTTCCCTTTAATTTTAGCCGTGTCCTCTTTGCGATATTCAACATTTACAAATTTTGTATATTTACCCTGCCAACCGAGCTTAAATGTACCCGTTTCGCCCATTCTGTGCTTTGCGATAATTATTTCCGCCATATTTTTGTCGGAAGAATCGGGGTTATAGTAATCGTCACGGTGAATGAGCATAACCATATCTGCGTCCTGCTCAACAGCACCCGATTCACGTATGTCCGAAAGGGTAGGACGCTTGTCTGGACGCTTTTCATTCGCACGGTTAAGCTGTGTAAGTGCGATAACAGGAACGTCAAGCTCCTTTGCCATAACCTTAAGTGCACGTGAAATTGATGCAACCTCAACCTGCCTTGATTCTGTTCTGGAATCGTCACGCATAAGCTGCAGGTAGTCGATTACCACCATAGAAAGACCGTGCGTCTGCTTGATTCTCTGACATTTTGCGTGTATTTCCGAAACGGTTATGCTGGAAGAATCATCGATATATAAAGGTGCAACGGCGATTTTGTCAAGCACTCTTCCGAGCCTTGCCCAATCTTCGCCCTCAAATTTTCCGGAGAGAATCTTTTGAGAGTCGATATATGCCTGAGAACAGAAAATTCTGCGTACAATCATGGATTTCGGCATCTCAAGGTTGAAAATCGCAACCGGTTTTTTGTTGGTTATTGCGACGGTTTCGGCGATATTTACCGCAAAACTTGACTTACCCATGGCAGGACGTCCGCCAATCAGTATAAGCTGACCGCCACGAAATCCGCCTGTACGGTAATTAAGCTCATCAAAACCTGTGTCAAGCCCAACCGTTTTGCCGGTACTTTTTGAGTTTTCAACAATTTCCTCATATGTGGACATAATAATGTCCTTTATAGGCGAAATGTCCGTCTGTTCACGTCTTGAAGATATCTCCAAAACAAGCTGTTCCGCCCTTGATAAAAGCTGTGAGGCTTTCCCGTCCTGTCCGGCAGAAAGCGTTTTTATTTCAGCCGCAACATTTGCGAGTTCACGAAGTTGCGACTTTTCGCTTATGATTTTTGCATAGTATTCCAGATTTTCGGTAGTCGAAATGCTTGTCGCAACAGAAGTAAGGTAGGTAAGACCGCCTACTGCGTCAAGCTTATCGTATCTTGTCAGTCTGTCGCTGACTGTGACAATATCGACGGGCATATTCTCATTAAAAAGCTCTGTTGCCGCCTTGAAAATTTCGCGGTTTGCATCATAATAAAAATCAGCATACGAAAGCAATTCAAGTGCAGTCACAAGCGATTTTTTGTCTTGAAGAATACAGCCTATTATTGCTTTTTCCGCCTCCGGACTGTTCGGAAGCTCAAAATCGCGTATTTCGGTGTTTTTCGCCATAGTATCTCCATTCTACCGTCAAAACGGCACAATTATCTTAAAGAGCTGTAACAGTTACCTTTAAAGTTCCTACTACATTCGGGTATATTTTAACTTCAACGTTTGTAGTGCCTAAAACCTTGATTCCGTCAGGCATAACAAATTTTTTCTTGTCAATTTTTATGTGATGTTGCATTGTAAGAGCCTCTGCAACGTCTTTTGAGGTGATAGAACCGAAAAGTTTTCCGTTTTCACCTGCTTTTGCAGAAAGCAAAACTTCAACCTTTTCCATCTTTTCCTTTTGTGCGACAGCTTCCTCCAAAGCCATTTGCTGATGGTATGCCTCTGCCTCGTTTTTGCCGTGAAGAATATTCATATTTGTATTGTTTGCCTCACTTGCAAGTTTTTTCGGGAGCAGGTAATTCCTTGCATATCCGTCAGAAACCTCAACGAGCTGTCCCTTTTTGCCCTGTCCTTTTATGTCCTGATTAAGTATAACCTTCATTATTATCAATCCTTTCTGTTTTCCTTTATATACTCGTCTATCGCCGATTTCAAAGCAGTAAGTGCCTCGTCAAAATCGTTTGTTTTAAGCTGTGCTCCCGAAACGGTAGAATGACCGCCTCCGCCGAGCTTTTCGGCAATCAGCTGAACGTTGATGTCGCCTAATGAACGTGCGGAAAGGTTAATTTCGCCGTCGATTTTGTAGAGTACAAAGGCTGCTGCTATGTTGTTTATATTTAACATATCGTCCGCCGCTTGAGAGGAGATAACACGCATATTCGGATAATTTTCTCGGCAAACGGAAATGAGTATATTGTCCGCTACTGTTTCGGAATTTTCGACAATTTTTGCACGTTTTATATAATCGTCCTTGTCCGAATCGAAAAGCTTTCGCACTTCGGCGGTATTAAGCCCGTATCTTCTGAGGTACGACGCCGATTCAAAGGTGCGTACACCTGTTTTTACGGTAAAGTTTTTCGTGTCCATCAGGATTCCTACATACAGTGCCTTAGCCTCAAAAGGCGTGAGTTTTTTGTCGATATCAATGTACTGCAAAATCTCAGCAACCATTTCACAGGTCGAGGAGGCGTATGGCTCGTGGTATATTAGGGAAGTGTTCGATATAAAATCGGTGCTTCTTCTGTGATGGTCGATAAGTACGACTTTTGTGGTTTTGTCAAGTAAATCTGCGTCGGGCAACATTGACGGACGGTGAGTGTCCAAAACGACTAACAAGGTGTTCATCGTGATAATTTCCTCAGCCTCTTCGGTGGAAATTATAAGTCCTGCGTATTCTTCGATTTTGTCCGCCTCGTCCTTTAAACGTTTAACGGCAGGGGAATTATCCATAACAATGTACGGCGTTTTCCCCAAAATCCTTACGGCACGTTGCAGTCCGATTGCCGCCCCGAAAGAGTCGTAATCAAGCCCTGCGTGTCCCATAAAAATAATCTTGTCGGAGTTTAGGATAAAGTCCTTTAATGCTACTGAAAATGCGCGTGTTTTTACACGTGTGCTTTTTTCGTAGTCTTTTGCAATACCGCCGAAAAAGCTGTACTGTGTGGCGTCCTTAACAGCCGCCTGGTCGCCGCCGCGTCCTAACGCCATATCGATAGCGGCACGGGCATAAGAATTGTTTTCAAGAATTGTTCCTCCGACGCCGATGCCTATACTTATGGTAATTGGGAGCTTGACAGAATCTCCGAGACCTCTGACAAGCTCTAAAATGTCAAATTTCTTTTGGATATAATCCTTTAAATACCGATGCTCAAAAAGCACCAAGTATCTGTCACGTTCGGTTTTCTTTAAAACGCCCTTGCTTTCCGACACCCAAGCGATTATATACTTGTTTATTTTCGCCATTGTCTGCTGTGATTCCGAATCGTCCATTTTCTGAAAAATTTCGTCATAGTTGTCTATGTTGATTATGGCGATATCTGTTTTTTCGTCCTCATATCTTTTTCTAAGATTTTCTGTTTCCGTTTTGTCTATAAAATAGAGCAAAACGGTAAAATCGGGATTTTCGGCAGTGGAAATATCGCTTTTGATAATGTCGCCTACAACGTTGTATTTATGCCCCTTGTAAGACGCATAGGTATAAATGCTTCCTGTCGATTTCAGTATTTCCGACCATCTCAGTTCGGGCATAATATCGCTGATAACCACATTGTAAAGCTCGGAAGAATCTACCATTTCAGAAAAAAGGTCATTAAACCACGAAATCTGACCGTTGATTTTAAGAACGGCCATAGGCAGAGGGAATTTGCTTATTGCGTCCCCAGACATACCTTCCTTCTTTTCGGTAATCATCTTTACATACTCGGAAAAGCTCACACGGCTCTTTTTTTCAAATATCGCAGAACATACCGTAAGCAAAACCGCAGACAAAATAAAAATAGCAAAATCAATAGTGTTTTCCGAAAGCAGAGAATATATAGATGCAGCTATTAAAACCAGATCGGCAAATAAAGTTGCATAGATATTTCCGCCGTTTATGCGTTTTTTCATAAAGACTCCTTAATAAGTCAAAATGACTTTAAATTCCAAAATAGCAATATTTTACTTATTATATCATTTTATCACATATATTATGAATAGTCAATAGTTAAAAAACTGTTGTAATTTTGAAAAATGTGTGATATAATAGGTGGGAATTGTTAAAATGACGAAAAGTTGTTATATACTGTCAGTATCAGGAGGGACAAAATGGATTTTAAAACCACTTTAAACGGACGGGAATACGGACTTCCCATAATCGAGATAAAGGAGGGCTTAAGTATTGCGGTTTTCGATATGCTTTCTTCAAAGAAGCTGTCGGACGATGCAAGTGAGGCACTCTACAATGTACTTAAAAACTCAGACCTTGACTTGTCAAAGGTCGATGTCGTAATTTCTGCCGAAACAAAAGGCGTTATTCTGGCATACAGAATTGCCGGATATTTAGGCTGTGAAATGACGATTTTGCGTAAAGAACAGAAGATTTATCATAAGAATGTAACCAAGGGAGCAGTAAATACATACACCACAAAGGACGAACATTATCTGTATCTTGATAATAACCAGATCCCCAAGCTGAAGGACAAAAATGTCCTTATAGTTGACGATGTTGTTTCCACAGGCTCGTCGCTTTCTGCTATTGAAAGCATTTTGGAACAGGTGGGTGCTAAGGTTTTTGCAAAAGCGTTTGTCTTTGCTGAGGGAGAAGCGGCAGAGCGTGACGATATTCTCTTCGTAAATCCGCTTCCGCTCTTGTAATACGGCTATGATTGGCATTATAGGAGCTATGGACATCGAAGTTGAAGGCTTAAAAAGCCTTTTAAAAGATGTCAGGGAGGAAAAAATAAGCGGTATAACCTTTGTAAAAGGCAGTTTTAACGGCAAAGATACAGTTGTTGCAAAATGCGGAATAGGCAAGGTTTTTGCCGCAATCTGTACGCAGACTATGATTATGGCGTTTAAACCCGAAATCATAATAAATATCGGCGTGGCAGGAGGACTTTGCGAAGCCTTGAATGTAGGCGATATCGTCATTGCGGACAGCGTTGTTCAGCACGATATGGACACAACGCCTTTGGGTGAACCGAGAGGGTATTTATCGGAAATCGGACTTGTTAAAATACCGGCGGACGAAAAAATTTACAAAACATTATTGGGTGCAACGGAAAAAATCGGAATAAAAGCGGTTTTGGGAACGGTTGCGTCAGGCGATATATTTGTTTCGGACAGCGGAAAGAAACAGTTTATAAAAGACGTTTTTTCCGCATCAGCCTGTGAGATGGAGGGTGCAAGTATCGGACAGGTCTGCTATGTCAATAAAGTGCCTTTTGGCGTTTTACGGGCGATAAGCGACTCTGCAAACGGCGATGCAAATATGGATTTTCCGACCTTTGCCAAAATGGCGGCGGAAAATTCGATAAAAGTGATAAAAGAATTCATAAATACATTTTAGAGGGTAACAAAATGGATTTTACAGAAGCGACGTTAGACACAAAAGAGATTTACAGCGGAAGAATTATACATGTCAAAGAGGATATCGTAAGGCTCCCAAACGGGAAAACGGCAGGACGCGAACTTGTTTTGCATAACGGCGGTGTTGCGGTTCTTGCAATCGATGATGACAAAAATATTTTTATGGTAAAGCAGTACCGCAAACCTTATGACGAGGTGGTTTTGGAAATTCCTGCAGGAAAGCTTGAAAAGGACGAAAACCCATACGATGCGGGACTTCGTGAGCTTCGTGAGGAAACGGGATATACGGCAAAGGAGTATAAATTTATCGGAAAATGCTATCCGTCACCGGGGTATCTTAATGAAGTGATACATATGTATTTTGCCGAAAATCTCGAATTTGTCGGGCAGGAGCTTGACAGCGGTGAGTTTTTGGAAGTGGTAAAAATCCCATTTTCAAAAGCTGTAAAAATGGTTTTGGAAAATGAAATTGTTGACGCGAAAACGCAGGTGGCAATTTTAAAAGTAAATAAAATTTTAAATGAGGAGAAGTGAAGAAGATGTATGATTTAGAAAAGGGCTACGAATTGGCGAAAGAGTACTATAATAGGTACGGTATTGATGTTGATAAGGCTATCGAACTATGCAACAGCATACCGATTTCAATGCACTGTTGGCAGGGCGATGATGTGGCAGGATTTGAGAAATCCGCAGGTGATTTGTCCGGCGGAATACAGACTACGGGTAATTACATGGGTGCTGCAAGAACACCGGAGGAATTAAGAGCCGATATGGAAAAGGCTATGGAGTATATTCCGGGTGAACTTAAGGTAAATATTCACGCTAACTATCAGGAAGCAGACGGCGTTGTTGACCGAAACGAAATAGAGCCGAAGCATTTTGAAAAATGGGCTGATTGGGCAAAGGAAAAGGGCATAGGACTTGACTTCAATCCTACATATTTCTCACATCCCAAGAGCGAAAAAGGTACGCTTTCAAATGCTGACGAAGATATACGGAATTTCTGGATTGAACACGGTATAAGATGCCGTAAAATAGGCGGATATTTCCATAAAGTTACAGGTAAAACATGTGTTATTAACCATTGGACTCCCGACGGCGATAAGGAATTTCCTGTTGATACGATATCTCCGAGACTCAGATTAAAGGACAGCTACGATAAAATCTTCAAGGCTACAAGGCTTGTAAGAGGAGTTGTAGATGGCATCGAGTCAAAGGTGTTCGGAATAGGACTTGAAAGCTATACGGTAGGCTCACATGAATTCTGCATGGGCTATGTCATGAACGCAAATAAAGACCATATAATTATGACACTGGATACAGGTCATTACCATCCTACCGAAATGGTATCAGCAAAGCTTTCGTCGATATTCACATTTGCAAATTCTGTGCTTTTGCACCTTTCGCGTCCGGTAAGATGGGACAGCGACCATGTAGTAGCCTTTGATGACGAGCTGAAGGCTATTATGGAAGAGCTTGTGAGACTTGGCAAATTAAAGGATACATACATTGCAACAGACTTTTTCGATGCATCGATAAACAGAATTTCCGCATGGGTAATAGGTATCAGAAATGTCAGAAAAGCTATGCTTTATGCACTTTTGCAGCCGAATGAGGAAATGAAGAAAATTGAAGCTGAGGGCGATGTATCTGCAAGACTTGCATATACTCAGGAATTCAAGGCAGCACCTTTCTCACTTGTTTGGGATTATTATTGCGAAAAATCGGGCAAGGGAGTAGGTCTTGATTGGCTCAGCGATATTAAAAAGTATGAAAAGGACGTACTCGCAAAGAGAAATTAAAAAGTTTTCTGTATAGAAAATGAATAAAGGAGCGGTTTTATGAAATGTCCATATTGCGGCTTTATGGAAAGCAAGGTTATTGACTCACGTCCGGCGGATGACGGAACATCGATAAGGAGAAGACGCGAGTGCTTGAAATGCCAAAAACGGTTTACAACATACGAAAAGCTTGAAACGATATCATTGGTAGTGGTAAAGCAGGATAATTCCAGGCAGCCGTATGACCGTGAAAAGATTGTACGTGGCTTGATAAGAGCGTGTGAAAAACGCCCGATCACATACGCACAAATGGAAGATATAGCAGACCAAATCGAGAGCGAACTCTATCAGATGATGTCAAAGGAAGTGACATCAACCGAAATCGGCGAAAAGGTTATGAGTCATTTAAAAGAGCTTGACGAGGTCGCATATGTCCGTTTTGCGTCGGTGCATAAGCATTTTTCAAATATTCAGTCCTTTAAATCGGCATTAGAGGAGCTTTTGGATGAGAAATAACGGTCGCACCATCGCAGCAATTTCCACACCGCAAGGAATAGGCGGAATCTCCGTGATAAGAGTGAGCGGTGATAGTGCAATAGATATTTGCGATAGAATTTTTAAAGGAAAAAACAGCCTTTTGGATGCAAAATCGCATACCGTAAGCTATGGACATATTGTCGATAAGTCGGGCGAAATAATAGACGAAGTTTTGGTTACGGTTATGCGTGAACCGAGGACATATACCCGTGAGAATGTCGTTGAAATCAGCACACACGGAGGTTTTGTGGCAGCAAAAAGGGTTTTGGAAACGCTCATTTTAGGGGGAGCATATCCCGCCGAAGCGGGTGAATTCACAAAACGTGCCTTTTTAAACGGCAGAATCGATCTTTCACAGGCAGAGGGCGTTATCGATATAATAAACGCCAAAACTGAGCTGGAGGAAAAAAACGCACTGTTTCAGGCAAAAGGCGGACTGTTCAAGAAAATATCCGAAATAAGAGGAGACCTTGTGCATCTTGCGGCACAAATGCAGGTTGCAATAGACTATCCAGATGAAGACTTGGAGGACGTGACAACCGACGATATAAAGAACGCACTGCAAAAAGCCGAAAATGCGGTTTTGCAGATGATCGATACAAGGGACAGCGGACGTATAATAAAGGAAGGCATCAAAACTGCAATAGTCGGCAAAACAAATGTAGGGAAATCCTCGCTCTTAAACCGACTTGCAGGTGAGGACAGGGCAATCGTGACCGATATTTCAGGAACTACCCGTGACGTAATCGAGGAATTCGTGAATTTGGACGGTGTTCCTTTGCGGCTTTTGGATACGGCAGGAATACGCGATACAGAGGATGCTGTCGAAAAAATCGGCATAGAAAGAGCGAAAAAAACGATAGACGAAGCGGAGCTCGTCATTTTGGTGCTTGATTTGAGTCGGAAAACAGATAACGAAGACGAAACCCTTTTCGAGCTTGTAAAGGACAAAAAGGTCATAACCGTCGCAAATAAATGCGATATCAAATCGGAAAATATCGACGCCGACGTGGAATTATCCTCAAAAACAGGCGAAGGAATAGACAAACTTGTAAAAATAATAAAGAAAATGTATAATTTTGCAGAAATTGATTGGGGAAATTCTGCGGTCATTACAAATGCAAGGCACCTTTCGGCACTCGGACACACTAAAGAGGCATTAAGCCGTGCAATAGAACAGCTAAACGGCGGAATGCCACAGGATATCGCCGCACTCGACATAAATGAAGCCATTGATTTTTTGGGCGAAATCACGGGTGAAACGGTTTCAGAGGATATTATTGCGGAAATTTTCCATAGTTTTTGCGTAGGAAAATGATAAAAAAATAGAATAATTTGTAAAAAAGACTTGCATAATTATAAATGTTTTGTTATAATGTGCGGGTATCATTAAATCTTTGAGGAGGATTTTAAAATGAAAAAGAATATTTTAAAAGGTTTATCAATGGCATTGGTAATGGTTTTGGCAGTTGCTTGTCTTTCTGCATGTGGAGGAAATAAGGTTACTCTTAAAATCCTTGACACCGAATATGCAGTTGAAGATTATGCAATTTGCGTAGCAAAGGAAAACACAGACCTTCTTGACAAAATCAACGCTGCACTTGCTGAGCTTCAGGCTGACGGAACAGCACAGGCAATCGTAGATAAGTACATACAGGGAACAGAAAATGACCTTGTATTCCAAGAAGATGCTGAAGGAAAAGACGAGCTCCATATGGCAACAAATGCACAGTTCCCGCCTTATGAGTATTATGACGGTGACAAGGTTGTCGGAATCGATGCTGAAATGGCAGCTGCAATCGCAGATAAGCTTGATATGAAGCTTGTTATTGACGATATGGATTTCGACGCAATCATAACAGCAGTTCAGACAGGCAAATCAGATATGGGTATGGCAGGTATGACAGTTACGGAAGACCGTCTTAAGAACATCAATTTCTCAACTACCTATGCAACAGGCATACAGTCAATCATAGTTCCTGAGAATAGCGAAATCACATCTGCTGACGATCTTTTTGCAGAAGGTGCTACCTATTTAGTAGGCACACAAAAGGGAACAACAGGCGATATCTACGCAGAAGGTGACTTCGGGGCTGAAAGAGTTATGAAGTATGCAACAGGTAATGAAGCAGTACAGGCACTTGTTACAGGCAAGGTTGACTGCGTAATCATTGATAACGAACCGGCAAAAGCTTATGTTGCCGCAAACAATAAATAATTATTGAAAGTTTGCAGGGGACGGAATTTTTCGTCCTCTGTTTTGTTTATAAATGGGGTGATGTAGTGAGTGGATTGAATTCGTGGTTTGATGATGTAAAAGCGGATTTTGTGCTCAATTTTGTTCAGAACGAAAGATGGAAATTTCTAACGAGCGGCCTGAAAAATACGCTTATTATGACCTTTTTGGCTGTTATTTTAGGCGTCATTTTAGGTGCGTTGGTGGCAATCATACGGTCGAGCTATGACAACACGTATGAGGATATGCAAAAGGGTATTAAAAAGACGCTGTTCGGCATTTTGAATTCCATTTGCAAACTTTATCTTACTGTTATACGCGGAACGCCTGTTGTTGTCCAGCTTATGATTATGTACTATATAATTTTTGCGTCGTCCAGAAACAGTTTGCTCGTTGCGGTTCTTGCGTTTGGTATAAATTCAGGTGCGTATGTTGCGGAAATTATTCGCTCGGGAATTATGTCGATAGATAAAGGGCAATTTGAGGCAGGACGTAGCTTGGGCTTTGACTATAAAAGAACCATGTGGCATATAATTATCCCACAGGCATTTAAAAACGTACTTCCCGCACTTGCAAATGAGTTTATAGTACTTTTAAAGGAAACATCTGTTGCGGGTTATGTTACGATAAGGGATCTGACTATGGGCGGAAATATAATTCGTGCGGCAACATATTCGGCGTTTATGCCACTTTTTGCAGTTGCGATCATCTATCTTATTATGGTCATATTCTTCAGCAAGATGGTTGAAATCCTTGAAAGGAGGCTGAGAAAGAGTGAACGGTGATTATCTGATCGAGGTAAAAGACCTTAAAAAACACTATAACGGTGGTGAAATAAAGGCTTTAAACGGCATAACAACAGGCATAAAAAAAGGCGAAGTCGTTGTTGTAATAGGACCGTCGGGCTCAGGAAAATCCACATTTCTCCGCTCTTTGAACCTTCTTGAGAGGCCCACGTCGGGAAGCATATTTTTTGAAGGCAAGGAGATAACCGATCCAAAAACAAACATAAATCTGCATAGACAGAAAATGGGTATGGTTTTCCAGCATTTCAACCTGTTTCCGCATATGACGGTGCTAAAAAATATGACGTTAGCACCGACGAAACTGCTGAAACAAAGTGCAAAAGAGGCGGAAAATAACGCAATAGAGCTTTTAAAGGCAGTCGGACTTGCCGATAGAAAAGACGCATATCCGTCACAGCTTTCGGGAGGCCAAAAGCAGAGAATAGCTATAGTCCGTGCACTTTGTATGAAGCCTGACGTTATGCTTTTTGATGAACCGACTTCGGCACTTGATCCGGAAATGGTAGGCGAAGTTTTGGACGTTATGAAAAAACTTGCTAAAGAGGGTATGACGATGGTTGTCGTAACTCACGAAATGGCATTTGCCAAGGAAGTTGCAAATCGGGTTTTGTTTGTTGATGAGGGCGTAATTATGGAAGAGGGCACACCTGAGGAAATATTCGGAAATCCTATGAATGAACGCACAAAGGCATTTTTGAGTAAGGTACTTTAAAAAAGGTGTCAAAAAGCGGATTTTTGGCAAAAAATACAAAAAAAAGAAAAAAATGTCAAAAAAGACTTGTTTTTTTCGTAATAAAGTGGTATTATGTGCAAGGTGCCGTAAGTAACGGCATTAAATATAATGTTACATCATATAATTTGATGTAGGAAACGCAAGTTTCAGAATAATTTAGGAGGTAATGTATCATGAAAAAGTTTTTAGCACTTCTTGTTGCTGCTTTGATGTCTGTAAGCGTTTTAGCAGCTTGTGGATCTAAGACAGAAGAACCTGCTCCTGAAGAAACAGCAGTAGAAGAAACTGTAGAAGAAGTTGAAGAAGAAGCTGAAGCTGAGGAAGAAGCTGAAGAAACTGAAGCTGAAGAAGAAGCTGAAGAAGAAGCAGCTGATGATGCAAAGGCAGAGTAATCATACTTATTAAACAAAAAGG
>JAFSSG010000023.1 GCA_017451145.1 Clostridia bacterium
AGACGCCCGAAAATAAGCGTAGGAACTACCGCAATAAGAATGATGCCGAAACAAACAGGGATGTCAACTGCATAGCTCTGCCGTTCTATAACCGCCGTTCCGCCTGACACGAGGGAACACAGCGGAAGTATAAGTGCAAGGTCTATGATGTTTGCACCTATTATGTTTCCGACGGACAGGGAGGATTGCTTTTTTGATATTGCCGTGAGCGTTGTAACCAATTCGGGAAGCGATGTACCTATCGCAATTATAGTGACGCTTATTATCTCCTCAGAAATGCCGAACATACGTGCGATTTCACTGCCGTTATCGACTAAGAGGTCCGAGCCCCAAACAATACCTACGATGCCTATGATGAAAAACAGAATGTTTTTGCCCAAATCCTTTTTGTCTATTTCCGACTTTTCGGAGCTGTCCATATTCTTTTTTGCAGAGATTGTATTTTCCGCCATAAAGGCGATGAAACAGCCTATCAGCACTAAACTTTCGACAGTTCCTATATTCCCGCTTTTTGAAAAGAACCATAAAAGGAAGCAGGTTGCCGCCATCAAAATGCCCTTAAAAGCAAATTCACGCCGTTTTATAATTGACGGTATGCATATTAAGGAAATACCCATAATCAAGCCGAGATTTGCCGAAACAGAGCCTATGGCGTTACCTGCCGCCATAACATTTTTGCCGGAAAGTGAGGCAAAAAGCGAAACCAAAAGCTCAGGAAGGGTTGTCGCAAAGCTGACAATGGTCGCACCTATGATGAATTTCGGAACGTTAAGTGCCTCTGCAAACCAAACGGCAGAATCGACGAAAAGATCTCCGCCCTTTATAATAAGCAAAAGACCTATAATAAACAAAACAATAACTATAATATGATCCATAAATACCCCTCTTTGCAATAAACTGCTATTATATACTAACATATTTTTCCACTTTCGTCAATAGAAGAAAAAAGAGCAAAATGCGTTATTTTCCTTATTTTTCTTGATTTTCTTTTAAAAATGCATTATAATAAAATGGAAGTGATATTATTATTTTCAAGAGGTAGCAGTGATGGGGAAGAAATTTTCAAGACACGATGCAAGAAAAGAGGCATTTAAACTCATATTTGAGCTGAATCAGCACACGGACGAATTGGATTTTTTGTTCGACAATTTGCTTTTGGAATGTCCTCTTGCAGAAAGCTCGATGCCGTACATAAAATCTGTCGTTACGGGCAGTTTGGAATGCTATGATGAAATTATAAAAATAATATCCGAAAATCTTGCAAAGGGCTGGACCGTTGAAAGAATTTCAAAACCGTCACGTGCAATTTTAATTCTTGCAATTTATGAGATAAAATATGCAGACGATGTTCCAGCAAAGGTTGCGGTAAATGAGGCGGTAGAACTTGCAAAGGAATTTGATGAGCCGCCGGCTGCGGCATTTGTAAACGGCGTTCTGTCGGGAGTAATTAAAGGCTGAATAAAATCGCCCATATCATCGTATGAACAATTTTCTTTCAGCCTTGGTTTTATGAAAGGATTTAATAGTTAAAATGAGCCTTTATCTCGGGATTGATACCTCAAATTACACGACATCTGTTGCGGTCTGCGGTGATAAAACCGTAAATTTGCGGAAAATAATCGACGTAAAGAAGGGACAGCGGGGCATACGCCAATCGGACGGTGTGTTTTTACATACAAAGGAGTTACCGAACCTTTTTGAGAGGCTTGATATTGATTTTAAGGATATCAAAGCCGTCGGCGTTTCGGCAAAACCGAGAAATCAGGAAAATTCATATATGCCCGTTTTCACGGTCGGTGAAAGCGTTGGAACTATTGTTGCAAAAGCTTTAGATGTTCCGCTTTTTAAAACATCACACCAAGACGGGCATATTATGGCAGGACTTGTTTCCTGCGGACAGGAAAACCTTTTGGACAAGGAATTTACAGCGGTGCATCTGTCCGGCGGAACTACCGAAATCCTATCCTGCAAATATGAAAACGGAAGCTTTAATCCGAAAATAGTGGGCGGAACAAAGGACATCTCCGCAGGACAGCTTATAGACAGGCTCGGAGTAAAACTCGGTATGAAGTTTCCTTGCGGACAGGAGCTTGACAAATTGAGCCTTACGGCAGACGGGGAAATAGACCTTAAAATCTCGGTAAATGGCGGATATATGAACTTTTCCGGCATTGAAACAAAGCTTTTGAATATGGTAGGCAGCGAAAATGCGTCAATCCTTGCACGTTCCCTGCTGGTTTTTATAGGAAAAAGCATCAAAAAGGCATTATCCTGCCTGAACCCGAAAGATGTGCTTTTTGTAGGAGGCGTTGCGTCAAACACCATACTCCGTCAGGCTTTAAAAGATGGAGAATACAACGCATATTTTGCGGAAAATACGCTTTCCTGCGACAATGCTGTAGGAGTTGCACACATTGCGAAAAGAATGTATGAGGAGATGAAATAAATGGAACCTTTGATTGCGACAGTCAGTCAGCTGAACGCATATATGAAACGTTTGGTTGAGGGGCAAAATGCACTCGGCGACATATGGATAAAGGGCGAAATCTCCAATTTTAAAGAGCATTATTCGGGGCATCTTTATATAACCTTAAAGGATGACGGCGGGGTTTTGAAGGCGGTCATGTTTAAAAGTGCGGCACAAACCCTTGCTTTTAAGCCAGAAGACGGTATGCGTGTACTTGCTCGGGGCAGAATAGGGGTTTATGAGCAAAGCGGAACATACCAGCTTTACATAAATGAAATGACGCCAGACGGCGTCGGCGAACTTTACATAGCTTATGAGAAACTGAAAAAACGCCTCGCAGAAGAGGGACTTTTTGACGATAAGGCAAAAAAACCAATCCCCAAATATCCCGAAAAGGTCGGAGTTGTTACGGCTACTACAGGTGCGGCGGTAAGGGATATCATAAATGTAATTACAAGGCGGTTTCCCTATTGCGAAATCATAATATATCCGTCCTTAGTACAGGGAGCGGGGGCAAAAGAGAATATCGTCGAGGCGATAGAGTACTTTAATAAGCATGACCTTTGCGACACGCTGATTGTCGGACGTGGAGGCGGCTCGATTGAGGATTTGTGGGCGTTTAATGAGGAAGAGGTCGCAAGAGCGATATATGCCTCAAAAATACCGATAATTTCCGCCGTAGGTCACGAAACCGACTTCACAATAGCCGATTTTGTGGCGGATTTAAGAGCACCAACGCCGTCTGCGGCGGCGGAAATTGCCGTACCGTCACAGATTGAGCTGTCGGCAACTATCTCGTCAATGATGGGCAGAATAAAAACTGCAGAGCTAAACTATATTAAAAAGCTAAGGCTGAAAAATGAGACATTAAAGCCGAAAAATCCGCAAAGTATTATCGATGATATGCGTCAAAGGTGTGATAATATGATGCGTCAGGCGGAAAAAAGCTTTCGGCTGACGGCAACGCAAAAGCGGAAAATCATGTCAGAGCTTTGCGGAAAGCTTGACGCTATGAGCCCCTTGGCGGTATTAAAAAGAGGCTACGCAATAGCGGAGGATGAGAAAAACGGAGTAATAAAGAAAGTCGGAGATTTGAATGTTGGGCAAATTTTCAAATTGACGCTTTCCGACGGTAACTGCAAATGCGAGGTAAAGGAGAAATAAAATGTTTGAAAAATCGATAAAAGAGCTTGAAGAAATAGTAAACAAGCTGGAAAACGGCGACGCAAGTCTTTCTGAGAGCTTGGAGCTTTTTGAAAAGGGTATAAAACTTGCAAAAGAATGTAATAAAATGCTTGATGAGGCGGAAAAGAAGGTTTCCGTTTTAATCGGAGGAGAAAAGAAGGATTTTGATGAAGAATGATTTTTTGAGCTATTATGCAAAAATCACCGAAGATGCCTTGAAGGAATATACCAAAACGGCGGATTTGCCTCAGAAAAGGCTCTATGATGCGATGAATTACAGCCTTTTTGCAGGAGGAAAAAGACTTCGCCCGATGATTATGCTGATGACGGCGAAAATGCTTAAAACACCGTTTGAAAGGGTAATCCCGTTTGCATGTGCCATGGAGATGATACATACATATTCGCTCATTCATGACGATTTACCGGCTATGGATAATGACGATCTGCGTCGCGGAAAGCCGACAAACCATAAGGTTTTCGGCGAGGCGGAGGCAATTTTGGCAGGTGACGCGCTTTTAACCAAGGCGTTTGAAATTGTGTCGGGATATGATGCCGAAGGCGTGGACAGGACATCTGTGTTAAGAGCGATAAACGTACTTGCAAAATCGGCAGGAGCCGACGGCATGGTCGGAGGTCAGGATATCGATATGGGTGGAGATCTTTCCGATTTGGAAAAGCTTAAATTTATGCATTCGCTGAAAACGGGGGCAATAATCCGAGCATCAGGCGTAATCGGTGCGATTTTGTCGGGAGCGAAGGATGCGGAAATAAAGGCGATAGATGAGTATTGCTATAATCTTGGGATTGCTTTTCAGATTCAGGACGACATCTTGGACGTTTTGGGGAATGAGGAAACACTTGGCAAAACGATAGGCAGTGACGCGGATAACAATAAATCGACATATGTAACCCTGTGCGGAATTGATAAAGCACAGAGATTGCAGGAGAAATACATAGAAAAAGCAAAGGCAAGTCTTGATATTTTCGATAATGCGGAAGAGCTTTTGAGTCTTGCCGATTTGTTGGTAAACAGAAAGGCGTAGGTTATGGATTTTTGGAAGGAAGGCGTTTTGGTTACAAGTATCCTGTCATGGTTTACGGCACAGGTTTTGAAGGTAATTTTTACGCTAATAGAGAAAAAAAGGTTCGATTTCAGGCGTTTTGTGGGTTCAGGCGGTATGCCAAGCTCACATTCGGCCTTTGTTACCAGCTTGGCAACGGCAGTGGGACTGCAAAACGGATTTTCAAGTACCGAGTTTGCGATAAGCACCGTTTTTGCACTTGTTGTCATGTATGATGCGGCAGGTGTCAGGAGAGCGGCAGGACAACAGGCAAGAATTTTAAATAAGCTTGTGGAGCAGTGGGAAAAATCGGATTTTTCCGATACGGACAAGCACTTAAAAGAGCTTTTGGGACATACTCCAAAAGAGGTTTTTGCAGGAGCATTATTGGGTATGGCAATCGCACTTGTCAGGCACATGTTATAGGAGATAAAAATGCTTTTTGATTCACACGCACATTATAACGATTCGCAGTTTGACGGCGACAGATTTGAAATTCTGGACGCTATGGAAAAAAACGGCATAGGGTATATAGTCAATGCGGCGGATTCTATGGAATCGATTGAGAAAATCCTGCCCCTTGCGGAGAAATATCGGTTTATCTATGCCGCTGTCGGCGTTCACCCCGAAGAATGTGAAAATCTTACCGAAGCAGATATTGAAAAACTCAAAGAGTTTGCAAAACATAAAAAGGTCTGTGCTATAGGCGAAATCGGGCTTGATTACCACTATGACGATGTCGAAAGGACAATTCAGCAAAAATGGTTTGACCGTCAGCTGTCCCTTGCGGAAGATGTAAATCTGCCGGTAATCATACATGACAGAGAGGCACATGCCGACTGTATAGAGATTATAAAAAAGCATGATATAAAGAGAATAGGCGGTGTTTTGCACTGCTATTCGGGAAGTCCCGAAATGGCAAAAGAGCTTTTGCCTACGGGAATATATTTCGGAGTTGGCGGTACACTCACCTTTAAAAACGCAAAAAAGGTGCGTTTGTCAGCTGAGGCGATCCCGATTGACAGGATTTTGCTCGAAACCGACTGCCCGTATCTTGCACCCGAGCAGGTAAGAGGCAAAAGGAACAGCTCACTTTTTATGCACTATGTTGCCGAAAAGTTGGCGGAAATAAAGGGAATAAGCGTTTCGGAAGTAGAAAAAATAACAACAGAAAACGCAAAAAGGTTATATAGGATAGAGGATTAAAATGTACGGATACGATATTTACCATGAGGATATAATGGACAAGTTAATAACGAGTATCCGAAAGGGAATGTCGCATCACGCATATATCTTTGAAGGTGAGCGGGGAGCAGGAAGCATGGAGGCGGCAAAGCTTTTTGCAGTATCGCTGTTATGTGAGAAAAAGGAAGTTACGCCGTGCGGAAACTGCAATTCCTGCATTTTGGCAAAGGCAGGAAATCACCCTGATATTCATATGCTTTCTCCTTTAAAGGACAAAAAAAATATTGTTGTTGACCAGATACGTGAGATTTTGAAAGACGCGTATAAAAAGCCTTTTGAAACGGAAAAAAAGGTATATATAATCGCCTATGGCGATGAAATGAACGAACAGGCACAAAACGCTTTTTTAAAGCTTTTGGAAGAACCGCCGGAGTATGCGATTTTTGTCATTTTGGCGGAAAATACAGAGTCACTTCTTTTGACGGTGCGTTCAAGATGCGAAACAATAAAATTTCCGCCCGTTTCAAGTGAAAAGATAAAAGAAATTCTTGAAAACAGCTACCCGAACATAAGAAATACCGATTTTTTGGCAAGATATTCATGCGGAAATATCGAAAAGGCAAAAAAACTTGCGGAAGAGGATTGGTTTATGCCTCTGAGGCAAGGTGCGTTTGAGCTTTTGCCTAAGCTTTTGTCAAAAAATATTTTGGAAAGCTATGACGTTGCGGAATTTGTTGAAAATAATAAGGAAGACGCCGAAACGGTTTTAGAGCTTTGGCAGGATTTTTTAAGGGACATAGTTCTTGTCCAGAACGATTCGGAAAAATATGCGGTTAATACCGATTATATAGATAAACTGATAAATCTTTCGGGAAGGATAGAGGAAAAAACAGCAGTAACGGCTATGACAGAGGTTATAAAAGCACAGGAGATGTTAAAAAGAGCGGTAAACCTTCATACGCTGATACTCAGTATGGCATTCAGAATAAAGAGAGGAGAAAATAAATGAACAGATTTACAGAATTGACGCCAAGCATAGAGCGTTTGGCTGAAAAATGCGTCAAAAACGGATATATAGACCCCGAACTTTATGATAAATATGAAGTAAGACGCGGACTCAGATACAAAACGGGACGGGGTGTTCTGACAGGACTTACCGAAATCGGTGAGGTAAAGTCCTACACGATTGATGACGGTGAAATGATACCTTGCGAGGGTAAACTTTATTACCGTGGCGTTGATATCGAGCAGATAGTTGCAGGGTTTACCACCGAAAAAAGATTCGGATTTGAGGAGATTGCGTACCTGCTCATTTTCGGCGAACAGCCTAAAAAAGAGGATTTGGAAGAATTCAAGCATGATTTGGGCGTTTATCGGCTTTTGCCGACAAGCTTTGTCCGTGACATTATAATGAAAGCACCGTCGGGGGATATGATGAACACTCTTGCAAGGAGCGTTTTGACTCTTTATTCGTATGATAAAGACGCGGATAATTTGGAAATAAAAAACGTTTTAAGACAGAGTATGCAACTTATCGCACTTTTCCCGCTTTTGTCGGTTTACGGCTATCAGGCGTATAATCATTATCAGAACGGACAGAGCCTTTTCATCCATACTCCGCCCGAAACGCTTTCTACGGCAGAGGCTATTTTGTATATGCTAAGACCTGATAAAACATTCACCGATTTGGAGGCGAAACTGCTTGATTTGTGCCTTGTGCTACACGCAGAGCATGGCGGCGGTAACAACTCCACCTTTACAACGCACGTTGTTTCTTCGTCGGGGACAGACACATATTCGTCGGTTGCGGCGTCTTTAAGCTCGTTAAAAGGCCCGAAGCATGGCGGTGCGAATAAAAAAGTCGTTGAAATGTTTGCGGACATAAGACAAAATGTAAAAGATGTAAAAAATGAAAATGAGATAAGAGCGTATCTTGAAAAGCTTTTGCGTAAAGAAGCATTTGACGGAAGCGGACTCATATACGGTATCGGTCACGCCGTTTATTCGATTTCCGATCCGAGAGCAAGAATTTTGGAAGGATTTGTAGGCAGTCTTGCAAAGGAAAAGGGCAAGGAAGAGGAGCTCGAGCTTTATTATTTGGTTGAAAAGGTTGCAATAGAGCTTTTAAAAGGAAAGCGTAACAGACCGATAAGTGCAAATGTTGATTTCTATTCGGGATTTGTTTACAGTATGTTGGGACTTCCGCTTGAGCTTTATACCCCGATTTTTGCGATTTCGAGAATCGTGGGTTGGAGTGCTCACAGAATAGAAGAGCTTATGAGCGGAAACAAGATTATACGTCCGGCGTATAAAAATGTTGTAAAACACTCCGATTATATACCCCTTGAGAAAAGATAATAAAAACTCCCTCAATCTATGATTGAGGGAGTTTTCGTTATAAAGTAACGTTTATGTCAATGACCTCACCGTCACGGTAAACGGTAATTACGAGTGTGTCGCCCTTTTTGTGCGTGTCACGGATTTTGTTTATTTCTGCAACTGATTTTACGGTAGTTCCGTCAACCTTTAATATGAGGTCGCCTGTTTTAATTCCTGCCTTTTTCGCAGGAGAATCGTCGGTTACGGCTTCTACGGTAACGCCGTGTTCGGCATCCGAACCGCGTATGCCGATTATAAGCCCCGACGGTGCAAGACCTGTGTTTATAACCGACTCCGCAACCGACAGAATATCGTCTGACGGAATGGCAAAGCCTATTTTATTGGAATCTGTTGAAATTGAGGCTGTGAGCATACCGATAACATTACCTTTTTCATTTAAGAGCGGACCGCCCGAAACGCCTGTAATGGCGTCTGTTTGCAAAAGATTTATGCTGTTTCCGTTGGAAAGAGTTACGCCTTTGTTTATTCCGCATATTATGCCTTTTGTTACGGAAATCCCTATATCTCCGCCCAAAATGTTTGCCATTGCAATCACATTATCGCCCGTATGAACACCTTCGGAATTATCCAAGGTTGCAAATTTTAGTCCCTCTGCCTCAATTTTTACAATGGAGATATCCTTTGACGCATCACCGCCCACAAATTTTGCGGTATAGCTGTCATTACCGAGCTTTACGGTAACCTCACCGTTTGAGCCTATAAGCGAATAGCAGGTTAAAATGTAGCCGTTTTCCGATATCACTATTCCCGAGCCTGAAAGTGTTTGCGAGGAAATGCCGAAAAAGCTTCGGTAATCGGTTTTGGCGGAAACAGAAACGACGCAAGGTAGCGTCTTTTCTGATATAAGTGCGATACCCTCTAAATCTTTTATTTCAGCATTATCGGAGTTGCCACCTGCATAGGAAATCACCGCCGACGGCTTAATATGCGGGAAAATCAGCAGAGAGTATATGGTAAGTACTGCCACGCATACGGCAAAAGCCGTAACAGCCGAAATAAGCCATGCGGGATACGGCTTTTTTATTTTATCTGTATTTTCGGGAGTCGGGAGATAGTTTTCAAGTTCCTCTGCAAAGGACGGCTCGTCCGTTTCCGGAGTGATAACCTCTCCGTATTCTTCTTTTTCGAAGTCTTCGTTTGACATAATAAATCACCTCGTATAAATTTCAAGTATATTATAATACGATTATTCAGAAAGTATATGAACAAAATGTAAATTTTATTGACAAAAAATGCGATAAATGATAAATTAACAGATAGGTGGATAATATGTATAGCATAAAAGAAGTAGTAATCGTTGAGGGAATTTACGATAAGATAAAGCTTTCGGGGTTTATTGAAAGCCCTGTTTTTGCAGTTGACGGATTTAGCATATTCAATAATCGCGAAACACAAAAGGCAGTAAAAACCTTTGCCGAAAAAACAGGAATTGTGATTCTGACCGATTCCGATTCGGCAGGTCTGAAAATACGTGCATTCATAAAACAGCTGATAAAAAGCGGTACGGTATTTGACGCATTTGTGCCGGAAATATACGGAAAAGAACGTAGGAAGGCAATCGGCGGAAAAGAAGGAATTTTAGGCGTTGAAGGGATAAGCGAAAACGTGATAATCGACGCAATTAAAAAAAGCGGAGCAGAGGTTTTGGGAGAAACGGCACAAAAGAAAATGAAAGAGCCTGTCACTAAGGCGGATTTTTATAAATTAGGGATATCAGGCGGTGAAAACAGCAGAAATCTTCGGCAAAAACTCCTTTTTGAGCTTAATTTACCGACAAAAATGTCCGCAAATATGCTGATTTCCGTGATAGACAGACTTTTGGACAGGGACGAGCTTTACGCCATAGTTGACAAAATAAAGAAAATGTGAAATAATTACAGAGTTAAATTAAATAAAAGAGAGTTAATTATGAAAAAGAAAAACGCAATAAAGTGGATATTGGAAAACGGAAAAAACTCTTTTCCCGCCATAATACTTTTAAGTATTATAAGCATAACGCTGTCCTTAATACAAATCAATTTTGCAACCGCCTCAAAGGACGTAATGGATATTGCAACAAGGCAGATGGAGGGAGTGTTAAAGGACGCATTTTTGGTGCTTTTAGCACTTCTTTTGGTACGGCTCGTTTTACAGATAGCGGTAAGCTATGTTAACGTACATGCGTGTTCGCGGTTTGAAATTGCGTTAAAACGGCACATATTCGGAATACTCATAAAAAAAGATTACCTTTCTGTTTCGAAATTCCATTCGGGAGAATTGATGAACAGAATCGATAGCGATGTTTCGGTAATTGTAAACGGCATAATCGATATCCTGCCTTATGCGGTTATGTTCCTGACAAGCATAATAGGTGCATTCTGCGTTCTATACAGAATTGACGCAACATTAGCACTTATTATCCTTTGTATAGGGCCGATAGTTGCGGTTGGAGCAAGGATATATTCCGCAAAATATAAAAAGATGCACATACTTTGTCAGGAATATGACGGAAAAACAAAATCGTTTATGCTCGAGATCCTGCAAAACCTTCTTGTTGTAAAATCCTTTGGCTGTGAAAAAAAGGTGCTTGATAAAAGCGAGGCTTTGCAGACAAGGACATATAAACTCAGAATCAGGCGTGTTACCGTTTCGGTTTTCGCACAGATAGGAATGTTTTTGATTTTCAACGCCGGGTACTACTTTGCTATGGCATATGCGGCATATAAGCTTTCAACGGGCGAGATGACCTACGGCGATGTTACCGCAATTTTAGCACTTGTCGCACAGATACAGTCGCCGTTTAAGAGCATATCCGGTCTTATTCCGAGGGCGTTTGCCGTAATTGCGTCGGTGGAGCGAATTTTGGAACTTGAAAATATCAGCGACGAAAATGTCGCCACTCCTTTACCGGCCGATAAGCTTTACAGCAAAATGGAGAGCATTGTTTTTGATGATGTTACCTTTTCATATGATGAAGACACCGTTATATCGGGCATAAACATAGACATTAAAAAGGGCGAATGTGCCGTTATTGCAGGAGAATCAGGGGCAGGAAAAAGTACGGTAATGAAGCTGTTTTTGGGAATCATTCCAAAACAGAGCGGTAATATGTATATAAAATGCGACGGAGAAGAAATTCCGCTGGGCATTGAAACAAGAGGACTGTTTGCATATGTTCCGCAGGGAAATCTCGTTTTGTCGGGGACAATCCGCGAGAATATCGCATTCGGGAAAAGCGACGCAAGTGAAGATGAGATAATAAACGCCGCAAAAATTGCACAGATTTGGGACTATATCAAAACCCTTGATAAAGGGCTGGACACAGAGCTTGGCGAAAAGGGTGCAGGACTTTCAGAGGGGCAGATACAGCGTATATCGATAGCACGTGCCATACTTCATAATGCACCCATATTGCTTTTGGACGAGTCCACGTCGGCACTCGATTCCGTAACCGAGAAAAATCTTCTTTCGGCAATACGGAATATGACCGATAAGACGTGCATCATCGTAAGCCATAAACAAGCGGCCTTTGATATGTGCGATAGAGTGATATATATTGAGAAAAAACAAAAAAACTGACTGCCATGCAGTCAGTTTTTTTGACTTTAGATTAAATCCTGTATATGTCGTCTGTTGCGAGGGTGGTTATGCCGACATTCTGCAAAACCTCCTCCGCTTTTTTAACATCGGAGACCTTTACCACCATAACCGCTTTATTTGCGGATTTTCCGACAAATGCGTACATATAGTCAACATTTATCTCATTTTTAAGGAAAACGTCAAGTATTTTTGAAAGTCCGCCCGGAGTATCCTCCATAGGCACTGCCAAAACGGGAGTTATTTTCACGATAACTCCGATTTTTTTTAGCAGTTCAGCGGCATTTTCGGGATTATCCACAATGACTCTCAAAATACCGTATTCTGAGGTATCGGCAAGGGACAATGCACTCATATTTATGCCGTTTTTTCCAAGTGCTTCGATAACGGCGGCAAGTCGGCCGGGTTTATTTTCTACAAAAACGGAAAGCTGTTTTATAAGCATAATAATTTCCTCCTATTATTTAAGATTTCGATTGTCAATTACCCTTTTTGCTTTTCCTTCACTGCGTGTTATGGATTTTGGGTTTACGAGGTGTACCTTAGCACCTATACCCAAAACTTCACGTATTCTTGCGGTTATATTCTTTTCAAGCATTTCAACTGAGCGAACATCGTCAGCAAAAAGGCTTTCACTCATTTCGACATTTATGTCAAATGTGTCATTATTATTCACACGGTCAACTATTATCTGATAGTTGGGCGTTATGCCTTCGCCGATTTTCAAAAGTACTTCTTCAATCTGGCTCGGGAAGACGTTTACGCCTCGTATAATCAGCATATCGTCGCTTCTTCCACACGGCTTTTTCATTCGGATATGCGTTCTTCCGCATTTACAAGGCTCAGGGATAAGTGTGCATATGTCGTGTGTGCGGTAGCGGATAAGCGGGAATCCTTCTTTTGTGATAGTTGTAAAGACAAGTTCGCCCTGCTCACCGTAAGGGAGCTGCTCACCTGTGTCGGGATCAACTATTTCGGGAATGAACATATCCTCCCATACATGCATACCTGCCTGTTCCTCACATTCACAAGCAACTCCCGGCCCCATTATCTCTGAAAGACCGTAAATATCATACGCTTTTAAGTGCAGTTTTTGCTCGATTGCGACACGCATATCCTCTGTCCACGGCTCTGCACCGAAAATACCTGCCTTGAGGCTCAATTTATCGGCAAGTCCTGCCTCTTCTATCGCCTCGCCGAGATAAAGGGCATATGAGGGCGTACAGCAAAGGGCCGTTGCACCGAAGTCAATCATAGTCTGAATTTGGTTATGCGTGTTTCCCGAAGAAACAGGGATTGTAGTAGCACCGATTGTTTCCGCACCGCCGTGAGCACCAAGACCGCCGGTGAAAAGACCGTAGCCGTAGGATACCTGAATAAAATCGTCTTTGCCAAGTCCTATTGCAGTCATCATCCTTGCAACGCAGTTTTTCCATGCCGCAAGGTCATTTTTTGTGTAACCTACAACTATTTTTTTGCCTGTCGTTCCGCTTGATGCGTGAACGCGGACTATTTCATCCATAGGTACTGCGAAAAGTCCGTAAGGATAGTAATCCCTCAAATCCTGCTTGTAGGAAAACGGGAGCTTTGAAAGGTCGTCAACCGATTTTATGTCGGATGGTTTTAGCCCTTTTTCATCCATTCTCTTCCGGAAAAGCTCGACATTTTCATACATTCTTTTTACCTGCCAAACGAGCCGTTCGCTTTGGAGCTTTTTAAGCTCGGAACGGGGCATGGTTTCAATTTCTTTTTGCCACATCATATGGTAATCCTCCTATAAATTATATCCAAGCTCAAAAGCTTTAAGGTTTACTTCCAAAAATTTTGGCGGAACTGTTGCTTTAATAGTTTCAATCCACTTTTCATAGGGTATATCGGTGCTTTTTGCCATAACGCCTATCAAAACCACATTTACCGCCTTGAAATTACCCGCTTTTTCGGCAAGTGACAAGGCATCGACAAATTTTACATCAACCTTTTCAGATAGCGTTTTGTCTATATTTTGCGGATATTCCATAGCCCCTGTTATAACAGGCATTGGATCTATTTCCTGTGTATTTACGATAATTTTACCGCCCTTTTTGAGATATGGCATGGCACGGTATGCTTCCAGCATTTCAAATGCTAAAATTATGTCCGCCTCGCCTTTTTCAATAATCGGGGAAAAGACGGCGTCGCCGTATTTTACATAGGTAACCACGCTTCCGCCACGCTGACTCATTCCGTGGACTTCGGAAACCTTTACATCAAAGCCTTCGCTTATGACTGTGTTACCTAAAATTCTACTTGCAAGTAGCGTTCCCTGACCGCCAACGCCAACAATCATTACACTTTTGTTCATATTTCAATCCTCCTTCTTGATAGCGTCAAACGGACAAACATTTACGCACAGACCGCACCCGTTACATTGCGTCAAGTCGATTTTTACGTTTCCGTCCTTGTCCTCAGAAATGGCAGGACAGCCGAGCTTCATACACATTTTGCACTTTTTGCATTTATCGGAAATAGTACAGTGACCTGTATATTTAACCCTTTTTAACAATGCACAAGGTCTTTGTGCAATAATAACCGACGGCTCGTCACGCTCAACTTCTTCCTTTACAACCTTTTCAAAGTTTTTGAGGTCGAATGGGTCTGCAACAACTACATTTTCTACGCCGACAGCCTTACAAAGTGCCAAAAGATTGACCTGCTTTGTTTCTTCGCCGCGGATTGTATATCCCGTCGTAGGATTGTCCTGATGTCCCGTCATACCCGTTATCGAGTTATCGAGGATAATCACCGTATTTGCACCTTTGTTATATACAATATCGATAAGGCCAGTGATTCCGGAATGTATAAAGGTGGAATCGCCGATTACCGAAACGAGTTTTTTATTAAATTCCGCACCTCTTGCCTTTGCCATACCGAGAGCTGCAGAAACCGACGCACCCATACAGATTGTTGTATCAACGCTGGAAAGCGGAGCGGCAGCACCTAAGGTGTAACAGCCGATATCGCCCGAAACGACAAGTCCGAGCTTTTTAAGAACATAAAATGTCGCTCTGTGCGGACAGCCGGGGCATAGAACGGGAGGCCTTTGCGGAATGGTTTCGGAAATTTCCGAAAATTCAGGTGAATCCTCGCCTAAAACCGCCTTTTTAATCATTGCAGGAGTGTATTCGCCGAGCATTGTAAATGCGTCTTTGCCTATAACATCAATGCCCAATGCCCTGCAATGCTCCTCAATAAACGGGTCAAGCTCTTCTATAACATAAAGCTTATCAACAGTTTTTGCAAAATCCAAAATGAGCTTTTCTGGGAGAGGATAAACCATGCCGAGTTTTAAATAGTTTACCTTATCGCCGAGTGCCTCTTTTGCGTACATATATGATATTCCTGCGGTTATAACGCCGATTTTCGAGCCGTTATTTTGGATTTGGTTAAAGTCGCAGTTTTCTGCAAAATCAATAAGCTTTTTCGTGCGTTCTTCAACAACGACATGGCGTTTAACTGCCATTGCGGGCATCATAACGTATTTTTGGACATTCTTTTCATAGGGTTTTAGCCCGTCATCCTGCCGACTTCCTATTTCAACCAAGCTTTGCGAGTGCGAAACTCTTGTTGAAAGTCTTAAGAAAAACGGTGTATCGAACTTTTCCGAAAGCTCAAATGCACGGCGTGTAAATTCCTTGCACTCCTGTGAATCGGACGGCTCTAACATTGCCGTTTTTGACGCCTTTGCATAGTGGCGTGAATCCTGCTCGTTCTGAGACGAGTGCATACCAGGATCATCGGCAACGCAGAACAAAAGTCCGCCGTTTACGCCCGTGTAGGAAACTGTAAATACAGGGTCCGCCATAACATTAAGCCCCACGTGCTTCATACACGACATTGCACGTCCACCGCCGATTGACGCACCTATTGCGACTTCTGCCGCAACCTTTTCGTTAGGCGACCATTCAGCATAAATCTCATCATATTTTACTATATTTTCGGTTATCTCGGTGCTGGGCGTTCCGGGATATGAGGCAACAACTCTTACTCCTGCTTCATATGCACCCTGTGCCACAGCGGCATTGCCTAAAAGCAATTTTTTCATATCGCATATCTCCTTGCTATTTATTTATCTCATTCTCGTGTGCAACAACCGATTTTGCACCGTACATTTCACGGAGTTTCGGCTTTTCGATTTTTCCTGTCGGATTTCTCGGCACATCTGCAAAAATGACTTTTTTTGGACGTTTGTATCTCGGCAAATCGAGGCAGAAATCATTGAATTCTTCCTCCGTCATGGTTTCGTCAGGCTTTATCTCGACTACCGCCAGAGCGATTTCGCCAAGACGGCTGTCAGGGATTCCGATAACGGCAACGTCCTTGATTTTGTTGTTTTTACGCAGAAAATCCTCGATCTGAACGGGATACAAGTTTTCTCCGCCCGTTATTATAACGTCTTTTTTGCGGTCAACCAAGAAAATGAACCCGTCTTCATCTTCCATAGCCATATCGCCGGTAAACAACCAACCGTCCTTTAATACGTCTTGGGTAGCTTTTTCGTCCTTGTAATAGCAGGTCATAACGCCCGGACCTTTTACGGCGAGTTCACCGACTTCGCCCTGTTTTACGGTGTTTCTGTTTTCGTCAACGATTTTTACTTCCCAGCCAAAACCTGCCTTCCCGATTGCTCCGACCTTGTGAATATTTTCAACGCCCAAATGCACACAGCCCGGACCAATCGATTCGGAAAGTCCGTAGTTTGTGTCATACTGATGGTTTGGAAACCGCTCCTTCCAACGTGCTATAAGGCTCGGCGGAACAGGCTGTGCACCTATGTGCATAAGACGCCACTGTGAAAGCTCGTAATCCTTTAAGTCAACGTCGCCCCTGTCGATTGCGTCCAAAATGTCCTGTGCCCAGGGCACTAAAAGCCAGACTATCGTGCAATGCTCATCAGATACGGCTTTTAATATCCATTGTGGCTTTATGCCCTTTAACAAAACGGCTCTGCCACCTACTAAAAAGCTTCCGAACCAGTGCATTTTTGCACCTGTATGATAAAGAGGCGGAATACAAAGGAAAACGTCCTCTTTTGTTTGCGAGTGGTGATTTTGCTCGGTCATTGCCGCATGCATAAGGCTTTGATGATTGTGGATAATAGCCTTTGGAAATCCCGTTGTTCCGGACGAGAAGTAAATTGCCGCTTCATCGTCGTCGGTCAAAGTGATATCGGGAGCGGACGCTGAGCAGTAGCTTACTAATTTATCATAGCTCTCCGCAAAGCTGGGGCAATCGCCTCCGACATAAAACAGGTTTTTGACTTGCGGTATTCTGTCGCAGATTTCCTCAACACGCCCGATAAATTCCGGCCCGAAAATAAGCATAGACGCGTCGGCAAGTCCTAAGCAGTATTTTATCTCTTCCGCAGTATAGCGGTAATTGAGCGGAACGGCAAGAGCTCCCGTTTTCAGTACGCCAAAGTATATGGGGAGCCATTCTATACAGTTCATTAAAAGAATTGCGACCTTATCGCCCTTTTTAACGCCCCTTGTCAAAAGCAGATTGGCAAAACGGTTTGCTTTTTTATTGAACTCCGACCATGTGATTTCCTTTTTGTATGCCTCACCCTTTTTCGCCTCAATCAAGGAATATTCTTTCCATGTTGTGTGCTTTTCCTCTTCAAGCTGAGGGTTGATTTCGGTCAAAGCAATGTCATTAGGATAAAAATCCGCATTCTTCTTTAAAATTTCGGTAATTGGCATATTATATGCTTCCTTTCTGTGTTTTGGGGGTTTTCCATAAAAAAATCCCCCGTATTTCTATACAGAGGACGGAAAATCCGTGATACCACCTCAATTCGCCCGTATCTCACGATAGCGGACCTCGCAAGGTATGAAACCTTATGCTGTAACGGGCATACCCGCCGCAGCCTACAAGGAAAAATCCGTTCGGTGCGGAGCTCACGAAGCGTATTTCATACATATCTTTTCCATCGGCTCGCAGCAACCGCCGACTCTCTCAAAGGCTCCGGATATGACTACTTAAAATTCGGTCATCGCTTTTAATATTAAACTACCGAATAATTATACTCCAAACCGCAATAAATGTCAATATTTTTTTCAATGAATAAAAAAATATGTTGACATATGGGAAAAGTTATGCTATACTCGTAGAAAAATGATGGGAAGATTTGTTATGCCACAAGTAAAATCAATGAACTTGATAAACCTACTTAGCACTGACCTACTTATTCTATGCGGAAAGAGTAACAGTGCTGTTTGTCGTGCATGATTGAAATTCACAAATTTACTTGGAATTTTCAGGAATTTACGGTGACAGCCGCAAATTCCTGTTTTAGTTTGAAAGGAAAAGGTTATGAAAAAGGTAAAAATAGCGGACGTGACATTAAGAGAGGACGAAAAAAGCGGATTTTTGAGCTTTAAGGAAAAGATAAACCTTGCGAAAAAGCTTGATAAACTTTGCGTCGATATAATCGAAACGGCAAAAATATCGAATGCGAAAACCGATATTCTGTTTTTGCATACAATAGCACCGCTACTGAAAAACAGCATAATTTCATGCCCTGTTGAGCTGAGCGAAAAGTCAATCGAACAGGCGGGGGAGGCACTGAAGGGCGTTTCCAAATTCCGTTTAAAACTCGCCGTTCCCGTTTCAAGCGTACAGATGGAATATATTTGCGGCAAAAAGCCCGATAAGGTTATAGAGCTTATAGAAGAGCTTACAAAAAAATGCGTTTCTATTTGTGAGGATGTGGAATTTTCCGCACTCGATGCAACCAGGAGCGAGGCTGACTTTTTGTATAAGGCGGTCAAGGTCGCAATTTCCGCAGGAGCAAAAACGGTAACGGTATGCGACAGTGCAGGTGAAATGCTGCCGTCGGAATATGAAGCCTTTATAAAGGGAATGTACGAAAATGTACCCGAACTTGCAAATGTCACCCTTGCGACAGAGTGCAGTAACAGCTTGGATATGGGCTGTGCCTGTCTTGCACACGGCGTTAAAAGCGGCGTCGGCGAAATAAAAACATCCATTGACGGCAAAAACCAGACGGCACTTTTGTCGGCGGCAAGGATTTTTAAAGCACGTAGCGACTTTTTCGACGCATATACGGACCTTAACTATACCGAGCTCGAACATACGGTGTCAAGGCTCGGATTTGCCAGAATTCAGGAGATAAAGACGGAAAATCTGTCGCAAACCGACAAAAGCGAAGGCATCGTTTTAAGCGATAAGGACGATATAAAAACTGTCACTATTGCTGTGCAAAGGTTGGGATATGACCTGTCGCAAGAGGATATGAAAAACGTATATGACGAGTTCCAAAAGGTCGCAAAAAAGAAACAGGTGGGCGAAAAGGAGCTTGATGTCATAGTTGCCTCTGCCGCACTTCAAACCGCACCTTTATATAAGCTTAAAAGCTATACCATAAACAGCGGAAATCTGATAAACTCGTCGTGCGTAATGGTACTTTCAAAGGACGGCGAGGAAATTCAGGGCATGACGGTAGGCGACGGACCGATTGACGCGGCTTTTCAATGTATAGAAAAAATCGCAGGAAGGAAATTTGAGCTTGATGATTTCCAGATACAGTCGGTAACTGAGGGAAAAGAGGCAGTCGGCGTAACGGTTGTTAAGTTAAGAAGCAGCGGAAAGCTCTATTCGGGCAAGGGAATTTCTACCGATATTGTGGAATCGAGCATCAACGCATATATAAACGCACTCAACAAAATCTGCTTTGAAGAGGCGTAAAATATATCTTTGGAAGCAGAAAGGAATGATATAAAATGAATTTGTCCTTTTCGACAAACCGTTGGAAAAATGTAGAGCTTGACGAATTTATTAAAATCGCCAAGGAATACAAGTTTTCGGGCATTGAAATACATGATACCAACGAAATAAAGGGATTTTCCGAAACATATCATCTGCTGGTGGAAAACGGACTTAAAATCTCGTGTATAGATATGGTTTCCGACATATCGGAAAACGGCACACAAGCCCTTTTGGAGCTTGAAAGCTGTATAGATGCGGCAATCGCTCTGCACACAAAGTATATAAGGATAAAGGCACTGAAAGATAAGTCGGGGGCAAGGGATTTTGTAAAAAATGCACTGCCCAAGGCGGAAAAAAGCGGGATAATCCTGCTTGTTGAAACGGTTGGCGTCTTTTCCGACACAAAGGAACTTGCCGATTTTTTGAATGAGTTTGCCTGTGACAATCTCGCGGCACTTTGGGATTTGCATTACCCTTACCGTTTGCATGGCGAACAGCCCGAGCAAACGGTCAAAAACTTAGGTGCATATATACGGCATATTCATATGAAGGATTCGGACGGCGAAAACTCGTTTAGCTTAATGGGCGAAGGGTCACTTCCGATTTCCGATGTTATAAACGCTCTGCGTTCCATAAACTATGACGGTTTTATGTCGATAGAATGGGATCCACGCTGGGACAGCGACATAGACGAGATGGATATAATTTTTCCGCATTTTGTGAGTTTTATGTCGCGGTTTGAAAATTTGTCCAGAAAAAAGCACACGCTTTATGAGAACAGGAAGGGTACGGGAAAATTTGTCTGGAAAAAGGACGCTCTTATCGAAAAGACTTTTTCGCAGGTTTTGGACTCTATGGCGGAGATTTTCCCTGACCAACTCGCATTCAAATATACGACGCTTGACTATACGAGGACATATTCGCAGTTTCGCGACGAAGTTGATGAATTTTGCCGTAGCCTTATCGCTTTGGGCGTTAAAAAGGGTACGCATATTGCGATTTGGGCGACAAATGTCCCTGAATGGTATATAACCTTTTGGGCAGCGGTCAAAATCGGTGCGGTTTTGGTTACAGTAAATACCGCATATAAAATTCACGAGCTTGAATATCTTTTAAAACAGTCGGACACGCACACGCTTGTTATGATCAAGGGTTGGCGTGACTCAAAGTATAACGAGATAGTAGCAGAGCTTTGCCCAGAGCTTCAGAACATGAACTCGGGCGAACAATTACACTCGAAAAGACTTCCGTTTTTGCGGAATATTATAACGGTTGGATACAGACAAAAGGGCTGTATAACTTGGAAAGAGGCAAAGGGCATGGCGTCAAAAGTGCCGATTTCCGAGGTTTACCGCATGGCGTCGCAAGTGAATATCCACGATGTCTGCAATATGCAATATACATCAGGCACAACGGGATTTCCCAAGGGCGTAATGCTCACGCATTACAATGTTGTGAATAACGGAAAATGTATCGGTGACAGAATGGATTTGTCAACGGCGGACAGAATGATGATACAAGTGCCTATGTTCCACTGTTTCGGTATGGTACTTGCTATGACTGCCACAATGACGCATGGCGGAACATTGCTTCCTCTGCCGTACTTTACGCCGAAACCTGCACTTGCCTGTATCAATCAGGAGCGTATAACGGCGTTTCACGGTGTGCCGACCATGTTTATAGCCATGCTGTCGCACCCTGATTTTGAAAAGACTGATTTTTCCTATATGCGTACAGGAATTATGGCGGGTTCGCCGTGTCCGATTTCGGCTATGAACGATGTCGTAAACAAGATGAATATGAAGGAAATCGTAATCGTTTACGGTCAGACCGAGGCGTCACCCGGCTGTACTATGAGCAGTACCGACGATCCGATTGAGGTGCGTGTTTCAACGGTTGGCAGGGCAATGCCCGAAATCGAGTGCAAAATAGTTGATCCCGAAACGAATGAGGAGCTTCCCGATAACGTAACGGGCGAATTTGTCGCACGTGGATATAACATAATGAAGGGCTATTATAAAATGCCGAAGGAAACGGCAGCCGCGATTGACGAAGACGGTTGGCTTCATACGGGAGATTTGGCACTTCGCACACCTGAGGGTAACTACCGCATAACAGGGCGTCTTAAAGATATGATTATCCGTGGCGGTGAGAACATATATCCAAAGGAAATCGAGGAATTTATCTACACGCACGAAAAGGTCAAGGATGTGCAGGTAATAGGTGTTCCCGACGAGCAGTACGGCGAGGAGATTATGGCGTGTATCATCTTAAAAGAGGGCGAGAGTATGACCGCTGATGAGATGAAAGAGTATGTTAAAAGCCATATGGCAAAGCATAAAGTGCCCAAATATATAGATTTTGTAGATAGCTTCCCGATGAACGCGGCAGGTAAGATTTTAAAATTCCAGATGCGTGACGACGCGGCAAAAAGATTGGGTATTAAAAAGGTTTCGGGGATTGTGACTAAGGAATAATTTTTAAAAGGAGATATAAAAAATGGAAATCAAAATTACAAAAACACAAAATCCAAAGGAAAAGCAAAAGGAAAATCTCGGTTTCGGCAAGGTTTTTACCGACCATATGTTCGTTATGGACTATGAACGTGGTAAGGGCTGGTCTAATGCAAGGATAATTCCCTTCCAGAACCTGAATCTTCATCCGGCTGCAACAGTTTTCCACTACGGTGCGGAGATTTTTGAGGGATTAAAGGCATACAGAACGGCAGACGGAAGCGTTCAGCTGTTCAGACCTATCGAAAATGTACGCAGAATGAACAATTCCGCAGAAAGAATAGGACTTCCGCAGATGCCGGAAGAGGATATGCTTTCCGCAATTTTGGAATTTGTAAAGGTTGAAAAGGATTGGGTGCCGTACGGCGAGGGCGAGTCTTTGTATTTAAGACCATTCATGTTCGGAAATGATGAACACTTGGGCGTTCACTCCATAAACAGAGCGGAATTTTTGATAATTGCGTCACCTTCGGGAAGTTATTATCAAGAGGGAATAAACCCTGTTAAAATCATGATTGAGGACCAAGACGTAAGAGCGGTAAGAGGCGGTACAGGCTATGCAAAATGCGGTGGAAACTACGCAGCGGCAACACGTGCCGGAGAAAAGGCAGAAAAGCTCGGCTTTACGCAGGTTTTGTGGCTTGACGGTGTTGAGAGAAAATATATCGAAGAAGTCGGTGCAATGAATGTCATGATGAAGATTGACGGCGAAATCGTAACACCTATGCTCAGTGGCTCAATTCTTCCCGGTATAACAAGAAAATCCATAATCGAGCTGTTGAAATCAAAGGGCTATAAAGTTAACGAACGCAAAATCAGTATTGACGAAATAATTGACGCATTAAAGAGCGGAAAGATGGAAGAGTTCTGGGGTTGCGGAACGGCGGCAGTTGTTTCGCCTGTCGGTGAGCTTTGCTATGAGGGCGAGACCTTTATCATAAACGATAACAAAATCGGCGAAACAACGCAGATGCTCTACGATACCCTGACCGATATCCAATGGGGCAGAGCGGAAGACAAGTTTGGCTGGATAACAAGGATTTAAAATGTATAAAGTTTTAGATATGCATTGTCATATTTTCCCCGATAAAGTCGCACTTAAAGCGGCGATGGCGATAGGGAAATTCTATGACGCAAAAATGAAAATGGACGGAAAAGCCGACACCCTCATAAAAGCGGGGCATGACGCAGGATTTACACATTATCTCGTGCAATCGGTTGCTACTACGCCTAAGCAGGTTTCAAGGATAAATAATTTTATCGCAGAGGCTGTGGCAAAAAGTGACGGCAAGATGACAGGCTTTGGGGCTATGCACCCCGAAAGCGAAAATATGCAAGGGGATATCGAGGAGCTGATTTCGCTCGGATTAAAAGGAGTAAAACTGCACCCCGATATACAAGGGTATAAGTCGGACGATTACCGTATGCTCAAAATCTACGAGCTTTGCGAAAAGTATTCTCTGCCCGTACTTATCCATTGCGGCGACTCCCGTTACGATAATTCCAATCCGAACAGGATAGGACCGATACTCGATATTTACGACAACCTGACCGTTATCGGTGCACATTTTGGGGGATATACCGTCTGGGAAGAAGCGGCGGAAAAGCTTTCAAAGTACAAGAATTTTTATGTTGATACAAGCTCGTCCCTTTTCGCACTCAAAAAAGGCACAGCCGAAAAAATAATAAGCATTTACGGTGTGGATAAGGTTTTGTTCGGCACAGACTATCCCATGTGGGAGCCTAAAGAGGAACTAAAAAGATTTTTGGCACTCGACCTTTCGGAAGACGAGAAAAAGAAAATCTTATGGGATAACGGTGCAAGGCTTTTAGGAATTTAAAAAAATCTGCGGATTTTTCCGCAGATTTTTTGTGTTATTTTTCAAAAACACTTGACATACTATTTAATATAGTTTAAAATAGTATTAAATATTAGATGATGTAGAGGTTACGATTATGAATAAAAACTATCCCCTATACAATGTTGAACATTTTGAAACTATAAGAGATATGTTAAAAAATCAGGTATCGGAAAATAAAGATACCGCCATATATAAATACGAAGACGGGAAGGCTGTAAAAGAAGTCACCTACGGAGAATTTTATGACGAGGTGCTGTTTTTGGGGACAGCACTTACCGAAATGGGTTATGAGCATAAGCATATAGCGTGTATAGGGCATAACAGTTATAGGTGGATTTTGGTTTATATGACCGTTCTTTTATCAAATAACGTGTTTATTCCGATAGATAAGGATTTGCCGGAGGCGGATATAATAAATGTAGCAAATCACAGCGAGGCGGACATTGTATTTTGTGACGCAAAGTATGAGGAAATGCTCAAAAATGCGAATTTTTCAAAAAGCGTCAGGATAGTCAGCCTTGATGATGAGGAAAACGGGCTTATGAGCCTTATAAATGAGGGCAAAACCGCCTTTGAAAATGGGGACAGACGCTACGCCGAAGCCGAGCTTAATCCCCCTACAGATATGAAAATGATACTTTACACATCCGGCACAACTGGAAATCCGAAGGGCGTTATGCTTTCGGAAAAAAATATGCTGTCTTGTGTATGTTCGGGGCTTGAAATAGCCGATGTTTCGGGCATAGCACTTTCTGTTTTGCCGTATCATCATTCCTATGAGCTTGTCGGCGGACTTTTGATGGCGGTGCACGAAGGCTCGACGGTGTGCATAAACAAGAGCCTTAAAAGCGTTACAAAAAGCCTTTTGCTGTTTAAGCCTACATATATGATGATAGTTCCTGCATTTGCAGAGCTGTTTTATGACAGGATCTGGACAAATATACGGAAAAAAGGCAAGGAAAAGCAGTTCAAAATCCTGCTTGGTGTAAGCAGAACGCTTCTCAAGATGGGTGTGGATAAAAGACGGCAGTTTTTCAGTGAGATCCACGCAGTTTTTGGCGGTAGAATGGAAAAGCTGATTTGCGGAGGAGCTCCGCTAAGACCGGAAATTGCTTACTTTTTTGACGATATAGGGATTTCCTTGCAGACGGGTTACGGCATAACCGAGTGTTCGCCGTTGGTTACGGGAAACCGAGAACATTTTGACGATCCCAAAACAGTCGGAGTTACGCTCCCCTGTAATGAAGTGCGTATCGATGCACCCGATAATGACGGCATTGGTGAAATAAAGGTCAAGGGCGACAGCGTAATGATAGGATATTTCAAAGAACCGGAAAAAACGGCAGAGGTGCTGAAAGACGGCTGGTTCTATACGGGAGATTACGGAAAATTCACCGAAAAACGCCAACTTATAATAACGGGCAGAAAGAAAAATCTTATTGTCTTAACAAACGGAAAAAATATATTCCCCGAAGAAATCGAGGAATACATCTTAGCAATTCCCGAGGTAAAGGAAACTATCGTATTTTCTAAAAAGGATGCTGACGGATACCAAAAATACCTGACTGCGAGAGTTTATGTTAATCCCGATACGCCTCTTAGTGAGGAGGAGCTCAGAGAAAAGATTTCGGTATCTTTATCCAAGCTTCCAAAATATAAGCAGGTGCAGGAGGTAGTTTTGGAAAAAGAGGCATTTGAAAAGACAACAACGAATAAAATAAAGAGACAAAAATACATATAAAAAAAACCGCCACTTAAAGCGGTTTTGGAGTTATTTTGATTCGCTCAAATTGCAATCGGTCAGTTTTTCGGTTAAAAGCTTAAAAATGTTGGCGGCAGACGCAACCTGCAACAAAAGGTCGTTTAGTCTGTCCTGATTTTCGCCTTCGTTTTCAAAAATCGGAAGGGCGACGCTTAAAACGTTTTCGGTAACATAGCCGTAAGCCTTGCTCTGATTTTTAACAAAAGAATTATAGATATACTCTATCTGCTTAGAATCAAGCCCGACGGGTACTATTTTCTGAATTGTCGCCATATCGAGAGTTTGTTTTAAGGTGCAGACCATCAGAAGATATGCAAGATGCTCCCTTGAATACTTTTTGCGTATGGGAGCAGGAATGATGCCGAGCTTTACATAGTTATTGACCATAGACGGAGTCAGGTTTTTTTCTTCCGCAGATGTCTTAAAATACTTTGATATGATAGAAATGACTTGGTCCATATAAAGCTCAAGGTCGGGAAGCTCGTTCCACATCGGCAAGGACGGGTGTGACGCCTCGTCGGTCATTTTGGAAAAGACTTTGGCAAATTTATCCTTTTCAATATACATTTTTGAGCACCTCTCAGTAAAATATAGGTACATTATATTGCATACTAAGTAGAATGTCAATATTTACGGTAAAATCATATAAAATATTAGCTAAAATAATAATAAATACGAGATTTTGAAAGGAATTAGCGTTTATAATCATGAAAAGACAGAAGCTTGATGAAAGAGAGCTTCCCGAATACACGAGGGGAGAGGAAATTTTTAATATGGTGTCGCATATAGTAGGCGGAGTGGCGGGACTTGTAGCGGTTTCACTGTGTGTGATTTTTGCGGCGATACATAGAAATATTTACGGAGTGATTGGCAGCGGCATTTACGGTGCGACAATGATTATTCTATATACCTGTTCAAGCATCTATCACGGACTGAGTCCCAAAAGGAAGGCAAAAAAAGTTTTCCAGATTATAGACCACTGTTCCATTTTTATACTGATTGCCGGAACATATACGCCGATATGCCTGGTGGCACTTCGGGAATTTGACCAAAAACTCGGCTGGGGGATTTTCGGCATAGTCTGGGGCGTGGCATTTTTGGGGATAACGCTTAACGCGATCGATTTAAGAAGATATCGGGTATTTTCCATGATATGCTATATTGCGATGGGTTGGTGCATTTTGTGTGCATATAAGGCATATTCCTTTTTGGCAGAGCGTGGCGGTATGTGGCTTTTGTTATGGGGCGGTATCGCATATACTGTGGGCGTGATTTTTTACGGGTTGCAAAAAAAGTATAAATATATGCATTCCGTATTTCACCTGTTTGTTGTGGCGGGTAGCATTTTACAAATGCTTTATATTCTCCTATACATAGTTTAAGCGGAAAGCAGGGCTTATGCCTTGCTTTTTGCTTTTGACTAAATATTGGGATATGATATTATTATGTAGTTGGTTTTTACAACATATTGCGGGTTTGTTAAAATATATAAAATAATGGGATATATATAAAATATTTTGGGAATTTTGTCAAAAAAAGATAAAAAATATTGACACGTTTTTGAAATTATGTTATCATAGTTTCGTAATAAAAGTTCATATAGTTGCCAATATAAATTCGGGAGATATGGTCCGGACGTTTCTACCGCAGTGCCGTAAAAACTGCGACTATTGGGAGACAGCACATTTTATGTGCTTGGTTGTTATTGGCGACATATCTTTTAAGATATGTTTTTTTAGTTCAAGAGGTAATTACGATGAAAATGCTCGAAGAAAAAATACTGAATGAGGGACAGGTTTTTGAAGGTAACGTTCTTAAAGTGAGCAGTTTCTTAAATCAGCAGATCGATATAGCGTTTTTAAAGGAAATGGGAGCGGAAATCGCAAGGCTCTATAGCGGTCAGGGCGTCAATAAAATCCTTACCGTCGAGGCATCGGGCATAGCCATTGCGGTGTCTGTGGCATCTATAATGAATATTCCGATTGTTTTTGCAAAAAAAGGGAATGCAAAAAATCTTTCAGATAAAACATACAGTGCCGAAGTAAAATCCTTTACAAAGGGTACGGTAAATACCATATCGGTTGACCGTGAGTATATTACCGAAAAGGACAAGCTTCTTATAATAGATGACTTTCTGGCTGACGGAAATGCGTTAAGAGGACTTTTAAAGATAGCAAAAGATGCAAAAGCCGAGGTAATCGGTACGGCGGTTGCGATTGAAAAAGGCTTTCAGGGTGGCGGCGACGCACTCAGAAAAGAGGGAATCAGGGTAGAATCCCTTGCAATAGTAGAAGAAATGACAGACAGCGGTATAAAATTCCGTCCGCAAGATTAAAGTGATGTAAATTAAATTTACATAAATAAAAATTTGCCTAAAAGGCGTGGAGGTATCATTTATGAAAAAAGTAGTATCCTTATTGATGGTGATTGCAATGGTTGCAGCATCATGTTTCGCACTTACAAGTTGCGGAAAGAAAGTTGAGCAAGAAGCAGATGCAAATCTTAAATTAGGTTTCATATTCTTGCATGATGAAAACTCAACTTATGACAAAAACTTCATGGATGCAGCAAGAGAAGTTCAAAAAGAGTTAGGTCTTTCAGACGAACAGGTTATCTTCAAGACAAACGTTCCTGAGGGTAACGAGTGCTACGAAGCAGCAGCAGACCTTGCAGACCAAGGATGTAATATAGTATTTGCAGACAGTTTCGGTCATGAGCCTTATATGTTGAAGGCTGCACAGGAATTCCCGGAAGTTGAGTTCTGCCATGCAACAGGAACAACAGCTCATACAGAAAATCTTCCTAATTTCCACAATGCATTCGCATCAATCTATGAGGGAAGATATCTTGCAGGTGTTGCAGCAGGTATGAAGCTTAACGAAATGATCGAAAACGGCGAATTCACAGCAGAAGAAGCTAAAATCGGTTACATCGGCGCTTATACATATGCAGAAGTTATTTCAGGTTACACATCATTCTTCTTGGGTGCTCGTTCAGTTTGCCCAACAGCTACAATGGAAGTGCAATTCACAGGTAGCTGGTATGATGAAGCTTTAGAAAAAGAAGCAGCAACAAAGTTGATCAGCGACAATTGTAAGTTAATCAGCCAACACGCTGACTCAATGGGTGCTCCTACAGCTTGTGAAAACGCAGGTGTTCCTAATGTTTCATATAACGGAAGCACACAGGCAGCTTGTCCTAACACATTTATCGTATCTTCAAGAATTGACTGGGCTCCTTACTACAAGTACGTAATCGATTGCTATGAAAACGGCAAGGAAATCGGTGCTGACTGGGTAGGCGGACTTGAAGAAGGTTCTGTAAAACTTACAGAAATCAACGAAGCTGTTGCAGCAAAGGGCACAAAGGAAGCTTTAGCAGCAGCAGAAGCTGATATCAAGAGCGGCAAGATCAAAGTATTCGATGCAGCTACATTCACAGTTGAAGGAAAAGCACTTGATTCTTATCTTGCAGACGTAGATACAGACGAGGCTTATACACCTGACACAGAAGTTATTATAGATGGTTACTTCCACGAATCAGAAATGCGTTCAGCTCCTTACTTTGATATAAACATTGACGGCATTACGCTTTTGAACAAAATGTTCTAAAATAACGACAATAGGAAGGCGGAGTAAGAAATTCTTTCTCCGCCTTAACTTGTTTTTTATTTTAAAAAAGTACATATCAAAATATGTATTCTTTCAAGACAAAAAATAAAATCAGGGGGAATAGCAGTGAATCAAACACCGGCAATAGAACTTAAAAACATAACAAAATGCTTTGGCAGTATAGTTGCAAATCACGATGTTTCAATGACGATAAACCGCGGGGAAATACTGTCCGTTTTGGGCGAGAACGGTAGCGGAAAAACCACTCTTATGAATATGATAGCGGGTATATACTTTCCCGATAACGGCGAGATTTTCATTGACGGAGAGGAAGTCGTAATCCGTTCGCCAAAAGACGCTTTTGACCATAAAATCGGTATGATTCATCAGCATTTTAAGCTTGTGGATATCTTTTCGGCAGCGGAAAATATAGTTTTGGGACTTACCGATAGCGAGAAGTTCGATATAAAGGCTTATGAAAAGGAAATCCGTAAAATAAGCGAAACGTACGGTTTTGATATAGACCCCGCAAAAAAAATATATGAGATGTCGGTTTCGGAAAAACAGACGGTTGAAATAATAAAGGTACTGTTCAGAGGAGCAGATATTCTGATTCTGGACGAGCCGACGGCTGTTTTAACACCGCAGGAAACAACAAAGCTCTTTACCGTTCTCCGTAAAATGCGTGACAGCGGAAAAACAATAATAATCATAACCCATAAGCTTCATGAAGTGCTTTCACTCTCGGACAGGGTTGCGGTTTTGCGAAAGGGTGAATATGTCGGCACTGTAAAAACTGCCGAAACAGACGAATCCAAGCTTACCGAAATGATGGTCGGCAAAAAGGTCAGCTTGAATATCGAAAGAGACAAGATGGAAAATATAGCGGACAGGCTTTTGGTAGAGAACATCAGCTGTCAGAACCGTGACGGAATAAAGCTTTTGGATAACGTGTCCTTTACGGCAAAATCGGGCGAAATTTTAGGTATTGCCGGTATTGCGGGTAGCGGACAGAGGGAGCTTTTGGAAGCGATAGCAGGACTTCAACACTTAAACGGCGGAAAAATAACATATATAAATCCAAAAACGGGCGAACAGGAAAATCTGCGTGATAAGACACCGCGTGAAATCAGGGAAATGGGCGTAAGACTCGCATTTGTGCCTGAGGACAGACTCGGTATGGGACTTGTCGGCAGTATGGATATTGTTGATAATATAATGCTCAGGAGTTACAGAAAAGGTAAATCCGTATTTTTGGAAAGAAAAGCACCAAAAGACCTTGCCGATGAAATCGTGGAACGGCTTGAGGTTGTAACGCCGAATGTCAGCACTCCTGTAAGGCGTTTGTCTGGCGGAAATGTGCAAAAAGTTCTTGTAGGGCGTGAAATTGCGTCATCGCCGACGGTGCTTATGGCAGCATATCCCGTAAGAGGACTTGATATAAACTCCTCATATGTTATATATAACCTGCTGAATGAGCAAAAGCGAAAGGGTGCAGCGGTTATATTTGTCGGCGAGGACTTAGATGTACTTTTGGAGCTTTGCGACAGAATTGTTGTTATAGGCGGCGGAAAGATTGCAGGAACGGTAGATGCAAGGACTGCAACCAAGGAAGAAATAGGATATATGATGACAAAATCGTCATTTGCTGAAAGCGAGGGTGGAAAAGATGAGTAAACATACAAAAAAAGTAAGAGAACCGCTTTTTCACATCGCAAAACGCGGTGCATTGGTATGGTGGAAGGCTTGGGCAATAAGACTTGGTGCAATTTTAGTGGCACTTGTTGTTTGCGGACTTGTAACCTTGTCTTTGACAGGTCTTAATCCGTTAAAGGTCTATGAAACCATGTATATGGGAGCTTTGGGAACAAGCAGACTGAGATGGAGCCTTTGGCAAGAGGTTGCAATGCTTTTGTGCATATCGGTAGCCGTAACTCCCGCATTTAAGATGCGATTTTGGAACATAGGTGCAGAAGGACAAGTGCTGATGGGCGGTCTTGCTGCGGCGATGTGCATAATTTTATGGGGTGGCAAAATCCCCGACGGACTGCTTATCCCGATTATGATAGTCACAAGTATTGTAACGGGTGCATTGTGGGCATATATTCCGGCTCTGTTTAAGGCAGGTTGGAACACAAACGAAACGCTGTTTACCCTTATGATGAACTATATCGCAACCCAGCTTGTTGCATATTTCACACTTGAATGGTCAATGCCAAAAGGTTCGGGAACGCCGAGAGTTTTGTCCTACGGACAGCTTCCCGTAATCGGCGGAAAAGCATATCTTTTGAACATTTTGGTAGTTGCGGTTATTACGGTGTTTATGTTCATATACTTAAAGTACAGTAAACACGGTTATGAAATTTCGGTAGTCGGCGGAAGTGAAAATACCGCACGTTATATCGGAATAAACGTCAAAAGGGTAATAAAAAGGACAATGATCCTTTCGGGAGCACTTTGCGGTGTCGCAGGATTATTGCTCGTAGCAGGAACAGACCACTCCTTAAAGAGCGATACGGCGGGAGGACGCGGATTTACGGCGATCATGGTTTCGTGGCTTGCAAAGTTCAATCCGATATTTATGGTTTTGACGTCGTTTTTAATCGTATTTTTGGAAAAGGGTGCGTCAAAAATTTCTGAACGTTTCAGACTTAACGATTCCTTTTCCGATATAATTACGGGGATTATAATTTTCTTCATAATAGGCAGTGAATTTTTCATAAACTATAAAATAAAATTAAACAGTAAGACAGAGGAGGAATTAAGATGATACCGATAATTATTCAACGTGCGGTTATGCAGGGAATTCCTCTACTTTACGGCTCAACGGGCGAAATCCTGACAGAAAAATCAGGACACTTAAATCTCGGTATTCCGGGAATAATGTACGTGGGTGCAATAAGCGGTGTTGCAGGTGCGTTTCTGTATGAGCAGTCGGTAGGTGCACAGGCGATAAATCCGTTTTTGGCAGTTTTGATTTCATTTTTGTGCTGTATTATAGGTGCGTCGCTTATGGGACTTATATACTGCTTCTTAACGGTCACACTCCGTGCAAATCAAAACGTTACAGGTCTTGCACTTACTACCTTTGGTATCGGAATAGGTAACTTTTTCGGAGGCTCACTTATTACCATTACAGGCAGTGATGTGCCGTCAATTTCTCTGTCCGCTACAAGTAGGGCATTTAAAACCATGCTCCCGTTTGCAAATAAAGCGGGTTGGTTCGGACAAGTATTCCTATCCTACGGATTTTTGGCTTATCTTGCAATAATAATAGCCCTTTTGGCATCGTACTTTTTGAATAAAACCCGTGCAGGACTGCATTTAAGAGCAGTTGGCGAAAGTCCGCAAACGGCAGATGCAGCAGGTATAAACGTAACAAAATATAAGTATTTGGCAACCTGCATCGGCAGTGCGATAGCAGGACTCGGCGGACTTTATTATGTAATGGACTATGCAAACGGTGTATGGTCAAATAACGCATTCGGCGACAGAGGTTGGCTGTCGATCGCTTTGGTAATATTCGCAACATGGAAACCGGGAATAAGCATTTTAGGCTCAATTCTGTTCGGCGGTCTTTATGTAATCCCGACATATATTCCAAACATAACGGTCAGTGCAAAAAAACTATTTGAAATGCTTCCTTATGTGGTAACTATGCTTGTTTTAATACTCACGAGCGTAAGAAACAAAAAGGAAAATCAGCCGCCGCAGAGTCTTGGACTTCCGTATTTCAGGGAAGAGCGGTAGCACAGGAGATTTTTATGGAAAAAGATATTTTAATTATAGGTGCAGGTCCTGCGGGTATTTTTACCGCACTTGAAATGCTGAGAAACGGCTCAAAAAGCAGTATTGTCATTGTTGAAAAGGGCCAGAGCATTGAAAACAGGAGCTGTCCAAAATCGAAAACTCACAAATGTATGAACTGTAGGCCCTATTGCCATATAACAACGGGCTTTTCCGGTGCAGGTGCATTTTCCGACGGAAAGCTTTCGCTTTCGCCCGATGTAGGAGGCGATTTGCCCCTTTTGATTGGTGAGGATTTGGCACGTGAAACAATAGAATATACCGACAAAATATACTTGGAATTCGGTGCAGATACAAAGGTTGAGGGCATAAACAATTCCGAGGCGGTAAAGGAAATAAGAAAAAATGCGATAAAGGCAGGATTAAAGCTTGTCGATTGCCCCATCCGCCATTTAGGCACGGAAAAGGCACAGAATCTGTATCTTGCAATAGAAAAATACTTGCAGGATAACGGCGTAGAAATCCTTTTCGGCTATGAATGCACTAACCTTATTTTAGACGGCGATGTGTGTAAAGGTGCATATGTCACGGACGGCAAAGAGGACATAAGCATATTTGCTGAACATACCGTTGTTGCAACGGGTAGGCGTGGTGCTGAATGGCTTGAGCATATTTGCAGTGAGCATAACATAGCACATGAGCCGGGAACTGTCGATATAGGTGTCCGTGTCGAAGTGCGGAACGAGATAATGGAGCGTGTGAACGAGGTCTTGTATGAGTCAAAGCTCATCGGTTGGCCGGAGCCTTTCAAGAATAAAGTAAGGACTTTTTGCCAGAACCCCGGCGGATTTGTAAGTCAGGAAAATTACGATAATAACTTGGCTGTCGTAAACGGGCATTCATATAAGGAAAAGAAATCGAGCAATACCAATGTTGCGATTTTGTGTTCACACAATTTTTCAACGCCCTTTAATCAGCCGATTGCGTATGCACAAAAAATCGGTGAGCTTACAAATATGTTGGCAAACGGGCATATTTTAGTACAGCGTTTCGGCGATATCCTTTGTGGGAAACGCACATGGCCTAAAGAACTTGCACAGAGCAATTTAAAGCCGACGCTTCCCGATGCGGTTGCGGGAGATATCACGGCGGCACTTCCGTACCGTTCAATGATGAATATTATAAACTTCATAAAGGCGGTAGATTTAGTTGTACCGGGCTTTGCATCATATGAAACGCTTTTGTACTCGCCCGAGCTTAAATTCTACTCAAACCGTGTGAAGATGGACACAGATTTTAATACCAGCATTAAAGGACTTCACTGTTTGGGTGATTCGAGCGGTTGGACAAGAGGACTTATGATGGCGTCGGTAATGGGCGTTTTGATGGGACGAAAACTTTCTTAAACAGATAGGAGTAAAGACATGGTAAAAGCAGTAGTAGGAGCAAATTGGGGCGATGA
>JAFSSG010000024.1 GCA_017451145.1 Clostridia bacterium
CTCACGGGAAATAGAGTGGAACGCATATGAGTGGTTTCCAAACTCTATACGCGGATTGTCTGAAAGCTCGACAATATCCTGCCACCTTAAATAGCTATAATCGGGATTTACTATGTTATTTTCCGTATATTCATCCGCATAACTGCCAACTATCGAAAAAACGGCACAGTAATCGTATTTTTCAAGTATCGGGAGTACATATTCCTTGTTGTTATACATACCGTCGTCAAAGCTTAAAACAATAGGATTTTCAGGCAAGTCCTCACCCAAATACACATATTTTATCAGCTGTTTTGCCGAAACCGTGTTGTAGCCTTTTTTCTTTAAATACTTTATATCCTCTTCAAATTGAGTTTTTGTTATAACATATTTTCCTGTTTTTGAAGCGTCGTCGGTGACGCTGTGGTACATCAAAACGGGCAATTTTATGCCGTTTCCCTGATTAAAAACAGGTAAAACTTCCGACATTTTAGTTGTATAAAAAAGCAAGAAAACAAAAATTATAAAAAAGAAAAAAATCCTCCTGAAATTCATCTTATCACCCATATAATAATATGGATAAAAAAAACTGACTATTCCGAAAATAGTCAGTTTTAAAATGTATTTGTCTTTATGCCTTGTCTATTGAGCCGAAAAGCTCCATCTTCTCTTTAACGATTGTCTTTATGCTTTCAAAGCCGGGTGCTAACAGCTTTCTCGGGTCAAATCCCTTGCCGACAAGGTCTTTACCTTCTTCTATGTACTTTCTTGTAGCCTCTTGGAAATAGAGCTGACATTCTGTGTTAACATTGATTTTTGCAACACCTAAGGAAATTGCCTTTTTAATCATATCAGCAGGAATTCCCGTACCGCCGTGGAGAACAAGCGGAAGGTCACCGATTTTTTCTTTAATCTGTGCAAGAACGTCAAAGTTAAGTCCCTGCCAATTATCAGGGTATTTTCCGTGAATATTTCCGATACCTGCTGCCAAAAAGTCAATGCCCAAATCGGCAATCATCTTGCACTCTGCAGGATCCGCAACTTCGCCTCCACCGATTACGCCGTCTTCTTCGCCACCGATAGAACCGACTTCGGCTTCAATGGAAATGCCTTTTTTGTGGCATACATCTACCAATTCTTTTGTTTTTGCTATATTTTCTTCGATAGGGTAGTGTGAGCCGTCAAACATAATTGAAGAAAAACCTGCTTCTATACATTTATATGCACCCTCATAAGTACCGTGGTCAAGATGCAGAGCTACGGGAACGGTAATTCCTAAGGATTCGACCATAGCCGTAACCATTGCGGAAACGGTTTTAAATCCTGTCATATATTTTCCCGCACCCTCTGAAACACCTAAAATTACGGGTGAATTATTTTCCTGTGCAGTTTGGAGAACGGCTTTTGTCCATTCCAAATTATTGATGTTAAATTGACCTACGGCATATTTTCCTGCCACCGCCTTTTTTAACATTTCTGTTGCTGATACCAACATTTAAAATTCCTCCTTTTAATATTGTTAAAGCACGATAGTGCTTAATTTTAGCAAATCCGTAAGCGATTCTTTGTCTGTTTTTATCTCTCTTTTTACATTGCAGTCGCGACAAAAGAGCGTTATTTTGTCATTATCTATTTCTATGGCAATATTTCGGCTTCCGCATGAGCAGTAAATATTGTCATTTTTAGCGAGAGCATTTATATGCTCAACAGCCTCAAATATTATGGAAAGCTCTTCGCCGACAGTGAAATCCTCTTCAATCTCATTTATCATCTTTTCCTGCTCGGCTATTTCCTTGCGAATCCTTTTTTCATCACCGATGAATAAAACCCCGAATCCCGATTCGGGACAATGCAAAATGAAAAAATCATTGTGCCAAAAGGTTATTTTGCGTATGTTATAAAGGTGTTTTTCCTCGCAAATAGGGCAATGCACCGATATTGCGTACTTGTCCTTTTTTGCCGACAGCAAAACGGGCTTGTGTCCGCAAAGCTTGTCGGAGCATGACAATTCGGTTATATTACTTCCTGAAAAATCGAATAGGTTTATGTCCTCTATTGTTATTGCCGAACATTGCGGACAGATGTATCCGATAGATTTTTTAAATTCCCTTATCATATCTAAATTCCAATCTTATTTTCTCTCGCCCAATAGAATAGGTATTGCTGGGCAAATCCGCCCAAATCGCCAAATTTTTGCTTGGCAAATTCTGAAATTGCCTCTTTTGTTTGCGGCTCATCAAAATAACAGTATTCCATAATCCGCTTTACCCAAACGTCAACGGGAAACCCCTCGTTTTTCTGAAGCCCGAATAAAAGTATGCAGGAGGCGACCTTTTCGCCAACGCCCGAAAGCCGTAAAAGCTGTGATTTCGCATATTCAAATGACGCTTTTTTTAGCGAGTCAAGGTCTATCTGACCGCTTGTTACCGCCTTTGCGGCTGATAAAATGTACTTATCCCGAAATCCTGCCTTAATGACCTGCAAATCCGCTAAAGAAAGCGATGCAACTCTTTCCGCAGTAGGAAATGCAAAATATGTATTACCGCCGGATATGATTTTTTCACCAAAATTTTGGCATAAAAGACCGACTATTTTTTTTATTCTCGGTATGTTATTACTTGCCGAAATTATAAAGGAAATAAGGCACTCAAAGGCGTCTTGATTCAAAATTCTTATTCCGCCCCCGAATTCGATTGCATTTTTCAAAACGCTGTCACCTGAAAGCTTTGCTTTTATGGCAGAGTAATCACGGTCCAAATCAAAATAATCCCGCCAAACCGAATTAAAGGTTTCAAGGCTCGTATCTTTAAAGATGATTTTGTTATCCTTTTGCAAGATGTGCAGATAATGCCCCATAGCAACGCCCGAAAATCCGCAGTTTTCATAATCCCAGCGGAAACATTGTCCGCAGTCAAATGTATGAGATAGGTCAAAATCGGGGATATTTTCCAATATAACATCTCTGTTTTCTTCATAAATTTTCATAACGCACTAAGTATAACATATTTTTTAGTATTTATCAATAATTTTTGAAAATAATTGACAAAAATTGAAAATAAAACTATAATTAAGTGGTTAAAGGAGAGATTGATATGACAAGTAAAGAAAAACTTGAAAAACTAAAATACAAGACGAAAAATGTTTATTCAAATATCCCTGCCGAGCAAAGACGGGAAATGCTGAATTTTTGCGATGAGTATATGGCATTTTTGGATAAGGGAAAAACCGAACGTGAATGCGTTAAAGAAGCAGTAAAAATGGCGGAAGAACACGGATTTAAAAAGTTTTCGGATATGGAAAGCTTAAAGGCGGGGGATAAGGTTTATTTCGTAAACAGAAAGAAAAATCTTATGTTGGCGGTCTTAGGCAGCGAAGATATAGAAAAGGGCATAAATGTTGTCGGTGCACACATAGACTCGCCAAGGCTTGATTTAAAGCAAAATCCTCTGTACGAATCAAATGAACAGGCACTTTTGAAAACTCATTATTACGGAGGAATTAAAAAATACCAGTGGACCGCAATTCCTCTTGCAATTCACGGCGTCTGCTATACAAAAGACGGTGAGCAGGTGGAGATTTGCATAGGCGAAGCGGAAAACGATCCCGTATTCTGCATTACCGACCTATTGCCGCATCTGGCACGTGAACAGATGTCTAAAAAGCTGTCCGAGGCGATTGAGGGTGAATCGTTAAATCTTTTGGTCGGCGGTATGGGCGTAAATGACTGTGAGATAGAGCAAAGCGTCAAAATGAATGTTTTGAACATTTTGAATATCGCGTATGGTATAACAGAGGAGAGCTTTTTGTCCGCAGAGCTTGAAATTGTGCCGAGCTTTAAGGCGAAAAATGTCGGACTTGATATGAGTTTTGTCGGCAGTTACGGTCAAGACGACAGAGTTTGTGCTTTTACGGCACTTAAAAGCATTTTCGATATAGAAACCCCACAAAAAACAGCAGTTTGTTTGCTCGTTGACAAGGAGGAAATAGGCTCTGAGGGTAATACGGGAATGCTGTCAAAATTCTTTGATATGGCGGTTGCAGAGCTTATCCAAAAGCTTACGGGCAGCTGCGATATGATAAAGTATAACAAGGTCATAAGAAATTCCGCTTGTATGTCGAGCGATGTAAGTGCGGCATTTGATCCGAATTATGAGGGAGCGTTTGAAAAGCAGAATTCCGCATTTGCGGGAAAAGGAATTGCCATTATGAAATATACGGGAGCCGGTGGAAAATCGGGTTCTTCCGATGCGTCGAGCGAATTCCTGCACGATATACTCGAAATAATGAATAAAAACGGTGTAATCTGGCAGAGCTGTGAACTTGGCAAGGTCGATAAAGGCGGTGGAGGAACAATCGCAAAATATGTCGCAAACCTTAATATGAATGTTATCGATTGCGGTGTGCCGGTACTTTCAATGCACTCACCGTTTGAGGTAACGGCAAAGGGCGATATCTATATGGCATATAAGGCATATATGGCGTTTTATAAAGACAGCATTTAAAAAACAGGAGCTATGCTCCTGTTTTTTAAATCATTTTTCCGATAAATGAGCCGCTTTTAATGCGTTCTAATCGGACAGTTTTATATTGCCCCGAAAGGTCGGCATCGGTTTTCACCAAGACATTCATATAATTTCCTGTTTTTCCCTCAAAATATTCGCCGACACGCTGTTCAAATAAAACCTCAGAATCGCATCCTGCAAATCTTTCCATAAATTCAAACCGTGTTTTGTCGGTAATTTCCTTTACGATTTTGCTTCTTTTTGCTTTCGTTTCGCTTGGTATTTGCCCCTCAAAAGTATCGGCAGGTGTGCCTTTTCTTCGTGAATACTGAAAAATGTGTGCAGAAGAAAATGAAACCTTTTTCAAAAACTCGCAGGTTTTTGAAAATTCCTCGTCTGTTTCGGCGGGGAAGCCAACCATAATATCGGTGGTTATTGCAACATCGGAGAAATGCTCCCTTAGTCCCAAAACGATGTTGTAGTAATCATCTGTCGTATATTTGCGGTTCATACGCTTTAAAGTCTCGTCGCAACCGCTTTGCAGCGACAAGTGAAAATGATGACAAAGCTTTTTGACAGTGCTGATTTTATTGATAAAATCAGCATTTAGCGTCATAGGCTCAATGGAACTTAAACGGATACGCTTTATGCCGTCAATTCTATCGGCGGCACACAGTAAATCCGCAAGGTCATAGCCCTTTTTGTCAAGTCCGTATGAGGCTATGTGTATGCCGACATATGTAACTTCGGTAAATCCTGCAGATGCAAGTCGTTCGGTTTCTTTTATGACATCATCTAAATCACGGCTTCTTATAGGGCCTCTCGCATAGGGAATTATGCAGTAGGAACAGAATTGGTTACAGCCTTCCTGTACCTTTATATATGCTCTTGTACGGCTTTTAAATTCGCCGATTGTGAGTGGCTCAAAAGTGTGCGTACGGGAAATGTCGCTACTTTTTAAAATAAGCTGTTCTTCAAAATATTCGTCGGCAAATGTGACGATTTTATCGCGTTCTTTTGCCCCCAAAACAAGATTTACACCCTCTATTTTCGCCACCTCGTCATGTGCGACCTGTGCATAACAACCTGTTACGATTATATACGCATTTTCATTCATCTTTTTGGCACGTCGGATGATTTGGCGTGACTTCCTGTCGCTCATGCTTGTGACTGTGCAGGTATTTATAACATAAATGTCGGCACAGTCTTCAAAATCACAAACAGTATAGCCGTTTTTTTCAAAAAGCTCCGTCATAGCTTCCGTTTCATATTGATTTACCTTGCAACCAAGGGTGTAAAATGCAACCTTTTTCATAATTTTCCTCAAAAAAAACCTTAAAATAAAGATAATATTATGCCTATTATACAAAATTTGCCTAAAAACTGCAATACCCCATTGACTATTTTCAAAAAAAGATGTATCATAATGGTATAAAAGAAAGAAACGGAGGAATAATTATGAAAACTTTTAATCTTTCACTAAATTGCATAAACGATGTTAAGGAATTTGTAAACATCGTGACAAAATATGACTTTGAAATCGACTTGACATCAGGCAGATATGTTGTTGACGCAAAATCAATTATGGGTATTTTCAGTCTTGATTTATCAAAGCCGATAAAAGCAGAGGTACATTCCGATGACTGCGATAAATTTGTAAAAGATATAAAGAAATTTATTGTTGACTAAAATTAAAGCAAGAACAGACGCTTTTGGCGTCTGTTTTTTTGTATAAAAACATTTTTTGGCGGAAAAATAAAAAAAAGGAGTGATAAAATGCGAAAGGGTAGGCAAACAGTAATTTTTGATAATTCTCCGTCAATTTTTGAAACTGCGTCAACAGTAGGTAAAAAAGAGGGCGAAGGACCGCTTTCCTCGAAATTCGATACTGTTTTAGATGATGACTATTACGGCGAGGATAGCTGGGAAAAAGCGGAGAGTAAGCTCCAAAAGATGACGGCAAAACGGGTTATGGAAAAAGCAAAAGTTACCGAGCAGGAGGTCGATTTGATTTTAGCCGGTGACCTCTTAAATCAATGCGTTGGTACGCATTATGCGGTACGTGATTTTGACATACCGTTTTTGGGACTGTATGGTGCTTGTTCAACAATGGCGGAGAGTATGATGATAGCGTCAATGTTGATTTCGGGCGGTATGGCAAGTAATGCGATATGCGTTACATCAAGCCATTTTTGTTCTGCGGAAAAACAGTACCGTTTTCCGCTCGAATACGGAGGTCAACGTACGCCTACGGCACAATGGACAGTAACGGGTTCGGGAGCGGCGTTCATTAAAAACGAGGGGAGCGGACCGTATATTCTGGGAGCGACAGTAGGGAAGGTGATAGATATGGGCATCAATGATGTCAGCAATATGGGAGCGGCAATGGCACCTGCGGCACACAACACCCTTTTGGCACTTTTCTCTGAAACAGGCACAAAACCCGAAGATTATGACCTGATTTTAACAGGCGACTTAGGACATGTCGGCTCTGATATTCTTTGTGATATGCTGGATAAGGACGGATATAACATATACCCGAAACATAACGATTGCGGAAAAATGATTTTCGACGCCAAAAATCAGGATGTTCATGCAGGGGGCTCCGGCTGTGGCTGCTGTGGCAGTGTTTTTTGCGGACATATTTTTAAAGAACTGAAAGGCGGTAATATAAAGCGTATGATAGTTGCGGCAACAGGAGCTTTAATGAACCCGACATCGCTTCTGCAAGGCGAATCAATTCCTGCAATAGCACACGCACTTGTGATTTCTGCCGATATTGAAAACTTTTTGAGGTGATTTTATGGAATATGTAAAAGCATTTGTGGTAGGCGGACTTATATGCGTCGTCGGACAAATCCTGATAGATAAAACAAGGCTGACACCGGCAAAAATTCTGGTCAGCTTTGTTACGGCAGGAGTGATTTTACAGCTTTTCGGCATATATGAGCCTCTTGTAGATTATGCCGGAGCCGGAGCAACTGTGCCGCTAACGGGGTTTGGATATAACCTTTGTAAAGGAGCGGAAAAAGCCGTTTCGGAAAACGGATTTTTGGGGATTTTTACAGGCGGATTTACGGCAGGAGCGGCAGGGCTTTGTGCGGCGGTGGTTTTCGGATTTTTAGCGTCGCTCATATTTAAACCAAAATCAAAAAGCTAAAAAAGGACACATATGTGTCCTTTTTTAATCCGAAAAGCCGTTAGGATTTTGCGACTGCCAACGCCATAAATCCTCGCACATTTCTTCAATACCGCGTGTTGCTACCCAACCAAGCTCACGCTTTGCCTTTTCGGGATTGGCAAAACACTCTGCAATATCTCCCGGTCTGCGTGGGTCAATCTGATACGGAAGCTCTTTTTTACAAGCCTTTTCAAAGGCTTTTATAATCTCTAAAACGGAATATCCGTGTCCCGTACCCAAATTATAGATATGTACGCCTTGTTCTCCCGTCTTTTTCTCAAGAGCTTTTAAATGTCCCAAAGCCAAATCGACAACGTGAATGTAATCTCTGACTCCCGTTCCGTCAACAGTATTGTAATCGTTACCGAAAACGTGGATTTTGTCAAGCTTTCCTACTGCAACCTGTGCAACATAGGGAAGCAGATTATTAGGTATTCCTTTCGGATCTTCGCCAATTTTTCCGCTCTTATGAGCACCTATCGGATTAAAGTAACGCAAAAGCGTTACGGACCAACGGTTTTCGGCATTATACACATCGCTCAGAATCCGTTCTATCATAAGCTTTGTAGAGCCGTACGGATTGGTCGTAGATGTCGGAAAATCTTCGGTAATGGGCACGGTTTTTGGCATACCATATACGGTCGCAGATGATGAAAAAACTATGTTGAAAACGCCGTATTTTTGCATTATGTCAACAAGATTCAACGTGCCTGTTATATTATTGTGATAGTATTTGAGCGGAAGCTGAGTTGATTCGCCTACGGCTTTAAGTCCCGCAAAATGAATGACCGAATCGAATTTATGCTCCTTAAAAACCTTTTCCGTTTCCGCATAATCCAAAAGGTCAACCTTGTAAAACGGAAAATCTTTGCCCGTAAGCTCCTTTACACGTTCCAATGACTTCTCGCTGGAGTTATCCAAGTTATCCAAAACAACGATATCATATCCGCTGTTCAAAAGCTCAACGCAAGTATGAGAGCCGATATATCCGGCACCGCCGGTAACAAGAACTTTCATTATTTTTCACCCCCGAAATTTTATTATATTATATAGCAATTCACATAAATATTCAATATATTTTTAGTATATTTTTAAGAAATTATTGTAACATACTTGTAAAATTATGTTAATTGCTGTATAATACTCTTGATAATCTATATACAAAAGGAGACAGACAAAATGAGTAAATTTTTGGAAAGAATTAAGGAACGGGCAAAAAGCGATAAAAAGACGATTGTACTTCCTGAATCTATGGACAGACGTACATTTTTGGCAGCAGAACAGATTTTAAAGGAGGATATTGCGAATCTTATTATCATAGGAACTCCTGAGGAAATTGAAGAGAATTCAAAGGGGCTCGATATATCAAAAGCAAAAATCGTAAATCCATTCACATATGAAAAAACGGAAGAGTATTTAAACCTTTTCGTAGAGCTTAGAAAATCAAAGGGGCTTACCTATGAAGACGCAAAAGCTCAGGCACTTGGTGACTATATGTACTATGCTTGTCTTATGGTAAAAGCGGGAGATGCTGACGGCGTAGTATCCGGTGCGTGTCACTCAACGGCAAACACCCTCCGCCCGAGTTTGCAGATAATCAAGACAAAACCGGGTGTTGCACTTGTTTCGGCATTCTTCCTTATGGTAGTACCGGACTGCGAATACGGGGCAAACGGAACATTCATTTTTGCCGACAGCGGTTTGGAGCAGAATCCTACTCCTGAAAAACTTGCAGCTATTGCAGGTTGTTCGGCTGAATCCTTTGAGCTTTTGGCAGAAAAAGAGGCATACGTTGCTATGCTGTCACATTCCACTAAAGGAAGTGCAAAACATGCAGATGTTGATAAAGTTTTAGAGGCTACAAGAATTGCAAAAGAACAGTTCCCGAATGTTAAATTGGACGGAGAATTACAGCTTGACGCGGCAATTGTGCCGTGCGTTGCGGCATCAAAGGCGGCAGACTCGTCCGTTGCGGGAAAGGCAAACGTTCTTGTTTTCCCGGATTTAGACGCAGGAAATATCGGTTATAAGCTTGTTCAAAGACTTGCAAAAGCCGAAGCGTACGGACCTATAACACAGGGTATAGCAATGCCTATAAACGACCTCTCCAGAGGTTGCTCGGCAGAGGATATAGTAGGTGTTGTTGCGATAACATGTGTTCAGGCACAAGCAAATAAATAGAGAGGTAAAAAATATGAAAATATTAGTAATAAACGCAGGTAGCTCCTCGCTGAAATATCAGCTTATAAATATGGAAAACAGTGAGGTAATCGCAAAAGGTCTTTGCGAAAGAATCGGTATAGAAGGCTCAAAGCTGAAGCACAAAAACTTAATAAAGGGCACTGAGACGGTTTTTGAACAACCGATGAAAGACCACAGCGATGCAATCAAGATGGTTATCGATGCACTGATCAGCAAGGACTGCGGAGTAATTGCGTCTATGGATGAAATCAACGGTGTAGGACACAGGATGGTGCATGGCGGTGAAAACTTTGCGGATTCCTGCATAATAACAGACGATGTTTTAAAGGCAATAAAGGATTGTATTCCACTTGCACCGCTTCACAATCCTGCAAATATCGTGGGATATGAGGCTTGTAAGGCACTTATGCCAAATGTTCCGCAGGTAGCTGTTTTCGATACTGCTTTTCATCAGACGATGCCAAAGGAAGCATATATGTATGCAATACCTTATGAACTTTATGAAAAGGAAAAGATAAGAAAATACGGTTTCCACGGAACAAGTCATAAATTCGTTTCAAAAGAAGCGGAAGAAATGATGGGAAGAAAGGATTTAAAGCTCGTAACCTGTCATTTAGGTAACGGCTCGTCAGTTTCTGCTGTAAAAAACGGCAAATGCGTAGATACATCAATGGGCTTTACACCCCTTGACGGCGTTGTTATGGGCACAAGAAGCGGCTCAATCGATCCTGCTGTCGTAACATATCTTATAAATAACTGCGGAATGACGGCGTCGGAAGTGGATTCAATGCTCAATAAAAAGTCGGGCGTTTTGGGTGTTTCAGGATTTTCAAGCGATTTCAGAGACCTCACTGATGCGGCTAATAACGGCAATGAAAGGGCAAATTTGGCGGTAAATATGTTCTATTACAGCGTTAAAAAGCTTATTGCGGCTTACGCTGCGGCTATGGGCGGAATTGATGCGGTAGTATTTACCGGTGGAATAGGCGAAAATGATGCGGCATACCGCTTGGCAATTACAGACGGACTTGAATTTATGGGAATTAAGCTCGATAAGGAGAAAAATAATGTGCGTGGCATAAAAAGAGATGTTTCGGCTGATGATGCAAAGGTACGCACATTGGTAATACCTACAAACGAAGAGCTTATGATAGCGCTTGACACCAAGAGATTGATTGAAGGATAATCAAAACCGCATCATTGTTTGGACATAATGCAATCATTATAAATATTGCCGATATATATCGGCGACAAAATATAAGACTAAAATTTGCCGTTTAAAACGGCGGAATGGAGATTGTTATGGGCGATTACAAGATGGAAAACATAAGAAACATTGCTGTGATGGGACACGGAAAATGCGGAAAAAGTTCGCTTGTTGAGGCTATGCTGTTTAACAGCGGAGCGATAAACCGCTTGGGAAAGAGTATGGACGGAACGCTCGTTTCCGATTTTGAACCCGAAGAGGTTAAAAGACAAATGTCAATTTCGACAACAGTCGAGCCGATAGAATGGAAAGAGAATAAGCTTAATATTCTTGATACTCCGGGCTACTTTGACTTTGTAGGTGAGGTAAAAGAAGGTATGAGAGCGGCAGACTCCGCACTAATTGTACTTAGTGGCAGAAGCGGAGTGTCGGTAGGAACAGAACAGGCATTCAAATTTGCTAAACAAAAAGGTTCACCGATTATGTTCTTTGTTAATAAAATTGATGACCAAAGAGCAAATTATCAGAAGACTCTTGAAGAAATGAAGGAAAAATTCGGAAAAGCGATTACGCCTTTTGTTTACCCAATTAAAGAGGGCGAAGAATTCAAAGGATTTGTCGATATAGTTGATATGACGGCACGTCGCTATGAGGGACAGGATAGGGTTGATATCCCCGTTCCCGAAGGTATGGCGGAAACTATTTCGCCACTTCGCGATATGATTATGGAAGCGATTGCCGAAACTGACGAAGCACTTATGAATAAGTACTTTAACGGCGAGGAATTCACCTTTGACGAAATCAAAAAAGCCATCAGAAAGGGCGTTAAAGACGGCGAAATTTATCCTGTTTACTGCGGTTCGGGTGCTACAAATATCGGCGTAAGAAGCCTTATGGACGGTATATCAAAATATCTTCCGGCACCTGATGAGATTACCGAAGTTGCACATAATGCGGTATCGGGTGAGCCTTGCGAAGTAGTTCAGGATGTAAAGGATACAACGTCTGCAATAGTATTTAAAACCGTTGCCGACCCGTATGTAGGAAAAATGTCATTTTTCAGGGTTTATTCAGGTAGCGTAAAAGCGGATAGTACACTCTTTAATGCAAATAAAGGCGAAAAAGAGCGTATTGGAAAGCTCTACAATATATGCGGAAAGAAGCAGACAGTGGTAAAAGCTGTAAATGCGGGTGATATCGGCGTAATCACTAAGCTTGAAAAGACCGCAACGGGCGATACTCTTTGCGATGAGGGCAAGAATATAATACTTACCGGTATAGAATTCCCGCTCCCGACACTTTCCATGGCTGTTGAGGCTGTTAAAAAGGGCGACGAGGAAAAGATTGTTTCCGGACTTTCAAAACTTGCAGAAGAAGATTTGACCTTTAATATAAGCAATAATGCCGAAACGAAAGAAACGCTTATAAACGGTCAGGGAGACCAACATATTGATGTTTTAGTCAATAAGCTGAGTGCAAAATACGGCGTTGAGGTAAAGCTGAACGCACCGACAGTACCTTATAGAGAAACAATCCGTTCAAAAGTCAAGGTTGAAGGAAAGCATAAGAAACAATCGGGCGGACACGGTCAGTACGGCCATGTTTGGATTGAATTTGAACCCGGCGTTACAGAGGAAATGACCTTTGAAGAAAAGGTATTCGGCGGAAGTGTGCCGAAGAACTACTTCCCGGCTGTAGAAAAAGGACTGCGTGAC
>JAFSSG010000025.1 GCA_017451145.1 Clostridia bacterium
AACTTTCCGCAAGGCGTCAGCGAATACAAATCCGCCAGAGTATCCATTGCATAAACAAGGTCGGAAAGTCCTTTTCTAAGTTCTGCCTGAATATCGCAGATGTGCGTATAGCTACGCTGTTTTGAGGCACGGAATTCCTCCGCTGTTCTGTCGATATTCTGGATATCGGAAAGTGTGCCGTACGCAAGTCCCGTACCAAACTCTATCCGACGCAGAATTTCATTTAGCCCTTCTTTTATTTCTTTACTGCGTAGCGTCGGTGTCCAGTCCTCAAAAAGTGCGTCATTACCTGAATTCAACATTCTATAAAGACGCTTATCCGGAAGATTTTTCTCGCCGTTTTTATCACTGCGGATTGCCGATTCATCAACATATAATGCTCTTTCTCCGCTCTCAAATTCCCACATCAAGCGTTCATACTGCTTTTCCGCATCAGCGATAAGCGGTACGACCTTGGAATAAACGGAAACTCCGAGTGGCGACGTTACATCGATGCTGTTCGCCATAGGCATCTTTATATACGCAAACAGCGGTTTTTGTACTCCCTCGCAAACCACATATGGCTCAATATTATGCCAAAATTCCGTATCGGACAAATTTATGCTCTTGCCCAAATCATTTTCTGAGCCTGAAACAAAGGCACTGTTTCGGATTACATACTGCCCGTTTTCAAAGCTGTGCCGTTCTATTCTTGTGAAAACGCTCTTTCCCGAAGAAAATCTGTCCAAAAAGACTGCGTCGGTAATTGTGCCTGTTTCATCAAATTCTATCGGCACAAAATTTTGCGGCGAAATACGGCTTATCAGTATCTTTCCATCTGCCACATACGGTTTTAATACTACACCGCCCAAAGCTGCGGCAAGTTCTGCGGTAACACGCATACCTTTTAAGGCGTCTTTATAAAATCGGTTTAAAAAATCGGCCCTTTTTGAGCCAGAAATCTCCGATTTCATTTCAAGCGTTGCAAGTCGTGCCGTTTCTGAGGCAACGGAAGCTGCAAGTTGGAGTCTGCTCTCGCCCTTATAAAGCCTCTCCCAAAGCTCTATTGATGCGGTCATCAAATCGCTCTTTATAACGCCCTGCGATGAAAGATAGTTTTTTAAGCTGAAAATACTTATCACCTCTTTTATTTGGTTTTTTACCATATCCTTTTTAGTATGGTATAGCAAAAGTACCGCAAATCGTCCATTGCGTGATCGTTTTGCTTAATCGGACGGTCAGTATCCGATTCACTGTCCCACCTGTACGATGTGAACTCTGCTATTATGCTTTTGCAGACAGGGTGGATTTTGATTCTGTCCTCAGACAAAAGCCCCGCAGTAAACCGTATGCCGTCAAGCACGTCATTTCTTGCCTTTTTTACGGTAAACCTACCGTGACGGCGTACAGTTTCAATAAAACTTGCGGCTGAGGGATCGATTATTACATAGCACACGGGCAAGTCGTCGGCAAGTTTTACAAGCTCTTTATAGTATTCCTCATCGGTCATCTGCCGTCCGCTTTTCCTGCCGTCGTGGTAAAACTCGCGTATGCGGAAGGCTTGTTTGCCGTTAACGCACCAAAGCCCCATACTGCACGGATTAAGCGTTCCGTAATCTATGGATATGTAATATTCCCTACAATCCGGTATATCGGAGGAAATATGCCTTGCTTCAGAAAACATAGGATAAATAAGTCCCTCAGCCAAAGCCCATTTTCCGAGTATGAACCGCTCAAAATACACCGTTCCGCGATATTCACATTCCAGGTTTTTAATAAAGTTTTCGGGTAACATGGGATTATCGTAAATCGTATAATGTTGCCTGAAAATGTCCGCGTCGCTCTCCAAAAACTTTAAAAACCAATGGTTCGGGCTGTCAGGATTGCAAGTGCCGTCAAAAACGGAATTCGGCTTATCAAGCCGTGATTTCAGCATTGAAAAAACATCCTCGTTCCAGGTCGTAATTTCATCGCCGTAACAATATTCGATTCCCGCACCTTGCAGTTTTGAAACCTGCGTAATTCTGTCCGCACCTAAGGCATGGCACTTTTTGCCGAACAGCATTACCGTATTGTCACTGCCTATATTCCCGACAAGCCTATCGCCCCATATCGACTGCATGGGCTCTAAAATGTTTCTTGAAAGTGTGCCTTTTGTGTTTCCCAAAAGCACGATAAGTCCCTCGCCCTTGCAGTTTAAAATGCGTTTTGGGATAAGGAAGTAATCAAGGTATGTTTTTCCGCTTCTCGTTGCACCTTCCTTAATGTTCCACCTATGCGTCGCATTTTTCCAGAACTCTTTTTGTTTATCGGTCAGCCTCAGCATCAATGCCTCCCATAATTTCCTCCAAGTGTTTCATAAGCTCCTTATCACTTTCACTCGGTTTATCACGCCATCTGTCCGGGCATCTGTTTTTGAGCCACACCGACGCTGCCGAAACGTCCGGCGGGACTTCTTTTGAAACAGTAGTCACTTCCTCCTGACCGTTCGCTTTTAACACACGTTTTTCCTCCGAAACGAAAAATCCGAGTGCCTTTTTAAGAAGTGCCTCCTCTACCATAGCGTCTGTCTGCTCTCTGTCATACATAAGTGCCTCCGAAAGCATCTTATTCTTTTTAGAAAGACGCTCTAATCCTTTTGCGGAAATCCCGATTTTTTCCGCAATTTTGCTTACACTTACTCCGCTCCTCCTCCACGAAGCAATAAGCAAAAGTCCGCTCCGTGTAAGCCAAAAATCTGTTTTTGCCATTGTTAATCCTTTCGCTGTCTAAATAGTAAGACTTTCCCTCAAAATTTATTTTATATTACCATAATTCTTCGGGACATATGGGACAGATTTCTATGCCCCTGCTTTTTCTAAAAATCTGTAAAATCTTTTCTTTACGGTGTACTCCGAATTCATCCCGCCAATCCTGTCCGCAACCGCATTCCAGCTTAAAAGATTGAAACACCTTAGCTTTACGATAAGTCTTATCTGCGGGTCCTCAATCGACAAAATGAAATTTACAACCTCCTGCCTCTTTTCCTTGAGCTCTGAAAGCCGTTTTTCTATCTGCTTTTTTCTTGCACCGTCCTTTACATACGTCATATCGTCAATCCACGATTCTATTTCCTTGTCCAAATAATAAACCTGTTTTAAATCGTTTTTTGTCATTTTTAACTCCTTTAAAAAAGCTCGTCATAATAGATTTTACTTACACATTCCTCGCATCCGATGACGTCTCCGTGGCAATCCTTCAACAAAAAATCCCATTCGCTGCTGTCGCATACAGGACATTTTATTTCCGTTTCTTCACCGTAATCATCGCCGTAGTTCATCGTCCGTGACCGCTCCATACGCATAATTTCCGCATATTCGTTCATTTTTTGTACCTCCTTTGCTGTTAAATTTTCCGTCCGCACTAAGTCCACATTTTGTGATTTGTTATTATAATAAACCACATTTTGTGTGATTTGTCAAGTATTTTTAACACGATTTGTGGGTTTTTAACAAAATTTTTTAAAAATTTTCGTAAATGTATTGACAAAACCACGTTTCGTGTATAAAATTATTGTTGAAATTTGTTGAAAAAAATAAAAAGGAGTAAAAATATGTTTGGTGACATACTAAAAGATCTAAGAAAGCAGGAAAAGCTTTCACAAGCCGAACTTGCAGACATTTTAGGGATATCTAAAAGTGCTGTCGGTATGTATGAGCAGAATAAAAGAAGTCCGCATTCCGACGACCTTTTAAAGCGGATTGCAGGACATTTTGGCGTTACGATAGATTATTTAAAGGGGTATTCGGTAGGAGTATCCTCTCTTGATTTTGAACGGTTCGGGATAGGCAAAATCCACAAAAAAAGCTTCCCCATGCTCGGAAAAATTGCGTGTGGAGAGCCTATTATGTGCGAACAGGATTATGAAACCGTTGTAGAGGCGTCAGGCGATATAAATGCAGATTTTTGCGTCACCGCACAGGGTGACAGTATGATAAATGCTCGGATTCTTGACGGCGACACCGTTTTCGTGCGTGAGCAAAGTATGGTAGAAAACGGGGAAATCGCAGTAGTTATCGTAAATGATGATGAGGTGACATTAAAAAGATTTTATTATTATCCCGAAAATCAGCGTGTTATTTTACAGGCGGAAAATCCCAAATATCAGCCGATGGTTTTTGACGGTGAACAGCTGAGTCACATACGCATTTTAGGCAAAGCCGTTGCGTTTACCAGCAAAATACAATAGTTACTACTAAAAAAATCTTTCCTCTTTCGAGGAAAGATTTTTTAGCCTTCCATATGCTTACCTAAAAAACCGGCTGCGGCTTCTGCAAGTTTAACTTCTGTTTCGGTTGGGTTTTGGCTGTCTTTCATAACAAATATAACCGAGCCTATCGTGTCACCTTCCGAGACAATCGGTACAACAACTCCTGCACTGCAATTATCCACGCCTTCGGCTATCGAAACACCTTGATTTGTCCCCTGCGACTTAAAGGATTCCTTTTCGCTCATAAGGTTTTCTATGTCGGAGCTAACCCTTTTTTCCATAAAATCCTTTTTAGACACGCCCGAAACGGCTATGATGTTGTCGCGGTCGGTTATCAACGTGGGAACGCCTGTTGTTTTGTTCAAGGTTTCGGCATAGGTTATCGCAAAATCGCCCAGCTCACCTATGGGCGAGTACTTTTTAAAGATAACCTCCCCGTCTTTTTCAGTATAGATTTCAAGCGGGTCGCCCTCGCGGATTCGCATTGTGCGGCGGATTTCCTTCGGGATTACTACCCTTCCCAAATCGTCTATACGTCTTACAATTCCTGTTGCTTTCATTTATAAAACTCCTTTTGCTTTTTTTAATTTGCCTACTTATTTTCTGCAAAAGGTGTCATTTTATGCAATTTTTGAAATTTTGCATTTGGAAATTTTTGTGCAGACGCAATTTTTTACCTGCTATTTTTGATGGACATCGAGCTGATTGAACGGGATATGTATATCTTTCTTTTCCAAGCAGTCCAAAATGCAGGTAAGTGCATCTCTTCTTATTTGAAGTCTGTCTATTGGCGGACAATAGACCTTAATATGATATTTTATGCTTGAATCGGCAAAATCATTAACCCCGCGAAACTCAACCTTTTCCACCTTTTCAAGCTTTTCTATATTTTCCACAATATAGTCGATTGTTTCCTTCGCATCGCTCAGCTTCAAATCATACGGGAGCGGTAAATCTATATTTATCATATGCGATACAATCTCAACTTTTTCAATATTTCTGTTGGAAATCGAAACAATGTTCTTTTGATAAATATCTTCTATTCTCGTTGTTTTAAGTCCGATAGCCAAAACAACGCCGGTATAGTTTTCAAATTTTATAACATCTCCCACATGATAATAGGAATCGGTTATAATGTCAAAGCCTTTAATAACATCTTTTAGTGCGTCCTGAATCGCAAAACCGAATACTATGCCCAACACTCCTACGCCGGTCACGATAGAAGTAATATTTACGCCGTTTATCTTAAGAAGCACAAAAATAAGTATTATAATGAACAAGTACCTGTTTATACTTCTCAATAATTTAGTATAAGTATAATATTTCTTGCTACTGAAAAATTTGTTACCGGCAGAAATCTTTTCAAAGACTAACCTTGTAAATATTCGGTAAATAGCTATTGCCAAAACAATGGCAATCAAAGAATATAAAGCCCTGCCAAACCATATATTTTCGTGCATAAGCTTTGCAAAATCCATTCTTATCCCCTCAATTCCTTCATAACCGCGTCGAAAACTTCGCCGATGTTATTCCGTATGACCAAATTCGCCTTATCGTCATATCCCGTTTCCGACTTGTTTATTATTACAGTATATCTCCCGCCAAAATATCTTACAAATGATGCGGCAGGATATACGGCAAGAGATGTGCCCCCTACTATGAGCATATCCGCATTTTCAATATATGAAACAGCTTTCTCCGCAACGCCTTCATACAGCGGTTCTTCGTATAATACAACCTTTGGTTTCATTATACCGCCACAATGCTCACATTTTGGGATTTTTCCCGCCTTAATTTCTCCAATCATCTTTTCATTATCAGACATTTTACCGCACTGACTGCAATAAAACTCCTTAGCCGTTCCGTGAAGCTCGATTACATCTTCACTTCCGGCTAATTGGTGCAATCCGTCAATATTCTGCGTAATTACAGCCTTTAGCTTCCCCATTTTTTCAAGCTCGGAAAGTGCCTTATGTGCTTTATTAGGCTCTACATTTGCAATAAAGTATTTCCTGTAAAAATCATAAAAAATATCAGGTTTTTCAAAGAAAAAGCTATGACTTAAAATCACCTCAGGCGATACCCCGTAATCTTTTACGGTATTATAAAGCCCGTCGCTACTCCGATAATCCTTGACACCGCTTTCAGTCGAAACACCCGCACCGCCAAAAAATACGATATTTTCACATTCTTCTATCATTTTTGCAAGTTTTAAACATTCCATCATGGTAATACTATGGCATTGCCTCCTATTTCTAATAAATAATCCTCACTTTTGAGAATTTTTGCAAGTTGAAAAGAATCCGTTACCTCTTCTTTTGAGCGTAATGCGGCAGCACCTTCATGTTTTATGCCCAAATGATGAAAATCAGTACCTGCACTTACTATTTTTAAATTATTCTCTTTTGCGTATTCCGTTGCTATGGCAATTCTTGAATTATGTCCCTGATGCAGATTCAGTGTTTCTATTCCGTCCAATAATTCAGGGCTTATCGGGTTACAATTATCACGGAACGGATGTGCCTGTATAAATACACTGTCAGGCATTTTGTATTTTTTTCTGAAATTCTCCACGCCAAACGGCAAATATCCATAAATTTCTCTGAGCATTTGCTTGTTTATTCCGTAAATCAGATAATCGTTTATACTTTCGGTAAAACGTATCTCTACGCCCAATATCACATTTAAGCCGTATTCATCGCCGTAAGCTTTTGTCTTTTCATAATCGTCGTACCAAAGCTCAATGCCGTTTTCCTCGAAGTTCTCTAAACGGCGGTAATTGTAGATAAAGTGGTTTGTCAGCACCAGCGAATTATACCCAAGTTCTACATAGGTTTTCACAAGCTGTTCCGGACTTACTTCACTGCACCCACTTGCCGGAAATGAATGTGCGTGTAACTCTGTTCTAAACGGATATTCCTTTATTAAGTCTTCCTTTATAAGTTTTCCTATCATTTTTTTGCCTCTTTTGTATAAATATTTTGATTATTTCAAGATTTCATCAAACTCACAAACTGCACGGAAGAAATAATAATCTCCGTAAATCAGGGCTAAATGTTCATGCTTTTCAAAGCTCTCACTGCCAAAATTGACAAGTGCCATATCCTCTTTGTCATCCCATGGGCAGAAGTTCTCGGAAGTCGCTAAAATCAGCTTTTTCGCCTCTTTTAAATACCTTTCGTCACCGGTTTCTTTGTATATTTCAATCATACCGCAACTTGCCACAGCCGCAGCACTTGAATCATACAAATTGTCACCTTCCGGTTGGCAAAAATCGCACTTTATTATATAGTTATTCTTTTTTGCCTCGCCAATGAAATAGTCGGCAACTTTTTTTGCCGTATCTAAATACCGTTGCTCTTTTGTCCATTGATAGCTTTGGATAAAGCCGTAAATCGCCCAGCCTTGTCCTCTTGTCCAGGACGAACCTTGCTTATAGCCCTGACCTCCCAAATCCTCAAGTTTTTCTCCTGTTTCGGTATCAAACCTTACGATGTGGCACACGCTTCCGTCCTCACGCACAAAGTTTTGTATAACGCTGTCTGCATGAGACATGGCAATCTTTTTAAAACGGGCATCGTCTTCCTGTTCACTTGCCCAATATAGCAGGGGCAAATTCATCATGCAGTCTATGATTGCAAGTCCCTTGAATTTTTCTCCGTTCCACGCCCTTATAACCTTTGCCGTAAGGTCATACCGTGACGCTAATATACTTGCGGCTAAAAGCGTATCATTCTTGGCTTTTTCATCTTTAAAATGCCTAAAATGCTCCACTCCCGTCAAAAGCCACAAAAAGCCTAAATCATGGTCGTCCCTCTTGTATTCATATAACACTTTTTCAAGCTTTTTCTCACAGCCTACAGCATAATCCGCATAAGTTTTATCGCTGGTCACGTCATACATCTGCCAAAGAATCCCCGCCCAAAAGGAGTTCGTCCACCAATGTGCTCTTCTTTCTGACAAATCGTCATATTTTCCGTCCTGCGTTGTGTATGGAAGTGCATCCTTTAAACAGGATGCCGTTTTTGCGATTTTTTCGGACGCCATTTTTTTTATTTCGTGTATATTCATTTAAAACACCTCTAAATTTTGCTTTGCCAAGTAGATTTTCCGTTACATTATACCAAAAAAAATGACAAAAATCAATATATAAATCAATTTCAAAAAAGACTATACATCGAAGCGGTTTCATGATATAATTAAGCCATCCGTTAAAATGAAAAGAGGATAAAAAAATGTTATTGAATTCCGCATGGATTACATTTTCTACCGGCGAATATAAAACCGCAAACGATAAATACGGAAATCCGTCACCTTATTTCAGGAAAGAGTTTTCCCCGAAAAAAGCCGTAAAATCGGCAGATTTGCTGATTTCCGCGTTGGGAGTATTCAAGGTTTACCTTAACGGCTCGGAAGTTTCAGACGACTATCTCTCTCCCGGCTGGGTTGATTATTCCAAAAAACTCCCGCTTATCACCTATGACATATCAAATATGTTAAAGGAAAACAATGCCATAGGCGTTGTTTTGGGCGATGGTTGGGCAATAGGCCATATCGGTTCAAATTACACTTTCAAAAGAAATTGCTGGAATGACAGAATAGAGTTTTCCGCCGAAATCAGAATTACATATGCTGACGGCACATATGAAATAATACCGACAGACACAACCTGGAAAGCGTCAAAGGGCGAAATACAAAGAAGCGACATTTATATGGGCGAATATGTTGATGCAAGGGAAAGTCTCGGTGATTTTTCCGTATTCGGATATGACGATTCTGATTGGCGTTATGCCGAGGAGGCAAAATTCAAATTTTCAAGAAATTTGTATCTTGACAAGGTTATTATCCCGCCCGTCAGGGTAACGCACACCTTTTTGCCATCAAAAATATCCGAAACGGATAATACCGTGATTTACGATGTCGGGCAAAATATCGCAGGTGTTTTGCGTCTTAAGGTCATAGGCAAAAGAGGTGCAAAAATCGTTATACGGCACGGCGAAATTATGGATAATGGCAAAGTCTATACCGATAATCTGCGTAAAGCTGAGGCTGAGGATACTTACATTTTGTCGGGCGATAGCAAGGGAGAGGTTTTCAGACCGCTGTTCACATATCACGGGTTTCAGTTTGCCGAAATAAGTTTAGTTGGCGAGGTCAGGATTTTGAAAGTGACCGCCGAAGCCATGCATACAGACCTCCGCAAAATCGGCAGTTTCAGCTGTTCAGACGAAATCGTCAATAAGATTTTCCGGAATGCGATTTGGAGTCTTCGCGGAAACCTTTTCAGCGTTCCAACCGATTGTCCGCAAAGAGATGAGCGTTTGGGCTGGACGGGCGACGCACAGATTTTTTGCCGCAGTGCAATGTTCAATATTTACGGAAAAGATTACTATAATAAATATCTGTCGGATATCAGGGACGCACAGCTCGGAAACGGTGCGATACCTGCCATAGCACCGCTACCAAGGGTGGCCTACTATACCTACAGTGGCAGAAATGCCTGTGGCGGATGGAGCGAGGCAGGTGCGGAAATAACCTATAACCATTATATGATGTACGGAGATAAGCAGATTATTATCGACAACCTGCCGTCTGTTAAAAGATTATTGGATTATTATGAGGCGGATAGCTTGGGATTTTTAAGAGACGGCAAGGATTCCTATGGCGATTGGCTTTCTGTCGGTGAGGAAACAGATAAATCGCTTGTGGCAAACGTCTATTATGCAAGAGCCGCCTACATCGCATACAGGCTTTGCGATATTATTTCCGATTGTGAAAAGGATAAGTATAAAACACTTTTTGAAAATATAAAATGTGCGTTCAGAAATAAGTATTTAAAGGACGGCAGACTGATTTCTGATACACAGTCTGCCTATGTGTTGGCGTATAAATCCGGCTTGATAGAAAAATGCGAAGCAAAAGAGAATTTATCGCGAAGAATAGCTGAAAATAACGGGCATCTGTCCTGCGGTTTTTTAGGAATCAGATTTTTACTTCCCGCTTTATGCGACCTTGGATTGCAGGATATCGCATATGACATTTTAACACAGAAAACCTTCCCCGGTTGGGGCTATTCCGTAATCTCCGGTGCGACTACGATTTGGGAACATTGGGACAGCAATTCAAAAGAAAATTTAAAGGGCATGAATTCATTTAACCACTATTCTCTGGGCTCATGCGTTGAATGGATGTATGAATACTGCCTCGGAGTTACAGTTTCCGAAGACACTGCAGGATTTGATAAAGTGAAAATAAAACCATACCTCGACAGTAGCGGTAAAATAACTTCAGCTGACGGATGGTATGAAACAGATAAAGGGAAAATCTCGATTTCCTGGAAAAAGCTGGGAGACGGATTTGTATATGAAATCGAACTGCCGCAAGAAATCCATGCCGAATTTGATTTTAACGGACTTAAAATACAAAAACAAGAATCCGTCGGCAAAAAAATAAGATTTGAATTATGCCGAGAATAAAAAATCCACGTGCATAGTGAAGAGTGAACACAAAAAGTGCTATGTTGCAAGGTGTAAATGCACAAAATAGCACTTTTTTGTCTTTTGTGCCGTATTCTGTTGACAATCCTATAAAAAAGTTATAGAATGAAATGCGTATTCTAAATCTGTGAGACATAAAAGGAACGTAGAGCAAGGAGTAAAAAAATGGTATATACAAATAATTTTTCAGGCAGTAGCGATATTGAGATTATAGAAAACACCGTTTCCGCAAAGGAAGCGGATAATATTGTCGTAATAGAGCCAAAAAAGGACGGGACGCCGTGGCTTATTGACAGGGCAATTCTTATTCCCGAAGATACAACAATCATTATAAGAGGCTGCAAAATAAAATTGTCGGACAAATGTCGGGACAACTTTTTCAGGACAAATAACTGCGGAATAGGAATAGATGAACCTCAAAAAATCAAAAATGTGCATATAAAGGGCGAAGGCACAGCTATTTTAGAAGGTGCAGACCATCCACGTGCCACAGGCGACGGCTCAAAAATCCTCAAAAATCCTGCCCCGCATTTTGAAGAGGACGCCATCAAGGTAGCGGATTGGATTCCGCACGAGAGGCGAGAGAGCGGAAAACTCGAATTTATGGACATTCACGGCTACAGCTACGGCACTGATGCAGGTAAGGAAAGCGAATCTCAGTATGGGGATTGGAGAAACATCGGCATTCTTTTTGCGAGTGTTGACAATTTTTCAATAGAGAATATCAAAATGGTCCGTTCACACGGCTGGAACATTTCAATAGAAGCAGGAACAAACGGCAGAATCAAGAATATTGAGTTTTGTGCCGATATGACAAAAACGATTGACGGATTTACGCATAATATCGAAAATCAGGACGGCATCGACATAAGAAACGGCTGTCGCGACATAATTATATCCGATATCACAGGTATTACGGGAGATGATGTTGTCGCTCTGACTGCGATAAAGGACAATAACAATTTCAAGGGCGGAAGTATGAGAAGCACTCACGTTATGGGTAGCGATTGGTCGAAACGGGAAAGCGATATCCATGACATAATTATAAAAAATATTCATGCAAAGACTTCGCTTTGCTGGATTGTACGGTTACTTGCGGCGGAAACAGACATTTACAATGTCGTTATCGACAGCATTGTTGACCTATGCGATGACCGATATCACTTCGGAACACTGCTTTTCGGAGAATGGGACGGCGAATACGGGAAAAATCTGCCGGACTGCATACATGATGTTGCAGTTTCAAATGTCATTTGTGCGAAAAACGGACGTTCGATAAACGTTGCGGGATATTTGACGAATTCCACAATAACAAATGTTATCACAAAAAACAAGGATTTTAAACCGATATCCGTTTCGAGAGAAAACGGTCTGAATAATGTTGTTACAAATAATGTTATTTAAAATTCAGACCTTGACGAAAAAAAGGGCATTTTGCCCTTTTTTTGCTCGTATTTTTTAATCGATATATGCTAAAAAGTACCTCTGACTCTTAATCTTTTATATCCTTCAACGGCTATGCCCGAAAAAGAAAAGCCACCCGCTATGCGGGTGGATCTTTACTATTTCACGTATTTCCGCCTTTACAAAATTGTTTAAGGGCATCTGATCAAGCCCTGTGCCCACAAACACGCACCGCAGGTCGGTGAATCGTTATACATACAATCCTTCAAATTCTCTTTTCTGTCCTCGCACCCAAGACAGACTGTGCAGCAAGGAAATTCAAATTTTTTAACTCTTCCCCTAAACTCCGAATATTTATCACCATCATATATTTGCCGGAAATCATCACGATTTATATTACCGAATGAGTATGCATAACTTTTTCTTCTTTCTGTGTACAAGTATGTGTAGGAATTATGCAACAGCTGCATACACGGGAAGACCTCGCCGTCATGCCGAATAAAGCAGACATCATCCTCAACAAACGGACAGTAGTCAAGTTTTTTCTCATTTACTTCGTTTTTGTCAAACCGATGCATTTTGCCTATGCGATACGGCAAAGCGTATATCGAATCGCTTTCCGACAATTCATTACAAGGAATGACATGGCTTAAATTGATAAAATCGACCTCATACTTATCGGCAAATTCATTTATCTTATCAAGCTCCGAAATATTTTCCTTCATCATCACAAAAGTAATGCCCAATTTTGTGTTTTGCCGTATGCGGTTAAACGCCTCAATATTTGCAATTATTCTGCTGAACAGACTCCCTCTACGCACTTTTTCATATTCTTCTTTTGAAAAACCGTCCATGGATATCCAAACGGTGTCTATTCCGCTTTTTACAAGTTTTTCCGAAACTCCGGCGTCTAACATTGTCGCATTCGTGATAACTTCGGATTTTATTCCGTTTCTTGATGCGATAGAAATCATATCGTATATTCCGCTATATAAAAGCGGTTCGCCCATTCCGCCGAAAAACACCTCGTCAGCCACTCCTGATTTCAGCAGTTTGGTTACATTTTCTGCTGTTTTTTGCCCCATAAGCGAATATTCTTCGTCAAACCAATTATTGCGAAAGCACATACGACAGTTCAAGTTGCATAATGAAGTCAGTTCCACATACAATTTTTTTATAGTTTTCATGATACATACGAGTTAGTTTCTTAAAAGAAACTAATCTTTCTTATTCATTTACGGCTTCCCTTGTGCCTATATCACATTCCGACAAAAGTGTAGCCCTGCGCTTCAATATCGGCTTTGATTACCTCAAGGGGAACATCCTTGCTGAGCGTGATAACCGCAGAATTTGAATTATGGTCGGGAGTTGCACTCTCAATACCGTCAATCGCTTCAAGAGTTTTTTTGACTCTTGCCTCACAATGCTCACACATCATACCTTCAATTTTTAATGTCTTTGTCATAGTTCTTTCCTCCGTTTTGTTTTTAATTTTCTTATCATGACTTGCGTCATGTATCTTAACTAAGTTCAATCTCAGGGCATTCATACATACGCAGAAGCTGGACATTGCCATAGCCGCCGCACCGTATGCAGGTTTCATTTCAATGCCGTACAGCCCTATTGCAAGAGGTATGCACACGGCGTTGTATATAAACGCCCAGAAAAGATTTTCGTGGATATTTTTGATAGTCGCTCGGCTGAGACGTATCGCAGCGGAAACATCCGTCAGCCTATTCTTCATAACAACAATATCGGCGGCATCTATCGCAACATCCGCACCTGCACCTATGGCTACGCCTGTATCCGCCACAGTCAGTGCGGGAGCGTCGTGTATTCCGTCGCCGACCATGATGACCTTGCCTTGAGTTTTCAGCTCGGATATTTTCTTCGATTTGCCGTCAGGAAGAACTCCCGCTATCACCTCGTCAACGTCTGCCTGTCTGCCTATTGCTTTGGCTGTTCGTTCATTGTCGCCCGTGACCATAAATACGTTTATACCCATGCCTTTAAGCTCTTTTATAGCCGCTGACGAATCGTTTTTGATTGTGTCTGCGACAGCTATAACGCCTATAAAACTACCGCCTTTTGCAAACAGCAGAGGTGTTTTTCCTTTATCGGAAAGCTCTGTAACTTTTGCAACATATTCTGCGGGAATGTCATACTTTTGCGATATATACTTATAGCTTCCTCCTTCAAGCAATTCGTCCCCGTACACAGCCGAAAGTCCGTTTCCTGCAAGTGCTTTGAAGTCCTTGACTTCGGGAATATTTATACCTATAGCCTTTGCGATGACCGCTTTTGCCAGAGGGTGTTCGCTTTTAATTTCAAGAGCCGAGGCGTATGTGAGCAGTTCATTTTCAGGAATACTGAAAGGTATTATATCCGTAACATCGGGTTTGCCCTCGGTTATAGTTCCGGTCTTATCAAGTGCGACTATATTTGCTCTGCCGACAGCTTCAAGAGAGGCAGCTGTTTTATAGAGAATGCCGTTTTTCGCTCCCACACCGCTTCCGACCATTATCGCCACGGGAGTGGCAAGTCCAAGTGCACAGGGGCAGCTGATGACGAGCACGGATATGGCTCTTGCAATGGCAAAGCTAAACTCTTTGCCTACAATCAACCAACCGACAAGTGTTAATAAAGCTATTACTATAACAGCAGGAACAAATATCCCGGATACTTTATCGGCTATTCGTGCAATAGGAGCTTTTGTAGCCGCAGCATCCGATACGGTTTTTATTATCTGAGAAAGCGTGGTATCTTCACCGACTCTTGTGGCACGGCAACGGATATATCCCGATTTATTTATCGTCGCTGCCGAAACAAGATCGCCTTCTTCCTTGTCAACAGGTATGCTTTCACCTGTGAGAGCAGATTCATCTACAGAAGATGAACCATATACCACTACCCCGTCAACAGGAATGCTATCGCCCGGTTTTACCGCGAATATATCGCCCTCTTTGACATCTTCGATGCCGACCTCGCATTCCTCACCGTCCCGATAAAGAATTGCCGTTTTCGGTGCGAGTTTCATAAGGCCTTTTAAGGCATCGGTAGTCCGTCCCTTTGACATGGATTCAAGCATTTTCCCTACTGTGATAAGCGTAGGTATCATCGCTGCGGATTCAAAATACAGATTCATTCCGTATTTCATAACAATTTCATGTTCGCCACTGCCCTGTGCAAGTATCATTATGAACAGTTCGGCTAATGAATAACCGAATGAAGCACTTGAACCGAGTGCGACGAGCGTATCCATATTGGTATGACCTCTAAAAAGAGATTTAAAGCCGTTTGTAAAGAATTTCGCGTTTATCATCATAATGACGATAGCAAGGAGCATTTCAAACACGCCAAGGAATACGTAATTATCAAAGGCTTTAGGTGCAGGAAAGTCCCACATCATATGTCCCATTGAAAAATACATAAGCACTAACAGAACTACAAGAGAGCGAAGGAGACGCTTTCTTAACTTTGGCGTTTCGGTGTCCTTTAACACATCATCTTCCGATACTGTTCTATTCGCTGACGCACCTTTTTTCGAAGCACCGTAACCCGCATTTTCAACCGCTTGGATTATATCTGTTTCCGACGCAGTACCCTCAACACCCATTGAATTTGTAAGTAGGCTGACAGCACAGGTTTTAACTCCCGGAACGGCTGAAACTGCTTTTTCAACTCTTGAGCTACATGCAGCACAGCTCATTCCGGTAATATTATATTGTTCCATTATGGCTCCTCTCTGATTATTTCATAATCTTCTGCAAAGTAGTTACAAGTTCATCTATAACTTCATCTTTTCCTGCACGAATGTCATTTATTACACAGCTTTTCATATGCGAGGCAAGAAGTGCCTTGTTGAAACTGTTTAAAGCACTGTTTATAGCCGATACCTGTGTTAAAATATCAGGACAATATGCATCGTTTTCAAGCATCCTTTCAACGCCTCTTACCTGCCCCTCTATTCTTTTAAGCCGATTCATCAGCGACTTGAACTCCGCTTCATTGCGTTTTTTCTTACGTTCACAGCAACTTGCTTCATCTTTTTGTTCAGATGGGTAGCAGGACTTCTTAGCAATCATATATAACACGCCTTTCATATACCGTGTTGGTATTTATATTCATATTATATACCCCTATGGGGTATTTGTCAAGTAGTCTGTGAAAATTCTTTTATCTGATCGAGCTCTTGAAAAGCGTCATTGCATTGCCGAGTATAATCTATAAAAATAGAAATAGTAGTATTAGGCGAAAAAGCTATTAACATGCCCACAGCAGAGAGTTGAAATATTTTAAAAAGCGAATAACTATGTGGTTTGCACGTAAAAAAAGGAATAACTTTTGCTTGATATACAAAAGTTATTCCATAGGTACTACGTTACAAGGTGTGTGCTACCAAAAGTACACTTTTTTAGCCGTTTACTTTCTTCTTTCTATGCCGTTTTCCTTATAATACCTTTCTTTTTCCGCATACATATCCTTGTCAGCCAAAAACTCAAGGTCGTCTATTGACGCTTTAGGGTTAGCCCTATGAGCAGCAAATCCGACTGACATTGCGACTCCGGCATATATGGCCGGTCCCGCCGCGGCGAATATCCACATAACCATATTCAGATAGTAATTCACCCTTTTTCGATTGTTTACTATAAACTCATCATATCTATTTGCTGGATCAATATTGTTATCCATTTACGTATTCCTTCTTCCGAACAAAACTAAAAGACTCTTGCCAAATAAAGCATTTGCAAGTATCTAAAATAAAATTATAACAATTTTGCTGAAATTTGTCAATAAAGAGCAGACGATTTTTGTCATACCAATTTTATGCCCATACAGCAAAAAAAGACCTTCGGAAAAACTTCCGAAAGTCCGAAAAAATTACATGGCTATGCAGTTTTCGTACAAAAAACAGGAACGGGTGAGTCCCGCCCGTTCCTGTTTTGGTGCGGATGACAGGACTTGAACCTGCACATCGTAGACACTAGATCCTAAGTCTAGCGCGTCTGCCAATTCCGCCACATCCGCTTATCAAATTGAAAATTGCACTTTATCATTATACCAACGCTTTCAAGGTTTGTCAAGCATTTTTATCTACAAACTGCTTTTTTAAATTTACCTGCGACAAAATCGTTGCTAAAAATACCAGCACACAGCCAACATATCCTCTCACAGTCAATTTTTCTCCCAATATCAATGCCCCCGAAAGTGCCGCAAAGACGCCTTCCGTTGCAAGAATTATAGACGCAAAATTCGGATTAACTTCTCTTTGACCGAGTATCTGAAAGGTATATCCCGCTCCAATTGACAAGATACCCGTATAAAGTATCGGAACTATCGTCACACGTATTCCCGTCAGCGAAATATTTTCAACACACACCGCAAAAACAGCATTAAAGAGGGCACAGGTTATATACTGCACAATGGAGTATTTTATAGGGCTTACCGACGTCACGAACTTATCTATAAACAAAATATGTAACGCCCAGAAAAATGCACCAATGCACACCATAACATCGCCCATATTTATATTTCCGAATCCGTCTGAAGCACTCAGGAGAAAGAGCCCTGCCATTGCCGTAAATGCTGCAATCCATTCATTTACCGCCACTCTTTTTTTATAAAAAACTGAATTTAAAAATGGGACAATCACTATGTAAAGGCCCGTTAAAAACCCGCTTTTTCCTGAGCTTTTATTCAGGCTTATCCCGTACATCTGAAATTCTGATGCCACAAAAAGAACTATACCCGTTACCATACCGTAAATCACAGTTTTTTTAATCTTTTCCGCGTCATACGGTTCCCGTTCAAAAATGAGCATAACCGGCAAAAGCGAAATTGCACCTAACAAAAAGCGTCCCGCATTAAAGGTTAGCGTTCCTATTTCGTTAGTATCTACCATGCACTGCATAACAAATGCAAAGCCCCACAGCAAAGGTGCCATAAAAAGAATTATTGTTGATTTTACCTTAGTGTTCATTACTTTCCCTCATTGGTTTATGTATTCATATTCCGCTTTCGCACTTTGCGGGTTTTTGTCCTTCTTATACACGAACGGATATGCGATTATACCCAAAATAACGGCAAAAACTACGTCCAAAACCGAGTGCTGTTTTACAAAAAGAGTGGACAGCGTAATAAGAACAGTAACCGCAAAAAATGTTATTCTCCACGCCTTTTTCCCAAACACCCGACTCTTTCTTGTCGCAAAATATACCGCCATCGACCCAAGCACATGGATTGACGGGCATACGTTTGTATTTGTATCTACTTTATATGCAAATTTTACGATTTGCGTACAAAAGTTGTTATTTTCAAAGCTCATCGGGCGTAAATTCTGTGCGGTAGGATATATTGCGTATATAAAAAGCGTTACCGTGTATGTAATTGCTGTAAATTTCATATAGTTTCTAAGTGCCGTTTCGTCCCAGAAAAACCCGTAAACCATCATACCTATCAAAAATATGAACCAAAAATAATACGGTATCACAAAATACTCGCAAAACGGAATTTTATCGTCTAAAAAGCAATACACATTATGGTAATTTTCTGCACCGATTAGCTCCATACTCCAAAAAACCGCTCCGAATATGGGCCAAAAAAACAGAATACCTACCCTTTCAGGTATATTCTTTAATACTTCTTTCATAATTTCAGTCCCCAAAAATATCAGTTTTTACATTATATCACGAGTCAAGCTGAAATACAATATTTTTCACAAAAAAGAGGCGTAGAAGTTTTACTCCCACGCCATACGCTGATTGATTTTAGCAACAGCAATTATTATCGCAACAGTTATCGCAACAGCCATTGTTATTACTTCCGCCCAAAAGATTGCCGTCAGTCAAGCACAAAACAAAAACTATTATGATAAGTATCCAAATCCAACCGCCGTCGTTATTTCCGCAGTTATTTCCGCCTAATAAACCCATACTAAAATTCCTCCTTTCAGCTTTATACTATTACAGTACGCCAAAAAGAGAAATTTGTGCATATGTCAGTTTTCCTTTTCCCAAAAAATAAAGGTTCCGTCCTCCGCTCTTGTGAGGTACAGCATTATTTTCCGTCCGCCATCGGTCACAATGCATGACCATCCGTCGTCCACCTCTATTATATCCGAATAAAATGCGTTGGGATAATGTGTTTCAAGATAATTCGAAACAGCTTCATGCTGCTGTCTGTATCTGAGTTTATTGAAAATGCCTTTGCCTTTATAAAACCGGTACGCCTCCCATATCGCAACACCGACTAAGACGGGCAGTTTTTTGCTGTTTTTACTCATACTCTTTTGCCTCTTTAATATAAATATCGTAAAGTTCTCTTAACGCTTTTCCCGAAAGCGGATTCCATTCTATCCCCATAAGCTGTCCCATAGGCACTCCGAAAAGCTGTGAGATTTTCAGAAGTGTCTCAAAACTCGGAATCACACTGCCGTTTTCGTAGGCATATATCGTGCTTTGTGATTTGTCGATAAGGTCGCCGAATTGTGCCTGTGTGAAACCGTTTTTCTTTCTTACACGCCTTATGCTTTCGCCGATTGCGTTTATATTTTTCATTCTTATTCCTTTCGTTTCCTTAGCATCGAACCTGCTTCTGCCGTATCGCTTAGCTTGATTTTTACCGTCATTTCGGCATTTCGTGCCACGTCTATATCCTCTCCCGATTCATTCTGCATAAATTCGATTTTTTGCGAAAAATACGGCTTACCCGGTCTTAAAACCTCTATTTCATCGCCCTTAAAAAATCTGTTACGCTGTGAAACGGTTGCTATCCCTGTTTTTGCATCAAAATCGGTCACAATACCTATTAAGTCATAGTCCCTTATATACGAGCTTGATGTATATACCTGCGAATTTTCGTCCGGTTTTCCAAAATAGAAGCCCGTAGAATACGGTCTGTGACTGACTTTTAACAGTTCATCCATGCTTTCCGGATTGAATTTATACTTTTTCGGATTATCCAAAAATCTGTCTATCTCGTCACGGTATGCCTTTACAACCGTTGCCACGTAATACGCCGTTTTTACCCTGCCTTCCAGCTTTAAGCTGGTTATTCCGCTGTCTATAATTTCGGGAATATGCTCTATCATACACAAATCTTTTGAATTAAAGATAAAGCTTCCCCGCTCATTTTCGTAAATCGGCATATACTCGTTTGGTCTTGTTTCCTCTACTAAAAAGTAGTTCCATCTGCACGGGTGCGAACACGCTCCCTGATTTGCGTCACGTGCCGTCATATAGTTTGATAAAAGGCATCGCCCAGAATATGAAACGCACATCGCACCGTGCACAAACGCCTCAAGTTCAAGCTCCTTCGGCGTTTTTTCTCTTATCTCTTTGATCTCATTAAAGCTCATTTCACGTGCCAAAACGACGCGTTTTGCCCCTTGCTTATACCAAAATGACGCACTTTTATAGTTCACATTATTTGCCTGTGTGCTGATATGTATGGGTAGATTTGGTGCAAGTTCACGTGTTATTTCAAACATGCCCGGATCGGATATCAGCACCGCATCAAAACCGAGCGGTGCGATTTCTGTGATAAACCTTTCAAAATCCGCTATATCTCGGTTATGTGGGATTATGTTTGCGGTGAGATAGACCTTTTTCCCTCTTTTATGGGCAAATTCCAAGCCCCTTTTCATATCCTCAACCGAAAAATTATCCGCCGCAACACGAAGGCTGTATGCCTCACCGCCTATATAAACTGCATCTGCACCGTAAAGTATTGCTGTTTTCAGCTTTTCAAGGCTGCCGCCGGGTGCTAAAAGCTCAGGTTTTTCCATAAATTCTGTCCTTTTCTTACTTTTTAACCGAAACGGTGACGCCGTCGCCAAGCGGTAAAATTACCGTTTCCAGCTCAGCACGTTGCATCTGTGCCGATATAAACCGTCTGAGTCGCTTAACAATGGTTATTTTCCGCCTTATAACGTGTTCATCGTCCGCCGTCATTCCCTTATACAAAACATTATCGGAAATAAGCATTCCGCCCTTTTTCAAAAGCCTTATGCAATCGTTTAGCATATATATATAATGTGCCTTAGGCCCGTCCAAAAAGATTATATCATATTCGCCCGTAAGAGTTTTTACCACTTCTTTGGCATCGTTTTGTATAACCTTTATACTGTCCGAAAGTCCCGCTTTTTCGATATTGTCTCTCGCAATTTCCGCCATATCCGCATCCCATTCAAGAGTAGTGATACTTCCGCCCTTTTCAAGATACTGTGCCATTAAAATCGCGGAGTATCCTATTGCACATCCGACTTCTAAAATCCTTTGCGGTTTTTTTGTGGCGGTGAGAACCTCCAAAAGCTTCGCCGTTTCGGGCTGAACTATCGGGATACTGTGCTTTTCCGCATAATCCTCAAGCTCCTTTAAAATCCCATGACGCATAGGAATTTCGCTACGTATATATGATGTTATGTAGGGATAAACTATGGCGTCTTTATCATATTCAACCATTTAACAGCTCTCCTACTGCTTTTACAATCTCTTGTTTTACTTCATCTGCCGTACTGCCTGTGATTTTCGCACCTGCCGCTTTGGCATGACCGCCGCCGCCAAAAGATTTTGCAATCCCTGATACCGATTTTTCACAGTTAGAACGGAAGCTCACCTTGATTTTATCCTGCGTTTCACGTATGGACACGGCTATTTTTGAGCCCTTTACGCTTCTTGCAATATCAACGATATCCCCCGAATCTCTTTCGGTTACATCATACTTTTTAAATAGCGTATCGTCTGCCGTAATCACCGTCAGTTGTCCGTCAAAATAATCCTCGATATTCTGCATAATTTCGGCTTTCAGCCTGATTACGCAAAGCTCGTCAGTATCGTGCAAATTACGTGCGATTTCCGCATGATTTATGCCCGTTAAAAGAAGTTCTCCCGCAATTTGCATGGTTTTAGGCGTTACGTTGCTGTACTTGAAGCTGCCCGTATCGCTACTGATTGCCGCATACAGATTTTTTGCGATATCCTTATCTATGCCGATGCCCATTTGACAGAACAATCCGTAAAGAATTTCAGCTGTAGCTGACGCATCTGCATCGACACAGTTTGTTTTAGCAAACATTGTGTTCGTTTCGTGATGGTCGATTGAGAGTGTGTTTTTCGCACTTTCAAACACTTTTATGCGATTTCCGAGCCGTTTTGTGTCTCCGCAGTCAAGACAGATACACAAATCTGCCGTATAATCGGCATTTGCGTCAAAAACGGTGTAATCATCGCCCATAAAAGCTATACGCTTTTCAAGAGGTGCAGAAAAACAGCATTTTACCGTTTTGCCCAATGGCCTTAATGCCAACTGCATGGCAAAGCAACTGCCGACAGAGTCCGCATCTTCTTCCTCATGGGCAATAATATTGATTGTATCCGACTTCAAAATAAGCTCAATAACATCATTCATCATTTTGCCCTTTCATTATATCCTGCAAGACCTTGTTTATATACGCACCGTGTTCGATAGAGTCGTCTATCTCAAATAAAAACTCTGGTGTGATACGCAAATCAACACGTCTGCCCATCTCGCGTCTGATATAGCCGGATGCGGATTTTAAGCCCTCTAACGCCTTTTTCTTGACCTCATCATCGCCCATAACGCTGATGTAGCATTTCGCATAGCTTAAATCGTTTGTTACATTTACGGCAACAACGCTTGTCAGAAGCGGTATTCTTTCGTCTTTAAGCTCCCTTATAACCGACGCAAGTTCCCTACGAACCTCTTCATTTATTTTATTTATCCTGTTTTTTGCCATAGCATATCTGCCTTTCCGCTATCTTTCGATTTCCTCCATAATGAAGCACTCGACTGTGTCGCCTTCTTTAATGTCGTTGAAGTTTTCAATACTGAGACCGCATTCAAATCCTTCTGCAACTTCTTTGGCATCGTCCTTAAACCGCTTCAGGCTGCCGATTTTGCCCTGATAAATAACGATTCCGTCACGCACTAATCTTATCTCGGCATTTCTCGTTATCTTTCCGTCGGTCACATACGCACCTGCGATTGTGCCTACGCCTGAAACCTTGAATGTCTGACGGATTTCGGCATGACCTATGATGCTCTCCTTAAATTTCGGATCAAGCATACCTTTCATTGCCGACTCTATTTCCTCTATCGCCTGATAGATTATGCTGTAAAGACGTATATCTACATCTTGCGATTTTGCTGCTGCCAAAGCACCCGAATCGGGACGTACATTAAAGCCGACAATAATCGCATTTGACGCATTTGCAAGCATAACGTCGGACTCATTTATAGCACCGACACCGCCGTGTATCGCACGTACTCTTACCTCATCATTTGAGAGCTTTTCAAGTGATTGTTTAACAGCCTCAACAGAGCCTTGAACATCAGCCTTTATGATTATGTCAAGCTCTTTCATATTGCCCTCGTCGATCTGGTCAAACAGATTGTCAAGAGAAACCTTAACTGTCTGGCTGAATTTATTCTCCTTCTGTTCATGCTTTCTCGACTCCGCAACATCACGGGCAAGTTTTTCGTCCTTAACCGCAAAAATGCGTTCTCCGCCCATAGGTGCTTCGGAAAGTCCCTGAATTTCAACAGGCGTTGCAGGACCTGCCGTTTTAATTCTTCTGCCCTTATCGTTTGTCATTGCACGGACATGGCCGACAGCCGTTCCTGCGATTACGACGTCACCTACATTTAAAGTTCCCTCCTGAACCAAAACGGTAGCAACAGGTCCCATACCCTTATCTACACGGGATTCTATTACCGTTCCTTTTGCAGATTTGTTCGGATTTGCCTTTAATTCCTTCATATCGGCAACAAGCAGAACCATTTCCAAAAGTCCGTCAATATTCGTTTTATTTTTAGCGGAAACCTCAACACAAACCGTGTCTCCGCCCCACTCTTCCGGCACAAGCTCATGCTCTACAAGCATCTGCTTTACACGTTCAACATTTGCATTTTCCTTATCAATCTTATTTATCGCAACAACTATCGTGACATTTGCCGCTTTTGCGTGATTTATCGCCTCTATCGTCTGTGGCATAATTCCGTCGTCAGCGGCTACTACAAGGATTGCCACATCTGTAACCTGTGCACCTCTTGCACGCATGGTTGTAAACGCCTCGTGTCCCGGTGTGTCCAAAAATGTTATGTCACGGTCGCCGAGTCTTACGCTGTATGCACCTATGTGCTGTGTTATGCCTCCCGCCTCAGTATCGGTAACCGATGTATGACGGATCGCATCCAAAAGCGAGGTTTTGCCGTGGTCAACGTGTCCCATTACGACAACAACAGGCGGACGCGGCACTAAATCCTCCGGCTTATCCTCTTCCTCTTTAAAGAGTATATCCTCTTTTGTGATAATTATTTCAGGCTTTGCCTCAACACCGAAATCGGAGGCAATAAGTGCTGCCGTATCATAGTCGATCGACTGCGTAATTGTCGCCATAACGCCCAGCATCATCAGCTTTTTAACAACTTCTGCCGCACCTTTTGAAAGCTTTGACGCAAGTTCGCCAACAGTTATCATTTCCGGAATTTCTATTTCGGTAGGAGTCTGTTTTTCCTTCTTCTTAGGAGCTTCCTTAGGCTTAAAATCCTTTTCCTTTTGTTGCTGCTTTTTGCCGAATTGTTGCTTTTTGCCGCCACGCTCAAGCTTGGAAACGTCATCATCCGTAACCAAATTTTCAAGACGCTCTCTTGACGCAATCTTGTCAAGCTCAACCGTCGATGTTCTCGTATCAACATAGCGTACCTTTTTCGCATCTTCCGCAGAAATTACATATTCCTTTTTGTTATCCTGCGGTATTTCAACAACCTTTTCACCAATCTTCCTGCTCTTTTGAGGAGTTTTTTGCTGAGGTCTTCTTCTTTCAACCTTTTTGACCTCAGGCTTTGGCTCAGGCTTCGGCTCTGCCTTTTTCTCTTCTTCAGGCTTTTTCTCCTCTTCCGGCTCTTCCTCTGCCACTTTCGGCATTTCTTCAAGCGGAGGCTTTATGATAGGCGTATCGCCTATGTCATAGAGTGTCGTATAAATATCAAAAATAAGCCCCAACTGCTCTTCAGTAAGCGGAGATGTCGCCTTTACCGTGACGCCGAAAGCTTCAAGCCGTTCTATAATATCCTTGCTTGTGACTTTCAGGTCCTTTGCTATCTGGCTTATTTTAATGTTATCTGCCATATTGTTCATCAATCCTTTCTGTTTTGGACAAAATTGCATTCTTGAAATTATCGTCATTTACCGAAACAACCATTCTGCTGTCCGTACCTATCGCTTTTCCAAGCTCGGTATCTTCGGCAAATACTATATATTCTACGCCGTAATGGCTACAAGTGTTAATCACCGATTTTTTTGCGTTTTCCGAAATGTTCGATGCAATAATTATCAGTTTTGACTGCCCTTGTTTTATTGCCTTTTCGCATAAAAATTCGCCTGACGTTACCTTCCCTGCACGTTTTGCAAGTCCCAACATTCCAAGTGCCTTATTCACCTTTCACCGCCTCCGATATTTCGTCGTACAGGCTGTCCGGTATTGCCGTTTTAAAATGTCTTGAAATTGCACGGCGTTTTTTTGCGTTTTTTACACATTCCTCATTCTTGCAGATATATGCACCCCTGCCACTTTTTTTACCGCTTATGTCGATTTCGGCAGTATCGCCGTTTTTTACGATGCGTATAAGCTCACTTTTGGGTTTCATCTGCCTACAAGTAACGCACATTCTTTCAGGTGTATGCATTTATTATTCCTTTCCTGCCGAAATATCAATCTTCCAGCCGGTCAATCTTGCTGCTAATCTTACATTTTGACCTGATTTTCCGATTGCAAGGGATAACTGACTTTCAGGAACTGTTACCTTAGCACTTTTCTCCTGTTCGTTCACTTCAACCGTAAGCACTTTTGATGGACTCAGCGATGCTGAGATGTACTCTACAGGGTCCTCGCTCCATTTTACGATATCGATCTTTTCAAAATTGAGCTCGTCGCTGACCGCCTGTACTCTTGAACCTCTCGGTCCTATACAAGCGCCTTGAGCGTCGATGTCGGGATTTTCGGAATAAACCGCAATTTTTGTTCTTGAACCGGGCTCACGGGATACCGACTTGATTTCAACAAGTCCGTCCTGAATTTCAGGCACTTCCTGGAAAAACAGCCTTTTTACAAGTCCCGGATGCGTTCTTGACAGCACAATCTGCGTTCCCTTATTTCCGTTTTTGACTTCGCTGACATAGCATTTTATCGGTCTTCCTACCTCATAATATTCTGTGTCAACCTGCTCTTTTTCAGGCAAAATCGCCTCAACTTTTCCAATATCCACAAAAATATTTCCGCGTTCCATACGGTCGATTTTACCCGTCAAAACGTCATTTTCCTTCTGTGTATATTCGCTGAAAATATTTCCGCGTTCAGCTTCTCTTATTCTCTGCGTTATAACCTGCTTCGCCGTCATTGCCGCAATTCTGCCAAAGTTAGAGGGTGTTACTTCAATATTTACCACATCGCCAAGCTCGTACTTTTTGCTGATTTTACGTGCGTCCTTTAACGAGATTTCGAGCTGAGCGTCTGCCACTTCCTCAGTAACCGTTTTCTGTGCATAAACGCTTATTTTACCCGTTTTGCTGTCAACTTCGGCACACACATTCTGTGCCGACGCAAAATTCTTCTTGTACGCAGCAACCAATGCCGCCTCCAAGGCTTCTAAAATAACCGCCGTGTCTATGCCCTTTTCCTTGCATAAATCAGAAAGAGCACTTAAAAGTTCTTCGTTCATTTTTCTATCCAACCTTTCTAAAATTCAAAGTGCAGCTTTATATATGCCGCCTCTTTTATGTTTACCGATATAACTTCGCCGAGGTATTCTATTTTTGCAGTTTTCCCGTCAAAATCCAAAAGGGTTCCGCAAAATTCTTTTAGTCCGTCCTTTTCGGCAAAGAGCTTTACATCAACTTCTCTGCCCTTAAAATAGTCAAACTCACGCTTTGTTTTGAGTTTTCGCTCTAAGCCCGGCGAGGACACTTCAAGCGTATATTCCGTTTTTATTGGGTCCAGCTTATCAAATTCAGTCTCGAAAGCTTTTGAAAAGGCTTCGCAATCGTCAATGCCGACTCCGCCGTCTTTGTCGATAAAAATCCTCAGATACTGCTTTCCCGCTTCCTTTTTAAGCTCCGCATCAATTACCGTTACTCCCATTTTTTCCGCAACAGCGTCGCCCGTTTCAAATGCAAGTTTTACTGCATCTCCTGCCAAAAAAACACCTCCCAAAATCAAAGAGTGGGCGTCTGCCCACTCCTAAGAAAACATCTATTAGCATCCTTATTATACCACATATTTTGGAAAATGCAATAGTTTTTACAAATATTTTTTATTCGTCAAGATTATAAATTTCCTCCAAAGGCGTTTTGTTAGGCTCAACGGGAGGTGTTTTCGGTTCTTCCTTTGGCTCTTCCTTTGGTGTTTCCTTCGGTTCGGACGGTTTCTGCTCCGTTTTCGGCTCTTCCTTCGGAGCTTCCTGCGTTTCCTTTACCTTTTCATTATAATCGGCAGCCGCTTTGGTCATATTCCCTGCTTTTAACGGCGTCTGCGGATTTTTGCCCGACAGCGTGATTTTATCGCTTATTTCCCCGTCTATGCCGAAATTCTCGCTTATAAGCGTCTTTGTCGCCGCTAAATCACATACAAAGTATGACGCACCGCCAATGGTCTTATTTTCACCTGCTAAGCTGAAACTCTTAATATTCTCGCCTGAAATTTTATTCAGGTAACGTATGTATTTTGCTATGTCGCCCGTTGATATATTGGTTTTTATTTCCTTTGAAATCTGTGAATATATGGCGGGAAAGTTCATTATATGCCCCAGATTCAGTTTTTGCTCAGCTACCGCCTTCAAAAACTCCTGCTGTCTTTTTACACGGTCGGTATCGCTTCCCGTACCGACGCCGTAATTACTCTTTCTGTATCTTAAAAACTGCTGTACCTGATTTCCCGAAAGGGTTTGAACTCCCGGCGACAGATGGATATGCAAATTCTGATAAGGATCGTCATAATTCATGCCCCGTCCCTTACCCTCAACGTCCGGAACATCATAAACTACGCCTCCGAGGCTGTCAAAAAGGTGGTCTATTGATACGAAAGAGAACTCAATATAGTAATTTATCGGAATTCCTGTCAGCTGGGTTACCGCCTCTGCCGTCGCCTGAACGCCCAAAATCTTCTTGTTATCGCCCTCTGCCGTCATTGCATGGACAGCATTTATCTTTTTTGTCGCGTTCTTATTTGTCACATATACCTTTGTATCTCTCGGCACAGACAACAGGTTTGCCCTGCCTTCATTAACATCATAGGACGCCACCATAATTGCATCGGTGCGGAGTCCTGATTCGTCAACACCCAACAAAAGCACATTTATCTTTCCGTCCTCAAGCGGTGCTAAAATATCATCGTCGCTAAAAAGATTCATTCCCATCGCCAAAACGATAAACACAAACAAAAGGACAAGTATCACGACAAAAACCTTTTTGAAATTCCCTTTCTTTTTCGGTTTTTTTGTCGGCTTTTCTCCGCGTCTTTCCCTTTGGATTTCGTCTATGATGCTGTCATACGGCTCTTGCGATGCGTACTGCTTTTCTGAAACGGCGTCCTTCTTAGGTTGCACCGCTTTTTTTACTGCCTTCGAGTTATTCTTAGGTCTTGCTCTTTTCACTTTATTTTCTCCTATTCTTTTGTAGGATTCGCACTCGGTCTTACTATCTCAGTGGATTTAGACGGCTTTTCCGCCGTTTCCGTTTCAACTTTTTCTGTCGTTTCCTTAGTGGTTTCCTTTTCTGTTTCCTTCTTTTCCGGTGTTTTTTGAGTAGTGACTTTTTTATCGGTCACGGTGTTTTTTGTCTTTTGCGTATCGGTCACCGTTTCTTCGATCGGCTCTTCCTCTTTCTTGACGATTTTAACATCCTTTGCGATGCTCTTTCCGTCAGCGGAATGAATTGTTGCCTTTGATGCGTCATAACCAAACGTTTCTTCTATTAGCTTTTTTGTTTCCTCCATATCGGGAACCCAGAAGGATGCACCGTAACTCTCGCTGTCGGCAGTTCCCGGCAGAGAATAGGCATGTATATTCTCGCTTGATAAATCCATAACGTTAAAAGCATATTTGGTTACATCAGTCGGTTTGAAGTTCGTCTTGATATGCTTTTGCAAAACCTTAAAAATATCGGGCATTTTTGATATAACCGACGCATTCAGCTTCTGCTTTGCAAGTTCTTTTATGAAATTCTGCTGTACCTTTACCCTGTCGATATCGCCCAGCGGGTATTTCCTGAATCTCACAAGCTGTTCCGCCTTGTCGCCGTCAAGGTGCTGATATCCCTTTGTGAGATGGATATGAAGATTTTGCACAGGGTCATCATAATTCATATTCTGCGGAACATCATAATCAACTCCGCCGAGAGCATCAATCATCTCCCTGAACGCCTCAAAAGTGAATTCGACATAATAGTTTATGGGTATTGCCGTAAGCCGTGAAACAGCTTCTATTGTGCCGTCAACGCCCTTCATTTTCCCGTCTTTTTTTATTGCGTATGCACAGTTTATCTTCTGGTATCTGCCCCCAACGTACATCCTCGTATCTCTCGGTATTGACAGTATGTTAACGGCATCGTTATCCATATCGTATGTCGCAATAAGAATTGTGTCGGTTCTCGTGCCGTCATTATCCAGCCCGACAACCAAAATATTTATTTTGCCCGTTTCCTTATCCACTTCGGTAATGTTTTCGCTTTCCTCTGCTACCTCTTCATAAGTCATAAAAAGACCGCCAAACCACATAACCGAAACAAATGCAATCACTAAAACCGCCAAAGAAATGCCGAAAACGGCAAGTCGTTTTTTTAGCGAAAACTTTGTTTTTTTCTTTACCCTTCTATGCTTCAACTGCTTTTACCTCTGTCTATCATAATCTTCCATATTATATAACATCTATCATTTTATGTCAATATGCCTTTATTATATTGCATTTTCAAAAAAATACTACTATAATAAAAGAAAAAGCTGCGTTGTGCGTCGCAACTTTTTCCATTAAAGAATATTAAGGGGAAGGTATTTTGTAAGTTTCATACTTACAGGTACATAATAGCATACTATTGTGTCACCCTTATGAACTGATTGTAAAAAAATTGTGAACTTGAAAGGAGCTGCCGTGAAAAAGAACGATTTTATTTTCATACTTTCAGTACTGCTCGTTTTGGCGGTATCTTTCCCGATTATCAAAAACAGTGCAAAGGACGGAAATACCGTCAGAATCACGGTTGACGGCAAGGTTTTTACAGAAAAACCGCTTTCTGAAAATTGCGAAATACATATAAACGGCACGAATACTGCCGTTATCGAAAACGGTGCTGTATATATGAAAGATGCGTCATGTCCCGACAAGCTGTGTATGCATCAGGGCAAAGCCTACGACTCTTCAAAAAAGATAATATGTCTTCCGAACAAGGTGGTAATAGAAGTTATCAAAAAATCCGAAATCGATACGGTGGTGAAATGATGAAATCAGCAAGAATTACCTACATAGCGGTTCTGTCGGCTCTTGCGGTTGTTTTCGGCTATATCGAAAGCCTTTTTCCGCTCCCCATCGCAATTCCGGGGATAAAGCTCGGCATTTCCAATATCGTAATACTTTTTGCACTCATAAAAATGAATAAAAGCGACGCATTTTTTATACTGATCATAAAGGTTTTGGTTTGTTCTCTTTTATTTTCGGGGATTAACAGCCTTTTTTACTCATTTTCGGGCGGTATTATGAGTTTTTTTGCCATGATTTTGGTACTAAAATTCGGACTTAGCATAATCGGGACAAGTATGGCAGGTGGTGTATTCCACAATTTAGGGCAAATATTTATGGCGTCGATTATTCTCGGCTCTTTTTCCGCATTTTACTATCTTCCCGTTTTATTGCTTTCGGGGCTTATCGTCGGCGGAATAGTCGGCTTACTTTGCAAAACGGTAATTTCACGGCTCAAATAGTTTTGTTAACAAATTATTTACATACTATACATACCAAAAAAATAATTTTATGTTAGAATATCAGAAACAACCTGCTTGGGAGGTGCTTTTTTGAAAAGGGCAAAATCATTATTTACAAAAGAAAATATTTCAGGTTTTTTTAAGCCTACAAAACGGAACATTATAATTTGGATTATAATTTTATTACTCTTAATCGGCATTATTGCGGTATCGGCAAAAAAGAAAAACTCCTCTTCCGTTGCTGTCCGTGAAACTGATTTCGTTACATACGGCGACATTCAGGTAACGATAACGGGAAGTGCCGCTGTCGAGCCATACGAGAGATTTGAGATAATCCCAAAAGTCAGCGGTGATATAGTTTACTGCCCGTTTGATGTCGGCGACAGCGTAAATGAGGGCGACCTGCTCTACGGTTTTGATACGTCAAGCAGTGATTTGACGGTAGAAAGACAGCGTCTTGCCTTGGAGCAAAGCGAAAACAACTACCAAAACGCCCTTGAAGAACGGGATAAACTATATATTAAGGCGAAGAACAACGGTACAATATCAGGATTTTCCTTAAAAGCAGGACAGGATATTAAAAACGGCACAAAAATTGCCGATGTTTCCGACGCCGATAATTTGGAGGTCGTTCTACCGTTTACATCTGCACAGATTTCTTCCATTCATGTCGGGGATTCGGCGACTGTAACAAGCTCTAAGCATATGAGCTCGGTAACGGGAACTGTTACGCACGTTTCCTCCGCAGGAAATTCGGGAAATGACGGAACATCCGTCTATAACGTTACGGTACAGTTCAAAAACCCCGGTAGTTTCTATGCGGGTATGACTGTTGGCGGTGCAGTAGGTGCAAACATCAGCTCAGGCGGAGGAACTATTGAAAATCTTGCATCCTCCTCAATCTATGCCGAAACTGACGGAACGGTCTCCAATGTGTATTACGCTAACGGCGATTATGTGACAAAGGGCACAGTTATCGCAACGCTTACAAGTGATTCGGTGACCGACAAAATTACCGACAGCACGATTTCATATAAAAGTGCGGCACTTTCAATGCGTCAAACCGAAAAGGACCTGGAAGATTACAACATAACCTCCCCCATAAGCGGTACGGTTATAACTAAAAAATCAAAGGCCGGTGACACAATAGACAAGACGACCGCACAAACGGTTATGATGGTTGTTGCGGATATTTCAAGGCTTAAATTTGAGCTTTCCATTGATGAACTTGATGTAAGCAAGGTTTCGGAAGGTCAGCAGGTATCCATTACTTGCGACGCTCTTCCCGACGAAACATTTTTGGGATATATCACGACTATTTCGGTTGAAGGAACGGCACAAAACGGCGTTACGACATATTCTGCCGAAGTCGTTATCGACGAGCCCGGAAATTTGCGGCCGAGCATGAATATCGACGCGAGTGTAATAACCGAATCGGCGGAAAATGTCCTTTTGATTCCGACGGAGGATATTAAAACGGTAGGCAAGAAAACCTTTGTTTTCGTAAAGGATGATAAAAAATCCGCAGATTCTGATGAAAAACCGCAGAAAAACGGCAAAGATATGCCGAAAATGCCTGACGGCAAGGATATGCCGAAAAACAGCGGAAATAACTCGAACAGCGGTGGCAGTATCCCAAGCTTTATGCCTGAAGCTCCCGACGGATACAAGACCGTTGAAATAGAAACAGGAATTTCAAATGAGGATTATACCGAAGTGGTGTCCGGACTTTACGAAGGACAGGAGATTTATCGCCAGAACACTCTCTCCACGTCAAACTCGCGTATGATGGGCGGAATGAGCGGAGGCATGGGAGGCGGTATGGGTAGTCGTCCCAACGGTAGTATGGGCGGTCCGCCGAGCGGTATGGGCGGAGGCATGAGGTAGCCTGATGATTAAATTAGAAGATATCACAAAGATATATAAAATGGGCGAAAACGAAGTCCATGCCTTAGACGGAGTAAGCCTCCACATAAGACCGCACGAATTTGTTTCTGTAATAGGCCCGTCCGGCTCGGGAAAATCCACGCTTATGAATATTATCGGCTGTCTTGATGTTGCGACAAGCGGAAAATATGAGGTTGACGGCATTGACGCAAGTGAGATGACCGACAATCAGTTGGCGGATTTACGGAATAAAAAGATAGGCTTTATATTCCAGCAGTACAATCTTTTGGCCAAATTATCAGCTCTTGAAAATGTTGAGCTTCCCCTCATTTATAGGGGCATACCCGCCGTAAAAAGACAGGAAATGGCTATGGCGGCTCTTGAAAAGGTAGGTCTTGCGGACAAGGCAATGCACAAACCTACCGAGCTTTCGGGTGGTCAGCAACAGAGAGTATCGGTTGCACGGGCATTATGTGGGAATCCGTCGCTTATATTAGCCGATGAGCCGACAGGTGCTCTTGACTCCAAATCCGGTGCAGAAATAATGCAGATGATTCATGACCTGCACAAAGACGGCAACACGATAGTTATAATAACGCACGACTTAAACATTGCAAAACAGGCGGAGCGGATCATAACAATCCGTGACGGGAAAATTACAAGCGATATTGATAATTCCAAGGATATGGCGGACTCTTCAAATGTAAAAGCCTCCGATATAGGCGATGACGAAAACGGCAAAACTGCCGATTTTGACGGCAAAGGAGGCGTGGGCATATGAATTTTTCCAAGCTCTCACAATCCTTCAAAATGTCGGTAAAAAGCATTCTCGGCAATAAAGGGCGTTCCGCACTTACAATGCTTGGCATTATCATAGGCGTTGCGTCGGTAATTATTCTGACGGGTATAGGAAACGGTGCTACCTCGTCTATAACCGACTCTCTTTCCTCGCTTGGCACAAAGAACATAACCGTTTCTATGTCCCGCGGAGGCTGGGGCGGTTCTACGAGAAAGATAAGCCTTGCCGATATGGAAAAATTCCTTGAACAAAATAGGGATTTGGTTGAATCTATGTCACCCGCTATTTCGGGCTCGGTGCTTTTAAAATGCGGAAATGAGAATACAACGACAATGTTTTCGGCATATGACGCATCCTATGCCGAAATTAAGGACACAAATGTTGAAACAGGGCGGTTCATCTCGGAATTTGACGTAAAAAACCGCTCCTATGTCTGCATTGTCGGCTCATATATAGTAAACGAATTTTTTGGCGGCACAAATCCCATAGGTCAGACGGTAAAGCTGAACGGTATGCCTTTCAAAATAATCGGGACATATAAAGAGCTTGGGGATTCTTCCGAATCTTCAAGCGACAATGCCGTTACAGTACCCTATACAACCGCCATGAGATTTTTAAAAAACAAAAATATAACCACATTTTATTTCAACGCCACAAGCGAAGATACGGTAGATACCGCCGTTTCGGAAATAAAAGCATATATCACGAAAAAACTCGGTACTGACAGCGGTTTCAGCGTTTTAAGCGTTGCGGAAATGCTGGACACCATAAACGAGATTATGGGCACTCTTACAGCCATGTTGGCAGGTATTGCCGCAATTTCTCTGATTGTCGGCGGAATAGGGATTATGAATATTATGACCGTTTCAGTAAGTGAGCGGACACGTGAAATAGGTATAAGAAAGGCGATAGGTGCAAGAACTACCGATATACTTATGCAATTTCTTGTAGAATCGGCAATTTTAAGCTCAATGGGCGGTGTCGTCGGCATTTTTGTCGGGTTTATTCTGGGCAGTATCGTCTGCAAACTTATCAGCATACAGTTTGTCGCACAGTTTAATATGATTTTGGTTGCTTTCGGTTTTTCGCTTTTTATCGGGGTTTTCTTCGGCATAGCACCCGCTAAAAAGGCGGCAAAGCTCCATCCTATTGATGCTCTGCGTTCAGAATAAATCTACTTTACACTAAGAAAGGAATTACAAAATATGAAAAAACTTTTATCCCTAATAATTGTTTTTGCAATTTCAGCAGGTTTTATGACGGCAGTAAATGCCTCATATTCCGACGTGTCTTCAAATGAGAGCTATGCAGTTTCTGCCATGCGACTTCAAGACCTCGGCATACTGTCCGGCTATGAGGACGGGTCCTTCCGCCCCGATAATTCAATCACACGTGCCGAATTTACGAAAATTGTTGTATGCATGATGGATAAGGAGTCGGAAGCGAAAGCAAGTGCGGGACTTACGGGTTTTTTTGATGTTGATATCGCAAGCTGGCACACGCACTATATACGGTATGCGGTCAGCCGTGACATTCTTTCAGGTTATGCCGACGGAAGTTTTCGTCCAAATAACACTATAACCGTTGCGGAAGCCGTAACAATCCTTCTGCGTACGCTCGGATATAACGAGGACGAAGTCGGCTATTTCTGGCCGAATAACTATATGTCTGCGGCAAACTCTTTAGGACTTTTCAGCGGTATGGATTTATCGGCTGATACGCCTGTAACACGCGGTACAGCCGCAGTTTTGGTTGACAGGGCGATTTTTGCCAAGCCGTCGGCGTCTTTGTCTGCCGACACATATCTTGAAACAACGGGATATACCGTTTTAAAGGACTCCCTTGTGCTTAGCAACAATCAAGATAGCGACAGCGTTACGATTCTTTCCGGAAACTTAAAACAGAACAACGCTTCAAGCTACTTAAAACGCACACAGCTTCCGGTAAATTCCGGCGATATCTATAACTTTGCCGTAATCGACAAAAAGGGGTATCTTACAGCGGTCCGTGAGTATGTGTCAGGCGAAAATCTCGCCTCCGTTTCAGGCTCGGTAAATAAACTTACAGGCAACACCATAGAATATACAACAACAGACGGACTTAAAAGCTCATTTAACGCTGACGAAAACTTTACCGTTTATTTTGGCAGCGAAAAACTCACTCTCGCCTCAGCAAGAGAGCGTATAAATAACGGCATTGACATTTCGTTTTACGGAAACAGCTACGGGCTTTGGAATATCGCGGTTATCGGAAGCTCCGAAAGCATCTCCCCCATTTTAGCGTCAAAGAATTATTCCGAGGCGGATGCCTTTATTGATAACATCCCTGTTAAATCCGCAAATCTCACCGTTTACCGAAACGGCGAATCGGCAACTCTTTCGGATATAAAGGCAGGAGATGTGGTTTATTACAACACCAAAACAAACGTTATGGACGTTTATGCGAAAAAGGTGACAGGCACGTACTATTCAGCATATCCCAGCAAGGCATATGTTGAAAGCATTTCTGTAGGCGGAAAGACCTATGAGATAGGTTACAGTGCGGCAACAGATAGGTTAAATGCCTCTGCAAATGCCTTTGAAATAGGCGACAGGATAACCCTTCTTTTAGGCAAAAATGACAAAATCGCATTCGTTACCGACAATGCCTCAGGCTTTGATTATTCCGTTTACGGAGTGATATTAAAAAGCGAATCCCGCACCGCTACAGAGGGCGAAAATAAGGGTAATACCGAATTTACCGCAACTCTTTTCATGGCGGACGGCGAGGAGCATACGATAGCCACAAACAGACTGTATAAGGACAGCATAGGCAATTTTGTTTCCATAAAATATAAAAACGGAGTTGCCAATTTGCAAAAGGTTTCCTTTGATTCGGCAGATGACTATGAAGGCATAATAGACCGTCAAAACCGCACAATAAACGGAAAATATGTATTAAAGGACGCCGCAATCATTCAGCGTACATCAGACAAAAACGCTGCTGTGGCAACCTGTGACCTTTTAAGCTTTGACAGTATTACAGCGACAAAACTATTGCAAGGTCAGCTGATAACCGCCATTTCCGGCAACAGCTTTGGCGATATAGCGATTTTATATGTTGAAGGGCTTGAAAATACCGATAATTTCGGTATTGTTACCGGATTTATAAAGAACGGCAATGAAAAGGCAGGTTATAAAGTTTTCGCAAATGGCGTTCAGGCAAGTTATACCTCTTCCATAAACGCTTCCGTTACTGTTGGCGACGCAATAAGCTTCCGTGCGGAAAACGGCGAAATAACGAAGATAAATTCTTTAAGAAGACTTGTGACATCAAGCAATATAACTGCATTAGACGGCGGACGTATATCGATTGGAAAGACTGTTTACAACCTTTCTGACACTGTGCAGATAATTGATGTAACGGAAAGTTCAAAAATGAAGTCAATAACAATAGACGAGCTTGAAAAAATGACTTCGCCGTCAGTCAGCCTCTACTCCGATACGGTAGGCGGTACTGTACGGGTGATAAAGGTCAGCAAGTAAAAAAAAGCGGTAACACTTTCGTGTTACCGCTCAAAACACTGACAAACTCGTTCTAACGTAAGCAGATTTAATAAATAGTAACAAAAAAAATATTGTATTTTTTATCTTAACAAAAATGGTGTGAATTTTGAAAAATCCACACCATTGCTTACTTTTCGTCTTTTAAACCTCTACCGTACAAATGTACGCCTACGAGATTTAAAAGACGAAATATTCCTTCGTTTCTCAGCTTCTGACCAGACTGATAACTTTGTCATCAGTCTGGTCGGTAACACTTTCGTGTTACCGTCTTTTTTTAATCAAATAATGACATCTGGTCGGTTTCGGGAAGATTTAAACAGCCCTCAGCTTTTAGCATTTCGATTATCGTTTTTGTTACCGCTGTTCTCGACCTGAAATCCTCGACTGTTGTAAATTCTCCGTTCTTTCTTGCTTCAACTATCGATTTTGCCGCATTGTCGCCCATACCAGAAAACGCGTTAAGGGGTGGCAAAATACCGTCGTCTGTCGGTAAAAACTTGGTTGCGTCCGATTTATAAATATCAATCGGCGTAAATCCAACGCCACGTGCATACATTTCAATGCATACCTCAAGAATCGTTATCATATTCTCGTCTTTTTGCGTCGATGTCCCATTATTTTTACGTGCATTTATTTCCTCCAGTGCTTTTTTTGCCACTTCTATTCCGCCAGTCATCGTTGCCGCGTCAAAATCATCGGCACGTACCGAAAAGTATGCTATGTAAAACTCTTTCGGATAGTAAACCTTAAAATACGCAATCCGAAACGCCATCATAACATACGCCACGGCGTGTGCTTTCGGGAACATATACTTGATTTTTTTGCAAGAGGTCATATACCAATCGGGAATACCGGCATTTTTCATAGCCTCCTCATCGTCGGGAGTCAAGCCTTTACCTTTACGCACATTTTCCATTATGCGAAAGGCGTGTCCTGCCTCGACGCCGTGAGAAATGAGGTAAATCATAATATCATCTCTTGCACAGATTGCGTGTGACAAGTCGCAGTATTTATCGCGAATAAGCTCCTCCGCATTACCGAGCCACACGTCTGTTCCGTGTGAAAGTCCCGAAATACGCACAAGCTCCGAAAAGGTTGTAGGCTTTGTGTCTGTCAGCATCTGCCGTACAAACTTCGTGCCAAATTCAGGTACGGCATATGTGCCGAGCTTTGTTCCTATATCATAGCCCTCTTTTATGTCAAGAGCCTCATTTGATACAAACAGGCTCATGGTTTTTTCTTCGGCAAGAGGAATGCTTCTTGCATCAACGCCCGTCAAATTCTCCAGCATTCTTATAACTGTCGGGTCATCATGCCCAAGCTCGTCAAGTTTTAGAAGATTTTCGTCTATTGCGTGATAGTCAAAATGTGTCGTAATTATATTGGAATTTACGTCATCAGCAGGGTGCTGAATTGGGCAAAACTCGTGAATATTGTTTGCGTGAGGCACGACAATAATCCCACCGGGGTGCTGTCCCGATGTGCGTTTTACACCGACACAGCCTGTGGCCAAGCGTTTAAGCTCTGCGTTTCTTATAAATATTCCCTTTTCCTCTGCATATTTTCTCGCATATCCCAACGCGGTCTTTTTTGCGACTGTGCCTATCGTACCGGCACGGAAAACAAAGCCCTCGCCGAACAGTTCTTCGGTATATTTATGTATGTACGGCTGATATTCGCCTGAAAAATTAAGGTCAATATCAGGTGCTTTAT
>JAFSSG010000026.1 GCA_017451145.1 Clostridia bacterium
CCAAGTAATGGCAAAATGCGAATTTTGCGGCAAAGAGGTCGCTTTTGGGATCAAGGTTTCCCACTCACACAGACGCTCCAACAGAACATGGAAACCCAACGTCAAGCGCGTCAAGGCTATAGTAAACGGTTCTCCCAAGAGAGTTTACGCCTGCACCCGCTGCCTTCGTTCCCAGAAGGTCACCCGTGCTATCTGATGATTCAAGCTATGAACGAGTCGTATCAAGCCTGTGAGCTTATCGCAGAATTGATACGGCTCGTTTCCTTTTACTATTAAAGCAGACATAAAAAAACAGGCGCCGGAAAAGCATTCCGCGCACCCGTGTTTTTTTAAGCTAAAATATTGATTATGTCATTGATTATTTTTTCCGCTTTACCGCTTGTATCATTAAAGTATGCACCGTCAAACATAAGCATTTCTTCGCTTAGAAAGTTAAATCTCAGCGTTCTGCCGTTAGAAAGCGTTACTGTGACGATATATCCTCCGCCGGTCAATGTATCCGATGGACTCGGTATCTGTTCAAGTTTCATTGCGGCAAGATTTTCGGCAAATGATTTGAACCTCGCTCCCGAAAGACTGACGGCGGAACCGCCCATCAGCTCTTTAAATTCGGATATGATCGTGATCTTTTTTACATCGTCCGCATTAAAGATGACCTGCGATACTTTTTTTGTAGTGGCAACAGCCTTGTCGTTAACGTTTTCACCTTTTGTGCTTGCGTTTTCTTTCGGTTTTCCGCCGTTCAGATCAGGAAGCGGCACATCGTCCGGTACAACATAGTTTTCACTGTTTTCAAGATCCGCGCCCGAAAAAGTATTGTGCTGTGTTTTAAGAAGCGAATACCAGTCCGTATCGCCACCAAAAGATATTTCACTGCCATCGGCAAGATTATAAATCGTTCCGTCCGGCATTAAAGCCGCTTCGCATGCTACCCCGGCATAGGCGAAAACAATTTCATCTTTCCCATAAGTCGCAAACAGCTTATCCCTGATTTTCCATGAGTCTCCGCCCGCGGAGATACTGCTTGTAATAACTCCGTCAACATTGAAAATATCGACATTTGCAACATATCTGCCGTTTTGAGTGACCGGCAACGTCACAAAATCAAGATCTACCGCATTCTCTTGAGCGCATTTCACATGGCAGTACCCTTTTACATATATTTTGATATTCTCCGTACTGCCGTACTCCGCTCCTATGGTTGCCGCTATTGTGTTTTTTGTTTTTTCAATATAATCCTTGAGCTGTTTTTCGGTATATCCTTTCCCCTTTTCAACAGCTTTCTTCGCCACAGGACTTTCAAATTCGCCGCCTCCGGAGTATGAGCCGTCTTCCACGTTAGATCCGTTTTTTTTTGAAGCCGATGGTGCATCGCTTTTTTCTGTCGGAACAACTGCGCCGCCGTAAATAGTTGTCGTCTCCCCTGATTTTCCGCCGGCATAAGCATTGTTCCCATCGTCATAAACCGATACGCTTTGGTTTTTTTCGTCTGCGGAAGTTGGCTTTTTTAAATTGATTCCAAAAGATATATTCCCGTTATCCGCACCGAATTTTAAAGCCGTTACCGCGGCCGCCGCGATAAAGACAAAAGCCGCTGCCATCGTCAGGATTTTTGCCGTACTGATTTTTTTTATCTTTACGGTCTTTTGAGCCGAGCTTTCTATAAGCTCCGGGTCAATATTATTAAGCGCATTTAAAAAATCTTCTTGAGTCATAATTCGTAACCTTCTTTCTGCAAAAAATCTTTAAGCTTTTTCCGCTGTCTGTGCAGTATCACAGAGACATTCCTTTCCCTGATTCCAAATTCCTCCGCTATATCTGCCAACGACGAATAATACCAATATCTTTTAATAAATATGTTTCGTTCTCTCTGCTTTTGGGAGCGAAGGAATATACTGATTTTTTCAC
>JAFSSG010000027.1 GCA_017451145.1 Clostridia bacterium
GCTCAGCCATGTCGAGCATGAGCTGATAAATCTTTTCGAGCGCGTTCGTCTTTGCGATCTTTTTGAGGTTCCTGCTCATATGGTCGCGGCGCGCCTCGTCGCCTATGAGTGACTTCAGCTTTTTAAACAGCATATCGGACGTTAGCTCCGCCTCGGTGATGACCTCCGCACCGCCCGCCTTCTCTATCGCGCGGGCATTCTGCTCCTGATGGTTTCGCACCACGTTCGGTGACGGTATTAAAATCGACGGTTTTTTAAGTGCCGCAATTTCAGAAACGGTTATCGCCCCTGCTCTTGAAATCACAATATCCGCAGCCGCCATCGCCTCGCTCATATTGTTGATATATGGGACTATCTTTACTCCATCAGGGATTTTTATATCCTCATTTTTAATCCTTTCGGTAATTTCCGCATAGTTTCTGTCCCCCGTACCGAAAAGAATGTCCATCTCACCGTCTTGAATCTTTCCGAACATTTCAAGCATTGTTTCATTTATCCTACCTGCACCCAAACTGCCGCCAAAAACGAGAATAAACGGTTTTTCGGAAAGTCCCATACCCTCCCTTGCCGTATCCTTTTCCGCCTTTAAAATCTCAGGTCTTACGGGATTTCCCGTAACTACGCACTTTTTCTTATCTTTAAGATGCTCTATGGTTTCCGAAAAGCTGACAGCAATGTAATCTGCATATCTTTGTGAGCCCTTTACCGTCAGTCCCGGATAAACATTTTGTTCATGGATAATTGACGGGATCCCGAGCTTTTTTGCCGCAAGAATAACAGGCCCCGAAACATATCCGCCTGTGCAAATAACCCAATCGGGCTTAAAGTCACGCAGGATTTTTACGGCGTCACGTCTTGCCTTTTGAAGTTTTATTATGACCGATATGTTTTTGAGCATATTTTTCCGGTTGAATCCGGAAACATCAATATATTTTATGCTATATCCCGACGCGGGAACGAGTTTTCTTTCGAGTCCGCGTTCCGTACCGACAAAAAGTGCCTCAAAGTCCTTTTCCTGTTCTTTTATATAGTTCGCAACAGAAATCGCAGGGTTTATATGTCCTGCCGTTCCGCCACCTGCAAAAAGAATTTTCATAAAACCGCTCCTTAAAGCTTATTCCTTGATTGCCGTGATATGTTAAGCACCACGCCCATTTCCATCAAAAGCATCATAAGTGCCGTTCCGCCGTAGCTAAAAAACGGAAGCGTTACGCCCGTATTCGGTACGGTTGATGTTACAACGGCAACATTTAAAATCGTCTGAATTGCTATCTGCGACATTATTCCCATTGCAAGAAGCATACCGAATGAGTCGGGTGCTTCATTCGCTATCTTCATACCCCGTATTATCAGCAGGGCAAAAAGAACTACAATAAATGTCGCTCCCACAAAACCCAGCTCCTCGCTCACAATAGCGAAAATAAAATCGTTATAAGGCTCCGGCAAATAGGAATATTTTTGCATACTGTCGCCCAAGCCTCTGCCGAAAAGTCCTCCCGAGCCTATGGCATAAAGGGACTGAATTATCTGATATCCCTTGCCTTGCGGATCGTCAAACGGATGAAAACAGCTTATAATTCTTGCCGCACGTGACGGAATAAGCATTGCAAGACCACCGGCTGCAGCCAAAAGTCCTACTATGCCCGTCAAGATATATTTCATATTCGCTCCGCCGACAATCAAAAGGCAAACTGCAATTCCGCCTATAACTATCGTACCGCTTAAATGCGTTTCAAGCAAAATCGGAATAGCTACTATAACTATCCAGATCCCGTATTTTACAAGTCCTTCAAGCGTCCTTATATTGTAGCGTTTGTCGGAAATAGACGATGCAAAAAACAGTGCCATCAAAAATTTAACAAGCTCTGTCGGTTGGAAATCTGTTATGCCCAAGTTGATCCAACGCCGTGAGCCGTTTCGTGCCACGCCTATTCCGGGGATAAGAACCAGAATCAAAAGTATGATTCCCACCAGAATGCCTACATTGGCATATTTTTTATACTTATGATAATCCACAAGCGACACAATATACATGAGTATAAATCCCATAACCGCAAACACGAATTGCCTTATAAAAAAGTAATAGCTTTTGCCGAATTTTATGTTTGCGGTAGGCGTCGATGCAGAAAGAAGCATTATAAGTCCTATTATAGTCAAAACCGCCGTAAGCAATAAAAAAGTATAGTCAAATTCGCCTATTTCCTTTGACTTTGCATTAACGGCAGAAACAATACCATTTTTCGATTTTTTTATTTTCTTTTTTAAATTCCCCGCCCTTTTTTTAGACTTTTTGGGCGGTTCTTTTGGGCGAATAGCCTTTACTGCCACTTTCTTCCTCCCTTCTACAAACCTCTGACATACGGCATAACGGCAAATATTCCAAATATGCAAAGCAATACCGTAACCGCTGTAAATACGCCGACTATTTTATTCTCTTTCCAACCGCACATTTCAAAATGATGATGTATCGGTGTCATTTTGAAAACTCTTTTCCCTGTAAGTTTAAAGCTCGTAACCTGAATAATTACCGAAAGAGTTTCGAAAAGATATACAAAGCCCACAATAATCAGTATCAGGGGCATTCTAAGCCCCACTGCAAGTACCGAAATACTGCCCCCTAAAAACAGTGAGCCGGTATCGCCCATAAATACTTTTGCAGGATGTTTATTGAATATCAAAAATCCCAAGCTGCCTCCTAAAACCGCCAAAGAAAACCACATGGACTGCATATCGGAAACCAAAACCGAAACAATTACGAAAAATACTAAAACTGCCGAGGTTATGCTCGTTGCAAGACCGTCTATGCCGTCTGTTAAGTTGACGGCGTTTACTGTGCCTGTTACAACAAACATTATCAAAATCACATAAAATATCTGATTTATGACAAGCGGTTTTTCCATGAACGGAATAACAATATGGTTATCCAGATTTCCCGTTCTTCCAAGCACAACTACATATATCACGGCAAGGATTGTCTGCAAAACAAATTTTTGCCTTGCCGTAAGCCCTAAATTCCGTTTTTTTACAACCTTTATATAATCGTCGGTAAAACCGATAAGCCCGAAACCCAAAGATATCAAAATCATCATGGAAAGTCGCAGGTCAAAACGGGTAAATAACGATATCATTCCCGCTATAAACACGCCCAAAATAAACGCAAGTCCGCCCATAGTCGGCGTACCCTCTTTGCTTTTATGCCAGATTGGTCCGATTTCCAAAATTTCCTGTCCGAATTTGAGCTTTTTTAAGTATGGTATCAAAATCGGCATGATCAGCACCGTAACGGCAAAGGAAAGTAAAAACGGCATTATCCCGATCCAGATATTTCCTGTCATAGCCTCAGCCTTTTCAATCAAAAAGTTCATTTGTTACCTATCCTCCAAAGCCTTTACAATTCTTTCAAAACGCATACCCCTTGATGCTTTTACCAAAATTGCGTCATTTTCCAATTCCTCATTGTCCAAAAAGGATATCGCCTCTTCAACCGTTTCAAAGCTCAGAATATCGGTAAATCCTTTCTCCTTTGCCCCGTTTGCAATGTATTTTGCTATATTGCCAACGGTGATTAAACAGTCGATTTTCGGCAGATTTTCACCTATTTTATAAAGCTCGGTTTCAGCAAACTCGCCCATTTCCAAAACGTCGCCCAAAACTGCGATTTTTCTTTTTGCATTTGTGTCGGAAAGCACGGAAAGTGCCGCTTTTATGGAATCGGGTGCGGAATTATAGCAGTCGTCGATAACGGTAATATCCCCGAAATGCTTTACCTCCATACGCATACCCGTAAGCTGAAACTCTCTTATTCCCTCTAAGATATCCTCTTCCTTTATGCCCATAATTTTTCCGACAGCGATTGCCGCAAGTGCGTTATAAACATTATGCATTCCTGCGACCTTTACCTCTGCCATATAGTTTTTACCGTCAATCATAACGTCAAACTTGCTGCCGTTTATGCCCAAATTCTGTATATTTTCCGCAACATAGTCGCAGTTTTTATTTTCGATTCCGTAGGTCACGGTTTTGATACCCTTATGTGCCTGTTTTAAAAATTTATCATCACCGTTTACTATTAAAATGCCGTTTTCATCGAAAAAGTCGCAAATCTGCATTTTTGAACGGCAGATATTCTCCTGTGAGCCGAGATTTTCAATGTGCGACATTCCGATATTTGTTATTACCGCAATATTCGGTTTCGCGATTGAGGCAAGATAATGTATTTCCCCAAAATGCGACATCCCCATTTCCAATACCAATGCCTCATGCTTATGCTCCAACCTGAAAACAGTCAGCGGAAGTCCTAAATCGTTATTGAAGTTTCCCTGCGTTTTCACGGTATTATATTTCATTGTAAGAACTGAGGAAATCATATCCTTTGTCGTCGTTTTTCCAACGCTCCCCGTGATTGCAACGGTAGGAAGGTTATACTTTTCCTTATAAAACCTTGCAATATCGCCAAGTGCAGTTCTTGTATCCTTGACCTTTATTATATTTTTTCCGTCCCTTTTAGGAATATCACGGTGCGTGATTATTGCGTCGGCACCGTTTTCAAAGGCGTTGCCGATATAATCGTGACCGTCGTTATTTTCGCCGGATATCGCAACAAAAAGCATATTTTTCCCTGCTGTTCTTGAATCGATAGTTATTCCGGAAATAACAAAGTCCGATTCTCCGCATATCAGTTCTCCGCCTGTTGCTTTGACTATGTCCGCTACATCTAATCTCTGCATTTTACTTCTCCAAAAATTCCTTTACTATTTCACGTTCGTCAAAATGTATTTTTTCTGTTCCTAAAATCTGATATGTTTCCTGCCCCTTTCCTGCCAAAAGCACAATGTCGTCCTTTTTAGCTATCGAAAGTGCATAGCCTATCGCCTGACGGCGATCCTCAATCACCTCATATTCGCCCTCTTTTATGCCGCCCAAGATGTCCTCTATAATCTTTTTCGGATTTTCCGTTCTCGGATTGTCCGAAGTAATTATGGCAATATCCGAAAGCTTAGTACCTATATCGCCCATAATGGGGCGTTTTGTCGCGTCTCTGTCACCGCCGCAGCCGAAGACTGCAATAAGACGTCCCTTTTTATATGAATTTATTGCATTTAACACATTTTCCAGCCCGTCAGGCGTATGTGCATAGTCGATAATAACGGCGTAATCGGTAGCTGTCGGAACAAGCTCCAACCGCCCTTTTACACCTTCTGCCAGTTTTAATCCTCCGACCGCATCGGACAGACTTATGCCAAGTCCAACTGCCGCACCTATCGCACAAAGTGCATTATAAACGCTGAACATACCCGATATTCCAAGCTCTGCTCTTTCGGTTTCGCCCTTATAATTTACCTTGAACTTAACGCCTTTTTCATTGATTTCTATATCTTCTGCGACAATATCGGCATCTTTTGTGCCGACTGCGATTCTTTCGCAGGAAGCGGATTTTACAAGCCTTCTTCCGTATTCGTCATCGCCGTTTATTACGCCAACCTTGCAAATATCAAAGAGTTTTGCCTTTGCAAGAAAATAGTTTTCCATAGTTTTATGATAATCGAGATGGTCACGCGTCAAATTAGTGAAAACGCCCACTTCATAGAAAAGTCCGTAAACACGGTGCAAATCGAGTGCGTGTGAGCTTACCTCCATAACGGCGTATTCCGCACCCATATCAAGCATCTTTGCAAAAATTTTATGAAGCTCCAAAGAATTTGGGGTAGTCGGCGTTGATGATTTTATTCCTACGGCGTCACTTCCCACCAAAATCTCGTTTGTGCCGATTATTCCAACCCTTTTTCCCGTATTTTCAAGGATTTTTTTCACAAGATAGCTGACCGTTGTTTTTCCGTTTGTACCGGTTATGCCCACAAGCTTCAGTTTCTTCTCGGGATTTCCGTAAAACTTTGAGGCAATTTTTGCCATTTCGATTTTAGTATTTTCGCAAATGATGACAGGAACAGAGCAGGATATCTCCTTTTCTGCAACTATTGCAACAGCACCGTTTTGTTCGGCACTTTTGGCAAATTTATGCCCGTCGGTATTTTGCCCGTCAATGCAAATAAAGAGAGTGCCGCATTTAGCCTCTCTTGAATCTATTGTAATGTCCTTGATTTCTACATCGTCCCATATCCACTTTTCGCCGAAAAGCTCACTTGCAAACATATTAAAAGTCCTTTCATACATCGAAATAAGGTCAGGAAGACAGTCCGCTGACCTTTAAAATACTATTTTTAATCGGAAGAGCTGTGCCTGAACTCAACGCTTACAACGGTTGCAGGTTCAACCAAAGTCCCTGCCGCTATGCTCTGCCTGAATGCGTATGCACCTTCCGTATCCGAAAGCCCCGCTCCGCCTACTTCAAAGTTAAGACCGATATCGGAAAGCCGTTTTTTCGCCTGTTCGGGCGTCAGACCTTCAAGGTTTGGCACAGTGATTTTCTTGTTTTCGTCACGCTCTTGCGTATATATGATTACCGTCGAATTTTCCGCTATACTAACGCCCGGTTTTGGGAGTTGATCCAAAACGACTTCGCCGTTTCCCGAAACCTTTATGTTAAGACCTTTTGCAGCCACTATTTCCTTTGCCGAGGTTACCGATTGTTCGCGGACATCGGGAACGCTTACAGAAATGCTCTGTGCCTCCGCCTCAGTGTAGCGTCTGTCAATGCCCATATATTCAAGCGTTTCTTCAATGATAGAGCCTACGAGCGGTGCGGCGATTGTTCCGCCGTACTTATTTGCGACCTGCGGTTCATCAAGCATAACAAGACATATTATCTGCGGATCATCGGCGGGAGCAAAGCCAATAAATGAAGCTATACGCTTTCCGTTATTTCTTCCTTTTTCGGACGTTCCCGTTTTACCGCCTATGCGGTAGCCTTTTATGTACGCATTTTTACCCGTTCCGTTAGGATCGGCAACCACACGTTCCAAAATATTACGCATAGTTGCGGAGGTTTGTTCGGAAATAACCTTGTTCACCACTTGCGGATAAAAGGTTTTAACTATTCCACCCGCATTTCTTATTTCCTTTACTATCTGCGGACGCATCAGGTTTCCACCGTTTATTACGGCTGAAACAGCGGTTATAAGCTGAATCGGCGTTATACTGAAGCCCTGACCGAATGAGCTTGTCGCAATGTCTGTTTCCGACATTCTGTTTTTGTAGTAAACGCTTCCCGATTCACCGATAAGCTCAAGCCCTGTTTTTTGCGTCAGTCCGAACGCCTTAAAATATTCCTGGAATTTTTCGCTGCCGATTCTCAGTCCCAGTTCCATAAACACCACATTACAAGAATTTATAACACCTCTTGCAAAGTCCTCCGCACCGTGTCCGGCAACCTTATGGCATTTTATGGTACGGTCTGCAACCTGTTTTGAGCCGCCACAGTAGAATTGTGAGTTAAGGTCTGCCGCACCTTCCTCTAAGGCTATTGCAGCCGTCAAAATTTTAAAGGTCGAGCCGGGCTCATATGTATCGGAAATCGCTTTATTACGCCACATCTTGTTGCGTATTTTTGCGACCGCCTCGTTCCTCTCCTCATCATTTTCCGATTTGGTTTTTGCTATTACATCCTCCATGCCTACCGCAAACTTTTCATATTGGGAAAGTGCAGTAGGGTCATTCAGGTCAAAATCCGGTTTTGTCGCCATTGCCAGAATTTCGCCTGTTTTCGGGTCCATTATGATTCCACAGGCACCCTCTTTTAAGACGTTTTCTACACATGCCTGTTCCAAATATTTTTCGAGAATGGACTGTATGGTTTCATCAATGGTCAAAACCAAGTCGTCGCCCTTTTGTGCGTCTATGTCCGCCTCATATTGCTTTTCCGCAGTTGTTCCACCGGCATTTTTCGCAGAAAGAACTGTACCCGCTCTTCCTGATAAGTAATTGTCAAAAGTCATTTCTATGCCCTGCATACCGTCATTATCATACCCCGTAAAGCCTATGATATGCGACGCAAGATTGTATTGGTAATATCTCTTTGAATCCTCTTCAAAATAAACACCGGAAAAAAGCTTAGCCGTTTCCTTATCGACTGAGCTGTTCTTTAACTTCTTTATAGCGTCCGCTTCTTCTACCGTGACACGCTTTTTTATATATTGAAATTTGTTCTCTTTCGTTATTTTATCGTAAACATCATCTTCATTAAGGTCTAAAATTTCCGCAAGTTTTGAGGCTATAAGTCTTAAATCGCTTTTTCGTACATTTCCCTCGTCGTCTTTACAATCCTTTTCAATCTGCTGAGGATTGCATACGACGGTATTAACCGTTGCACTCTCTGCCAAAACATTTTGGTTTCTGTCATAAATAGTGCCTCTACGTGCGTTTATGGCAGTTTGGTTTGTCTGTTGTTTTTCAGCGAGTTCCTTTAAATGATTGCCTCTTATAACCTGCCAATAAAAAAGACGGGATATTACTATAACGATAAGTACAAGAAAGAATGTAAAAAGCCATATCGACCTTTTACGCATTTTGCCGAAAGTCATTTTGTACCATTCCTATCATATCATTTAACTATATTTATTATCATTTGCCCTGGAATATGCCAAAAAAGCTTTTTATTCCCTCTGCCTCGCCTACCGTAACTTCGGTAACATCATCCTGCTTTACATTGACATAAACCGTCTGATATTTTTCGGGGCGTACCATATTAAGACGGGTTCTTGCTTCTCTTTCAATCTCTTCCCTGTCAATACTTTTGTCAAGCTCAAACGCTTTCTGACTTGAATATTCCTTTAAGCTGTTAAGCTCCTTCTGGAGCTTTGCAACATTTCTTTTGCTTTCGTATGCCGTAACATTTCTTGAAATCATAAATCCCGCAAAAATCGCAAATATGCCAAGACAACATATTATTGTACGGCGGATTTTTGCTCTTTGGGCTTTCGCCTTAGCTTTATTTTGTCTTTGCTGTTCCTTTACTTTTTTCTCTATTTTGGCGGCATTAGCCTCAAAATCCAGATCGTAAGCAAGATTATTATTATACGGCATTTTACCTTTCTCCTTTTATAATTTTTCACATACTCTCAGTTTTGCACTCTTTGACCTTGAATTAACTTCTATTTCCGCTTTAGACGGAAGAATCGGTTTTCTTGTTATAAGTTTTATTTGCGGTTTTTTCCCGCACACACATACGGGAAAATCGGCAGGACATATACAGCCCTTAAAAAGCTCCGAAAAGGTTTCCTTTACTATTCTGTCTTCAAGCGAATGAAAGGTTATTACGGCAAGTCTGCCTCCGCTTTTAAGCCTTTTGACCGCATCAGTTACGGCAGTTTTTAAAATTGTCAGTTCGCCGTTTACCTCTATCCTGACCGCTTGAAAAACCCGTTTTTCCGGATGTGCTATTCCTTCTCTTGCACCTTTCGGGATTGCCGCTTTCACAATGTCGGCAAGTTCCGCCGTCGTTTTTATCGGATTCTGTTTTCTCCTGTCCTCTATAAACTGTGCGATACGCTTTGACCACTTTTCTTCGCCGTAGCCAAAAAATATTTCCGAAAGCTCATCTTTTGTATATCCGTTTATGACATCATACGCTGTCTTTTCATCGTCCTTGTTCATACGCATATCGAGCGGAGCGTCGGAGATATAGGAAAATCCCCTCTCGCCGTTATCCAGCTGATATGAGGAAACGCCTAAATCCAGCACCATTCCGTCGATTTCGTCTATTTCAAGATTGTCTAAAACAGAATTCAAATTGCTGAAATTATCGTGAACAAGCGTTATCTGATTCTCAAAATCCGAAAGCCTTTTTTTTGCTGCCGAAAGTGCTTCCCTGTCCCTGTCTATTCCTATAAGACGGACATCTTTTGCCCTTTTTAGTATTTCAAGCGAATGACCGCCTCCGCCAAGCGTTCCGTCAACATATACGCCCTTTTCTTTTACCTTCAGAAAATCGACTGTTTCGGAAAGCATCACGGAATAATGTTTGAACTCCATTATTTTAAATCCTTATTTCGTATTGGGATATGCCCTCGATCATCATATCAGCGTCAAAGGCTTCATCAATCTTCTTCCACTTTTCGCTGTCCCATATTTCAAATTTGGAGTTTACGCCGACTAAAACGATATCCTTTTTCATACCTGCGTGATTTATCAGGTATTCATTGAGCGGAATACGTCCCTGCTTATCTACCTCATAGGACATCGCTTTACCGAACAGCCTTCTCTGCAACGCCGCCGCACTATGATTGGTAACGGTCGGCAAAGCACTTACCTTTTCCGCAATGGCGCGCCACTCCTCTTCGGGATATAGGTTCAGACATTCATCAATAGGTGAGGGTGCTATATATATTGTTCCTGACAGCTTTTCGCGAACTTTTGCGGGTAATATAAATCTGCCACGTTCATCTAATTGTCGCGGATATTCGCCTAAAAAACTCGTCATTCTACACCCTCCTTCCCAAAATTATTACATTTTTCTACAAATTCGCCCAAACCAGTCCATTTGCTCCAATTTACTCCCATTATACATTAACAATAAAAAAAGTGCAATAGTTTTTTTGAAAAAAATTAAAATTTTTTTTATTTTTTGTTACAAATATTATACAATTTATTGTAAAAGACGCTAAAAAGCGGTATAATTTTACTGATTTTATAAAAAAGGAGCTGTTTTGATGACTAATGTTATAGGATTTCCCGCTCTCAATCTGAATTTAACGGTCAGCCGTGTTGCTTTTACTGTTTTAGGGCATGAAATATATTGGTATGCACTCTGTATTCTCTCCGGCTTTCTTTTAGGGCTTTTGTTTGTTGCAAAAACCTGCAAAAAAAGAGGCGTAAATCCCGATGATATTTTCGATATAGCCTTTTGGGGACTTATATTTTCTATAATTTGTGCAAGAATTTACTATTGCATTTTTGATTGGAAATCGATAGGCGGATTTTGGGGCATTTTTAAAATTTGGGAAGGTGGAATTGCGATATACGGAGCTTTAATAGGTGCGATCGCCACCGCGTATTTTATATGTAAGAAAAGAAACTTAAACACCTTGAATGTTTTTGATGTCTGCTCCGGCGGTCTTTTAATCGGTCAGATTATCGGCAGATGGGGAAACTTTTTTAACGCCGAGGTTTACGGGCGTGAAACGGACAGCCTTTTTGCCATGACCATAAATGGCGGAAAGGGTGTTCATCCGCTCTTTCTCTATGAAGGAATATGGAACTTTTTAGGGCTTTTGCTCATTCTCCTGTTCCGCGACAAAAAAAGAGCGGACGGACAGGTATTTTTCTTCTATATCTTTTGGTACAGTCTCGGCAGACTGTTCTTGGAGGGTATGCGGAACACCGAATATATCCTTTATCTCATTCCAAATGTTTTGGGAATTTCACAGTTGGTCGCATTTTTGGGCATATTTTTGGGCATTTTCGGTATGATTTTTGCTCCACGCTATAAAAAAAGTGCAAAAAGTTTGTAAATATTACAAAATTATGTGATTTTATTATTGATTTTATCCGCAAAAAGTGTTATGATAATCGGGTATGGATTTTATTCATTACCTTATAAATAATGGACTTTTTAATCCAAAACAATAAATCAAGGAGGAAATTTTTCATGGGCAGAAAAATGAAAACCATGGATGGTAACAACGCCGCCGCTTATGCTTCATACGCATTTACCGACGTCGCTGCTATCTATCCTATCACACCGTCATCAACAATGGCGGAAGTAACAGACAAATGGGCAACCGCAGGGCAGAAAAACATCTTCGGAAGAACTGTTCAGGTTACGGAAATGCAGTCTGAGGCAGGTGCTTCGGGTACAGTTCACGGCTCTTTGGCAGCAGGTGCTTTAACTACAACTTATACTGCATCTCAGGGACTTTTACTTATGATTCCGAATATGTATAAAATTGCAGGTGAGCTTTTGCCTTGCGTATTTAACGTTTCGGCACGTGCTTTGGCTTCACACGCACTTTCCATCTTCGGTGACCATCAGGACGTTATGGCTTGTAGGCAGACAGGCTTTGCAATGATCGCTTCTTCAAATCCGCAAGAGGCTATGGATTTGGGTGCCGTTGCACATCTTACAACAATAAAGGGCAGAGTTCCTTTCCTTCACTTCTTTGACGGTTTCAGAACAAGTCACGAATATCAAAAGGTTGCTTGTTGGGACTATGCAGATCTTGCAGAGATGGTTGATTGGGACGCTATCGCAGCATTCAGAAACAGTGCTTTAAATCCTGAGCATCCTGCTCAGCGTGGTACTGCACAAAATCCTGATGTATTCTTCCAGGCAAAAGAAGCTTCAAATAAGTTCTATGCAGCAATTCCTGCTCTTACGCAAGAATATATGGACAAGGTGAACGCTAAGATCGGCACCGATTACAAGCTCTTTAATTACTACGGAGCAGCTGACGCCGAAACAGTTATAATCGCTATGGGTTCGGTAAACGACACGATTTCCGAAACTGTTGATTATATGAATGCTAACGGCGAAAAGGTTGGTATGATTAAAGTCCGTCTTTACAGACCGTTCTCCGTAAGCCACTTTATTGATGCAATTCCTGCTACCGCAAAGAAGATTGTTGTTCTTGACAGAACAAAAGAATCCGGTGCTGTCGGCGAACCGCTTTACCTTGACGTTGTTGCAGCTTTGGAAAGCTCAAAATTTGCCGGTATCCCCGTATTTGGCGGAAGATACGGCTTAGGCTCAAAAGATACAACACCTGCTCAGATTATCGCAGCATTTAAGAATAGTGATAAAAAGCACTTTACAATCGGTATCAAGGATGACGTTACAAACCTTTCTCTTGAAATCGGTGAAAACCCTGACACAACTCCTGCCGGTATCAAGAGCTGTAAATTCTGGGGCTTGGGTGCTGACGGTACCGTTGGTGCAAACAAGAACTCAGTTAAGATTATCGGCGACCATACCGATATGAATGTTCAGGCATATTTTGACTATGACTCCAAAAAATCCGGCGGTCTTACCGTTTCACACTTGCGTTTCGGTAATGCAAAAATCACATCTACCTATCTTATCAATAAGGCAGACTTTGTTGCATGTCACAAAGCTTCCTATATAAGACAGTACGATATGGTTCAGGATGTTAAGCCCGGTGGCGTATTCCTGTTAAACTGCTCATGGGATAAGGACGAGCTCGAAACACACCTTCCCGGACAAGTTAAGAGATACATTGCCCAAAACAACATTCAGTTCTACACAATCGACGGTGTTAAAATCGGTAAGGAAATCGGTCTTGGAAACAGAATCAACACAGTTTTACAATCCGCTTTCTTCAAACTTGCTGATATTATCCCTGCAGATGACGCTATTAAATATATGAAAGATGCGGCAACTGCTTCCTACTCCAAGAAGGGTGACGCAGTAGTTAAGATGAACCATGACGCTATCGACGCCGGTGCAAAGGCTATCGTTAAGGTAGAAATTCCGGAAAGCTGGAAAGACGCAAAAGACGAAGATTTGTCGGTTAAACATGATGGCGAGGGCAAGTTAATTGATTATGTAAATAACGTGCTTGTTCCTATTAACGGCTTCCGTGGAATGCAACTCCCCGTTTCGACATTCGTTCCTTATGCAAACGGCGAAGTTCCGCTCGGCTCTGCTGCATTTGAAAAACGCGGCATAGCAATAGATGTTCCTACTTGGAACGGCGATGTATGTTTGCAGTGCGGACTTTGTTCATATGTTTGTCCTCACGGCTGTATCCGTCCTGTAGTTCTTACTGAGGAAGAGCTTAAAAATGCTCCCGAAGGTATGAAATATGTTAATATGAAACAGCTTGACGGATATTACTACGGTATGTCAATCTCCGTTTTAGACTGTACGGGTTGTGGCTCATGCGTAAATGTTTGTCCTGAGGTTAAAGGTGCTAAGGCACTTTCAATGTCACCGCTTGACAACAACTTAGACGAGCAAAAGGGCTTTGACTATGGCGTAAAACTCGCACAAAAACCGTCAGTACTTGAGAAATTCCCGATTACTACGGTTAAAGGCTCACAGTTCAGAATGCCTTACCTTGAATTCTCAGGTGCTTGTGCAGGTTGTGGCGAAACACCTTATGCTAAGCTTATAACACAGCTTTTCGGTGATAGAATGTATATTGCAAACGCAACAGGCTGTTCATCAATCTGGGGCGGTTCATCACCTTCAACGCCATATACAACCGATAAAGAGGGTAAAGGTCCTGCTTGGGCTAACTCACTCTTTGAGGATAACGCTGAGTACGGTTACGGTATGTTCTTAGGACAAAAGGCTATCCGTGAAAAGAATATTGAAAAGCTCCAAAAACTTGCAGACGAGAATCCGTCGGTTAAATCTGCTGTTGATAAGTTCATCGAAACTAAGGAAAACGGTACAGCAAACCGTGTTGCAACAGAAGAACTCTTAAAGGCTGTTGCTACCTTGAATTCTACCGAAGCAAAAGAAGTTTTGGCAGACAAGGATTTCCTGAATAAGAAATCTGTTTGGATATTCGGCGGTGACGGTTGGGCTTACGATATCGGATTCGGCGGTCTTGATCACGTTTTAGCATCCGGCGAAGATGTAAACATTATGGTATTCGATACCGAAGTTTACTCAAATACAGGCGGTCAGTCCTCTAAATCAACACCTACCGGTGCTATCGCACAGTTTGCGGCAGCAGGTAAGTCTGTTAAGAAGAAGGATTTGGCAGCAATCGCTATGAGCTATGGCTACATCTATGTTGCACAAATCGCTCAGGGTGCTGACTACAATCAGTGCTTAAAGGCACTCTTAGAGGCTGAAAGCTACAACGGTCCGTCACTTATTATCGGTTATGCTCCTTGTATCAACCACGGTATCAAGGGCGGTATGAGCATCGCTCAGACTGAGGAAAAGAAGGCTGTTGAGGCAGGTTATTGGCACCTCTTCCGTTTCGACCCAAGACGTGCTTTGGAAGGCAAGAATCCGTTCCAGCTCGACTCAAAAGAGCCAAAGGCAAGTTATGAAGACTTCATCATGGGCGAAGTTCGTTATAACTCACTCGCAAGGTCTAACCCAGAAAGAGCAAAAGCACTCTTTGAAAAGGCTCAGGCTGATGCAAAGGCTAAATACGATAAACTCGTTAAGATAGCTGAATAAGAGAAAATGCAAAAACAGGAATTGTGAAATCACAATTCCTGTTTTTTTGTTGCGTTTTATAGTAGTGTTTAACCCACCCCTGCGATATCATTCACATTTACTGCATTTATTTTACCGCTAACAATCCACCCGTCACGCTACGCGTTCCACCCTCCTTTACAGAAGGAGGGCTTTATTTTTCTTATTTTTATATAAATTTTGCCTCCCTTGACTAAAGGGAGGGGGACCGCCTTAGCGGTGGAGGGATTGTTTATCCGTATTTTGTTTTGTTACAAAGTACGTAGTAATTACTAATGTTAATTTTGTTTTGTGAACTGATTTGATTTTACTGTTTTTATTCGTACTTTTCAGCGTGAAAAGTACCAAAAGCGCTGGGAGGGTCAGATTCCCTCCCAGACCCTCCACAAACTGTTTAAGGGGATACTCCCCTTAAAAATCCCCTCATAGAATCTACTGCCCGAAGGAAAAAATTATGCTTTTGGGAGGTCGCCAACAAATTATACTCTGTTGGCACATTTTAAGCGAGTTCACGAAGTTTGCGAAAAGCGTAGCTTGTAGCGAACTTGCGTGTTGTCTGAAGCCACAAAATCAGGGAATACATAAGGGGAGTGCCCCTTATGTGCCTTTTGGTACTTTGTGGCAAGACAAAGTACCAGTCTTTGCAGGAAAACAATCCCTCCGATTTTTGCTTTGCAAAAATCACTCTCCTTTACACAAGGAGGGCTTTAATTTTCTTATTTTTTATAAAGAAGCAACCTTCGGCTCCCTTGTGTAAAGGGAGCTGTCACGAAAGTGACTGAGGGATTGTTTTTATTAGTACTTGTTTTGCCTCAAAGTACTAATAGAAACATACGTCTCTAAAAAACAGGAATTTCACCATTCCTTTTTTATTATATCTATTTCGTTTTCTACCATATTTTCGTCCGGCGTAAGCCAATGGATGCCGTCATTTCTGCGAAACCATGTAAGCTGACGTTTAGCATATCTTCTTGTGCCCTGTTTTATTTCCTCCACTACTTCCGAAAGCTCCTTTTTGCCGTCAAAATAGTCGAAAAACTCCTTATAGCCTATGCCCGAAAGTGCAGTGAGTTTCTGTCTGCCGTACTTTTCATAAAGCGTTTTCGCCTCATTTTCAAGCCCCATTTTAAGCATTTCATCTACTCGTTCATTGATACGGTCATACAAAACCTCTCTATCCCAATCTATGCAAAAATACACGCTGTTATAAATCGGCGTTTTGGGCATTTTGTTATGCTCCGTCACCGTCATACCCGTTGTTTTATAAAACTCAATCGCACGTATCACCCTTTTCAGATTATTTGGGTGGACAATTTTTGCATATTCCGGATCAAGCTCCAAAAGCATTTCATAAACTGCGTCTTTTCCTAAATTTTCCGCCAATTCAAAAAGCTCATCCCGTACATCAGATTTTTCCGTTTCTTCGGCAAATTCTATATTATTTACAAGCGAATCGATATAAAGTCCCGTTCCGCCCGTCAAAATCGGAAGCTTCCCCCGATTATGAATGTCTGATATTATTTCTCTTGCCATATTGCAAAAATCGGCTACTGAAAAATTCTCGGAAGGCTCTAAAAAGTCAAGCATATGGTGCGGAATCCCTTGCATTTCCGCCTGTGTCGGTTTTGCCGTTCCGATATCCATACCCTTATAAATCTGCATACTGTCGCAGGACACGATTTCGCCCGAAAGCCTTTTTGCAAGTTCTACCGAAAGTGCGGTTTTTCCCGACGCAGTTGCTCCTGCTACTATGACTACCGGTATCATCACACAATCCTCTTGAACTCTTTTTCAAGCTCTTTTTCAGACATTGTAACTATTATCGGCCTACCGTGTGGACAGGTGTTTATATTTTGAAGCTTTAATACCTCTTTTAGCAAGGTCTCCAGCTGTTTATTGTCAAACTTATGGTTTGCCTTGACCGCCGATTTACAGGCGATTGTGTATAATGCCCTCTGCATCTTTTCGGAAATGATTTCCTGACGGTTTTCCGCAAACTGACCTATAAGCTCCAATACCAAACTTCTGAGGCCTTCCTCGCTCAAGGGCTCAGGCGTTGCCCGAAGCAAGAGTGCATTACTGCCGAATTCCTCCAATTCGAAGCCCATATCCGCAAAGTTTTGTGCATTTTCCAAGTATGTCGCCATTTCATTCGCATTTACATCCACAACAACAGGCACTAAAAGAATTTGAGACGTAACTTCACGCTTTTCCAGCTCACTTTTTAGCTCCTCATATTTAAGACGCTCGTGTGCGGCATGTTGGTCGGCAATTATCATTGTTCCGTCAGATTCCGCTATTATATACGTGTCAAAAATCTGACCTATTATTTTAATATCCTCAGTATCAAAACCCCAACCGTTATTTTCAAGTCCGCTCCCTGCCGAGTTCGACTCCTCCATTTTTGTTAAAATGTCGATCTTTATGCTGTCACGGTTTGCCTCTGCAACCTTTTGCTCCTTCAAGTCCTCGATTCCCTTAAAGGACTCTACTATTTCCTCCTGCTTTTTAACAAAATACTCGCTATCCGCCTTAATCGCATACTCCGATTTCGGTTTTTCCGCCGTCCTTTTCGGGATTTCATTTACGACAGGCTTCGGTTTTTGCGGTAATTCCTTTTCAGAAGTATCTATTACAGGCTTTATCTCGATCTGGGATTTGGTCGTGGACTCATCACGGACAAATTCCGTCTTTACGCTCGGCGTCCTTTCGATTTTCGGGACATTCGGAAGTGCGTAAAGTGCATTTTGCACACAATGATATACAGACCGCAAAACGTCTTCCTCATTTGAAAACTTGACCTCAAGCTTAGTCGGATGCACATTGACATCGGTATATTTCGGGTTTATATCAATATTCAAAATCGCCATCGGATATTTGCCAATCATTATTTGGTTTTTATATGCCAGGGACAGCGTATTTGAGATTTTTGCACTTTTTATGTATCTTTTATTCACAAAAAAGCTTTGGTAATTCCTGTTCGGTCTTGCAACGTCGCCCTTGCCTATCGCACCTGTTATTTTCAGAGTTTCCGTTTCATAGTTTACCGGTATCATTGAACTTGCATAATTTTTTCCGTAAACGGCGTATATAGCTCCTTTTAAATTGCCGTCACCTGCTGTGAAGTACTTGTCCCTGCCGTCTATGATATACTTAAAGGATATCTCAGGGTGCGACAAAATAAACCGCTCCATAATGTCGGTCACCATCGCCGCCTCAGTCACATCACGCTTTAAAAAGTGCATTCTTGCCGGTGTGTTATAAAACAGATTGTTTACGACAAAGGTCGTGCCGTTTGGCATACCCTCGCTTTTCACCTCGCCGATAACACCGCCGTTTATGCTTATCAGTGTGCCCTCGCTGTCCTGACTTCTTTTGGTATAGAGCTGTACCTGTGCGACCGCCCCAATAGAAGATAACGCCTCACCGCGAAAACCAAGCGTATATATCTCGTCTAAGTCCTTTTCCTCTTTTATCTTGCTGGTTGCGTGACGCAGGAAAGCAATTTGGGCGTCTTCCCTTGCCATACCGCGTCCGTTGTCGGTAACTCTTATGTGCGTAATTCCGCCTTTTTTTATCTCCACGTTTATCACATTTGCCCCTGCGTCAATGGCGTTTTCCACAAGCTCTTTTACAACCGACGCAGGTCTTTCAACAACCTCACCCGCCGCAATTTTATTTGAAATATCAGTAGGAAGAATGTTTATAATTCCCATTTTTTACTCCTTAGCTCTCTTTGCCATTTCGTAAAGTTTGTTAAGTGCCTCTATAGGCGTATATGTCGTAACGTCCATAGCCTTTAACTCTTCAAAAATATCGAGTGCAGACTGCTCCTCTATGCCTATTTGTGCGGAATATTCCGCCTTTTTCCTCTGCTTATGTGCCGTTTCTATATCGCCCAATTCAATTCTTTTTAAAATCTCTTTTGCACGGTCTATTACCGTCCTTTTGACACCGGCAAGTGCCGCAACCTCTATGCCGTAGCTGTCATCGGCACCGCCTCTTATGATTTTACGCAAAAACGTTATATCATCGCCATGCTTTTTCACGGCAACGGAATAGTTCTTTATCTCAGGAAAATCATTTTCGAGGTCGGTCAGCTCATGATAATGCGTTGCAAAAAGCGTTTTTGACTTAACCTTTTCCGCCATATGCTCCGCAACCGCCCATGCTATCGAGAGTCCGTCATAGGTAGATGTACCTCTGCCGATTTCGTCTAAAATTACCAGAGATTTTGAAGTTGCATTTTTCAGAATGTTTGACACCTCGACCATTTCGAGCATAAATGTGCTTTGTCCCTGTGCGATATCGTCGGACGCCCCTACACGTGTGAAAATCTTATCAACTGCACCGATTTTTGCATAACTTGCAGGTACAAAACTGCCGATTTGTGCCATAAGCGTTATCAGTGCGACCTGCCGCATATATGTGGATTTTCCTGCCATATTCGGTCCTGTTATGATAAGCTCACGGTTTTCCGTGCCGTCCATTACGGTATCGTTGGGCACGAAAATGCCTGTTTTTAAAGTACGCTCAACAACGGGGTGACGTCCGTCCTTTATCGTTATGCCGTCCTTTTCCGTAACCTCCGGCATAACATACCCCAATTTGAACGCCGTTTGGGCAAGGGACTGAATTGCGTCAACCGTTGCGATTATGTCGCAGACCTTTTTAAGACGGTCAATTTCTCCGCCGATTTTCTGCCTTATCTCATCAAAGAGACGGACTTCAAGTTCCGCAATTCTCTGCGTTGCACCTAATACCTTGTCCTCCATCTCTTTAAGCTTCGGAGTTATGTACCGCTCCGCATTTACAAGCGTTTGCTTTCGTATATAGTAGTCTGGGACCATATCGCTGTTCGATTTTGTAACTTCTATGTAGTACCCAAAAACCTTGTTATAGCTGATTTTCAGGTTCTTTATGCCCGTTTTTTCCCGCTCTTCTGCCTCTGCACCTAAAATCCACGCCCTTCCGTCCTTGCTGATACGTCTGAGCTCGTCAAGTTCGCTGTTATATCCCTCTTTTATAACATTTCCGTCACGCAAACTGACGGGTGCTTCATCATTTATGCTTTCGGTCAAAAGAGCCGATATATCGGACATAATATCAAAATTTTTATTAAGCTCTGAGAGCATCGGCGATTTTGTTTTTGACAAAAGATAATTCATTTCAGGAAGTGCCAAAAGCGAATTTTTAAGAGCCACCATATCACGCGGAACAGCGGTATTTAAAGAAATTCTGTTTGTTATTCTTCCTATATCGTAAATGTTTGTAAGGACGTTCGCAAAATCGTCCGAAAGCATTATGTTTTCCTTAAGTTCGCCCACCGCATAAAGCCTTTTGTTTATTTGAGCAGGGTTTATAAGCGGTTTTTCCAGCCATTGTTTTAATTTTCTCGCACCCATCGAGGTTTTTGTTCTGTCCAAAACCCATAAAAGCGAGTATTTTTTTGACTTATCACGCATAGTTTCGGTTATTTCCAAGCTTCTGCGTGTCGAAAAATCCATCTCCATAAACTCGCCTACATTGTAGAATGTGATTTCGCTTATGCAGTCTATATGTGCCTTTTGCGTATGCTCCAAATAGCGTATCATAGCACACAAAGCAGATTTTAAGCTACTACCTTTTTCGGCGATTTCCTTCGCATTTCTAAACTGCATCGTTATATAGGTTTCGTCCGCTTCAAAAAAGCTGTCCTCATATTCTGTTACCGCTTCTGTTACACGTGATATGATTTCGCCGTAAAATGCAGTCTTTGCGGAAGGGTTTAATATGACCTCGCTCGGAGAATAACGTGCAATCTCATTCAAAACCGAGCTGTCGTCTTCGATTTCACAAGCAAAAACCTCGCCCGTTGAAACATCGCAAAAAACAAGCGACGTATTATTTCCCTTGCATACGGTCAAAAAATAGTTGTTTTTCTTTTCGTCGAGCATATTTTCATATGTGCGTGTCCCTGCCGTTATTACCCTTATAACGCCCCTATCGACAAGTCCTTTTGCATCTTTGGGATCTTCAAGCTGTTCGCAGATTGCGACTTTATACCCCTTTGCAACAAGCTTTTCAATATAAACATTCGCACTGTGAAAAGGCACACCGCACATCGGTGCACGTTCAGAAAGACCGCAGTTTTTACCCGTTAATGTGAGTTCGAGCTCCCGTGACGCTGTTTTTGCGTCATCAAAAAACATCTCGTAAAAATCGCCCAATCGGTAAAAAAGTATGCAGTCCTTGTATTCTTCTTTAGTTTGCAAATACCTCTGCATCATAGGTGAAAGTTTTTCGCCTTGCATTGTAAACTCTCCGTTTAATTATATTTTAGTGGCAACCCCCGCAGGTTGAGCAGTTATGCGTACAGCCTTCCTGTTTTCCGACAATGTAAATATTTATGACATCGTTAATGCCGTTTACCATCCTGTCAAAATTCTCTTTTGCCGCAACATAGTTTTTTATGCTCTCCGATTTTTCAACCATTTCGGAAAACGCCTCGTTATTCTTTTTTATTGCCTCTTCCTCCGTGATTTTTCCGCCTTGGATTTTTCTCGCCAAATCCATTCTTTTTATGTTAAAATCGGCAACAAGCTGTTGTGCCTCGTCGTCCTCCGCCTGTATCCTTTCCGCCTCTTTTAACGCTTTCATTTCCTCACTTGCTTCAATCATTTTGCCAAGCTCGTGTGCCTTTTCGATAATCGTCATTTTTTTTGTCCTCCTTAAATTAGTTCTCCGTTTAAGCTCCATGTATGTGCCTTAGTTATTTTTACATCTACATATTTCCCTGTAAGATTTTTGTCGCCTTTAAAGTTTACGGTTTTTCCCGAATCTGTCCGTCCCGACAGCATATTTTCGTTATTTTTGCTCGTTCCGTCAACCAAAACAGAACAGATTTTGCCAACATATGCGTCATTTTTGCGTTTTGAAATTGCATTTTGCACTTCCAAAAGTCTGTCAAAATTTTTATGTATTTCCTCATCCGTTAAAACAAAATCCAGCTTTGCCGCAGGTGTTCCTTCACGCCTTGAATAGATGAAGGAGAAAATCATATCAAATTCAACCTTTTTCAAAACGTCTAAAGTGTCCTCAAAATCCTCGTTTGTTTCGGTCGGAAACCCTACGATAACGTCTGTTGAAAGGGCTATATCGGGGATCGCCTTTTTAACCTTTGCGATTTTTTCTAAGTATTCTTCCTTTGTATATCGGCGGTTCATTTCGCCGAGTACTCTGTTATTCCCCGCCTGAAACGGAAGATGGAGCTGATGACAGACCTTATCGCATTCGGTCATTGCTTTTATCAGCTTGTCCCCGAAATCCTTTGGGTGCGAAGTCATAAATCTTATGCGTTTTACGCCGTCGATATCATTCACCATCCGCAGAAGGTCGGAAAAATCACAAGGGTTTTCCAAATCCTTTCCGTATGAGTTGACATTTTGTCCCAAAAGGCATATTTCCGTAACGCCGTTTTTTACCAGGTCTTTTATCTCGTCTAAAATTTTTTGAGGCTCACGGCTACGCTCCCTGCCACGAACATACGGCACTATGCAGTAAGAGCAAAAATTGTTGCACCCGTACATAATGCTGACCCAAGCTTTGCTTTTGGACTCTCGCAAAATCGGCAAATCCTCGCATATGCTCCCGTCGGAATTTGCGACATCCGTTACTGTTTTTTTGTTCTCAATCACATCTAACAAAAGCTCAGGCAGTTTATAAAGTGCGTGTGTTCCGAAAACTAAATCGACATGGTTATGCACCTTTAATATTTTTTCCGCCATATTTTCCTGCTGTACCATACACCCGCAAAGTCCTATGATAAGGTGCGGTTTGCTTTCCTTGATATGACGCAAAATCCCAAGCCTTCCGAACACCTTGTCCTCCGCATTTTCACGCACGGCACAGGTGTTGTAAATTACTAAGTCCGCTTCCTCGCTGCTATCGCAAAATTCGTACCCTGCCTCCTTTAAAATGCCCTTTATACGCTCGGTATCGTTTTCATTCTGCTGACAGCCGTAGGTTTCGGCATTGCATCTTGGACGTCTGCCGTTTACTTTACAAAAATCCTCGTTTATATTTCTGAGCCGTTTTAGAAATTCGCTCTGTTTTTTAAGTTCCTCTTCGCTTATATAATTAGCCATAGATTTCTCCGTAACATAGTGCACATTATTTGTTCCATTCTATCACAAATAACCAAAAAGTTCAACATATATTTGCCTTTTGCCAAAAAAAATGATAGAATAGAAATGAGGTGATACAGTATGAAAAAATCTCACTTTTTCGGAACGCTTCCCGAGATAACAAAATACAGCATCCTTTCCGAAAAGATACCAAAATCCTTCGATAACTTCCGCATAGCACATATTTCTGACACGCATTCAAAAGTAACAGACGGGATTTTTGAGCTTGTAAAATCGCAAAATCCCGACATAATCTGCATGACGGGCGATTTGTTCCACGAAGGGAAAACCGACGCACCAAAGGTATGGACACTTTTACAAAATCTTTCCGCTCTTGCACCCGTTTATTTGGTTACGGGCAATCACGATTTATGGTACAAAAAATTGCCGGACATAAAGGAAAAAGTGGAACGCAGTTGCATTTTACTTGACGGAAATATGCATATTTTAGAGAAAGACGACGAAAAGATTGCCATTTTCGGTGTGGGCGATACCTTTTCAAAACTGCCAAAGGAAATAAAAAAGCGTTTGTGTTCCCAATTTGAAAATCTGCCCGATTTTGACGGATACAAGGTTTTGCTCTATCACAGGGCAAACCTGTTTGACCTGATAAAAGATTTCGGTTTTGACCTGATTTTGTCCGGACATATGCACGGTGGACAAATACGCACTCCGCATCTTGGCGGACTTTTAGCACCGCTGTCTTCACGCTTTTCCGGGAGAATGATTTTGCCAAAATATACGTGGGGCGAATTTGTTCACGAAAACACCGTTATGATAGTGAACAGGGGTTCTTCAAACACGCTACCGATACCAAGATTTTCAAACCCTCCCGAAGTTGGAATAATTACGTTAAAGCACAAAAATAAGGCTTGAATTTTCAAGCCTTATTTTTTTTAGTCATCTACTTCCAGCCCGTCAACAGTGATATTGACATCTTTATATGCCGCCATACCCGTTCCGGCAGGAATAAGTTTACCTATGATTACGTTTTCTTTAAGTCCCAAAAGCGGGTCAACCTTACCCTTTATAGCCGCATCTGTCAAAACCTTTGTGGTTTCTTGGAAAGATGCCGCCGACATAAATGAGTTGGTTGCCAAAGACGCCTTTGTTATACCCAAAAGAACGCTTGAATAGGTTGCCAAATTCTCGTTGCCCTGTGCTTTCAGCTTTTCGTTAGCCTCTTCAACCTCAAATTTATCAACCATAGAGCCGATCAGAAGGTCGGTATCACCTGCGTCGTCAACACGCACTTTTCTGAGCATCTGCTTTGTGATAATCTCAACGTGCTTATCGTTAATATCAACACCCTGCATACGATATGTCCTCTGAACTTCTCTTGTGATATAAACCTGAACGGCTTTCGGACCGTTGATTCTTAAAATGTCTCCCGGATATGCAGAACCTAAGGTAAGCTCCTCACCCTTTTCAACGGTGTCGCCTGTTTCAACCCTTATAGTTGAGCCGTATGGGATAACATATGTCTTAGCTTCGCCTGTTTCGTCATTTGAAACGGTGACTTCACGCCTACGCTTAGCCTCTGAAACTGTAACCTTTCCGGCGATTTCGGTAAGGATCGCAATTCCCTTTGGCTTTCTTGCCTCAAACAATTCCTCAACACGCGGAAGACCTTGCGTAACGTCTGTTCCACCTGCAACACCACCGGCGTGGAAGTTTCTCATTGTAAGCTGTGTACCCGGCTCACCGATTGACTGAGCTGCGATGATTCCGACAGCTTCACCGACATTTACAAGCTTACCTGTCGCAAGGTTTACGCCGTAACACTTAGAGCATACGCCGTTTTTGGTACGGCAGGTCAGTACGCTTCGGATTTCAACCGATTCGATACCTGCGGCGATTATTGCATCTGCCTGTTCGTCGGTTATGAGATGGTCTGCAAGTGCCAAAACTTCGCCCGTTTGCGGATTCACTACATCATGAAGTGCCGTTCTGCCTACGATACGGTCTTTAAGCGGTTCGATTATCTCGTTGCCGTCCTTTATAGCACGTACAACTTCACCCTCAGTTACGTAACAATCCTTCTCGCGTACGATAACATCCTGCGATACATCGACAAGACGTCTTGTAAGGTAACCTGAGTCCGCCGTTCTAAGTGCCGTATCGGTAAGACCTTTTCTTGCACCGTGAGATGATACGAAATATTCCAAAACGTTAAGACCTTCACGGAAGTTTGCACGGATAGGAATTTCTACCGCACGTCCCTTTGTATCCGCCATAAGTCCACGCATACCTGCTAACTGTCTTATTTGGTTTACGCTACCTCTGGCTCCTGAGTCCGCCATCATGAATATAGGATTGAACTTATTCATGTTCTCCATCATGGCGTCTGTAACCTTATCAGTTGTCGCACTCCAAACCTTTATGACTTCGTTATAACGCTCTTCATTCGTGAGCATACCTCTTCTATACTGCTTTGAAATCGAGTCTATCTGCTTTTCAGCAACATCCAAAAGCTCCTGCTTCTTTTCAGGCACTTCGATATCGCTGACAGCAACGGTCAAAGCACCGAGTGTCGAATACTTGTAGCCTGTTGCCTTAATTAAATCCAGCACTTCCGCGGTTTTTGTCGTGTCATGGACACGGATACATCTGTCAATGATATTTCCGAGCTGTTTCTTTCCTACTATGCCTGTGATCTCAAGGTCTAACATCGTGTCAGAGCCTTCGGTTCTATCTACATAGCCCAAATCCTGCGGAATATTCATATTGAAGATGATTCTTCCGACAGTTGCATCGACAAGTCTCTGATATGTTACGTCTTGAATTGTTTTTTCACGGCGTACTTTAATAGGTGTATGAAGTCCTACTGCACCGTTATAATAAGCCAAAAGTGCTTCATCTTCCGATGTGTATTGATGCGGACGCCATTCCTCGTTTTTATCTCTTCCCGCATAGTCCTTTCCGCCGATTTCATTGTCCTTTTGTATCGTAAGATAGTAAGAACCCAAAATCATATCCTGCGTCGGCACAGTAACGGGGTGTCCGTCCTGCGGTTTTAAAAGGTTATTTGCGGAAAGCATCAAGAATCTTGCCTCTGCCTGTGCCTCAGGTGACAGCGGTACGTGGATAGCCATCTGGTCACCGTCAAAGTCGGCATTGTACGCCGTACAAACAAGCGGATGGAGCTTTAATGCATGACCGTCAACCAGCTTCGGCTCGAATGCCTGAATACCGAGTCTGTGAAGCGTAGGTGCACGGTTTAAAAGAACGGGATGCTCCTTTATAACATCTTCCAAAACGTCCCAGATTGCAGGATCAACGTGCTCAACCTTGCGTTTTGCACTCTTGATATTATGTGCGATACCCCTTGCAACAAGCTCGTTCATTACAAACGGCTTGAACAGCTCTATTGCCATTTCCTTCGGCACACCGCACTGGTAAATCTTCATTTCAGGGCCTACTACGATAACCGAACGTCCCGAATAATCGACACGCTTACCCAAAAGGTTTTGACGGAAACGTCCCTGCTTACCTTTGAGCAGGTCGGAAAGCGATTTTAAAGGTCTGTTAGACGGTCCTGTAACCGTTCTTCCGCGTCTTCCGTTATTGATAAGTGCGTCAACCGCCTCTTGAAGCATTCTCTTTTCATTTCTTATAATGATGTCCGGTGCTCCAAGCTCTAAAAGTCTGTTAAGACGGTTGTTTCTGTTAATAACACGTCTGTATAGGTCATTTAAGTCAGATGTCGCAAACCGTCCGCCGTCAAGCTGGACCATAGGTCTTAAATCGGGTGGAATTACGGGGATTACGCTCAAAATCATCCATTCAGGACGGTTGCCTGATGTACGGAAAGCCTCGATTACTTCAAGTCTTTTTATGATTTTTGTACGCTTTTGTCCCTGTCCCTGCGATTTTTCAAGCTCTTCTTTAAGTTCTTCGGAAAGTGCGTCAATATCTATCTTTTCCAAAAGCTCCAAAATAGCTTCCGCACCCATTCCTGCCTTAAATTTATCGCCGTACTTTTCATATGCGTCACGGTATTCCTTTTCGCTCAAAACCTGCTTTTCTTTAAGCTCGGTTTTTCCCGGATCCGTAACTATATAAGCCGCAAAATACAACACTTTTTCAAGGCTTTTCGGTGAAATATCAAGGCACAAACCCATCGCCGACGGTACGCCCTTAAAGTACCAGATATGCGATACAGGCGTTGCCAACTCGATATGTCCCATTCTTTCACGTCTTACCTTTGCTTTTGTCACTTCAACACCGCAACGGTCACAAATTACGCCCTTATATCTTATCTTTTTGTATTTTCCGCAATGACATTCCCAATCCTTTGTAGGTCCGAAAATGCGTTCACAGAAAAGACCGTCCTTTTCAGGCTTTAATGTACGGTAATTTATTGTTTCCGGCTTTTTTACCTCGCCGTGTGACCAGCCTCTTATTGTTTCGGGAGAGGCCAAGCCGATTTTTATTGCTTCAAAGCTATTAAATTCCAACATATTAAAACCCCTCCTTAAAAATCATCCGGCGTGAGTATATCACGGTCAACAATATCTTCTTCCGCAAAATCGTCGATATAGTCAAGGTCTTCGCCTTCAACTATCATGTCGTCGTCGATGTCCTCCTCAAAATCTATCGGAGCATCGCCCTCTTCCATTGTTCTGACGATTTCGCTGTCTCTCGGGATTATTTCCTCATCATCCAATGATGCGTCAATGTCTATCTCTTCGCCGTCATGGTCCAAAATACGAACGTCAAGCGCCAATGCCTGAAGCTCTTTAACAAGCACTCTGAACGATTCGGGAACGCCTGACCTTGGGATATTCTCGCCTTTTACTATTGCTTCGTATGTCCTTACACGTCCTACGATATCGTCCGATTTAACCGTAAGAATTTCCTGCAATGTATATGCTGCACCGTATGCCTCCAAAGCCCAAACTTCCATTTCTCCGAAACGCTGTCCGCCGAACTGCGCTTTACCGCCCAGAGGCTGCTGCGTTACGAGTGAATATGGACCTGTTGAACGTGCGTGGATCTTATCATCAACCAAGTGGTCAAGCTTTAAGTAGTACATCACGCCGACTGTAACAGGATTATCAAACTTGTCGCCCGTTCTTCCGTCGTAAACTACAGACTTGAACGTGCCCGGCAAATCTGCCATTTCAAATGCCTGTTTTAAGTCTTCATTTCTTGCACCGTCGAATACGGGGGTTGCAATCTTGATGTACTGATTACCTGCTTTTTCCTGCTTATCCTTAGCTGCGAGGATTGCCTTTTTATATTCCTCATCGACCTTCATTTTTTCAAGCTCTTTGCGTGTCTTCAAGCTAAGCGTTCTGTACGCATAGCCCAAGTGCATCTCCAAAACCTGACCTATATTCATACGTGAAGGTACGCCCAACGGATTAAGAACTATCTGAAGCGGAGTTCCGTCCTCTAAGAACGGCATATCCTCCTGCGGAAGAACGCGGGATACGACACCCTTATTTCCGTGACGTCCCGCCATCTTATCGCCGACAGAGATTTTTCTCTTTTGTGCGATATAGCATCTTACCGATTTATTTACACCTGCTCCAAGCTCGTCGCAATTTTCACGGGTAAATACCTTAACATCAACGATTATGCCGTTTTCGCCGTGCGGAACTCTCAGTGAAGTATCTCTTACTTCCCTTGCCTTTTCGCCGAAAATTGCACGTAAAAGTCTTTCTTCGGGAGTGAGCTCGGTTTCGCCCTTAGGCGTAACCTTTCCTACCAGAATATCTCCCGCTCTTACCTCTGCACCTATTCTTATGATTCCGTTTTCGTCAAGGTCTTTTAATGCGTCGTCCGAGACGTTCGGGATTTCTCTTGTTATTTCTTCCGGTCCGAGCTTTGTATCTCTTGCTTCACATTCATATTCTTCAATATGAATTGAAGTAAACATATCCTCTTTAACAAGCTCTTCGGAAATAAGAACGGCGTCCTCATAGTTATAACCTTCCCAAGTCATAAAGCCTATCAAAACGTTCTTTCCGAGTGCAAGTTCGCCGTTATCCATAGCAGGACCGTCGGCAATTATGTCGCCCTTATTTACCTTATCACCGACAGAAACAATCGGTCTTTGGTTTATGCAGGTCGATTGGTTGGAACGTGCAAACTTGATAAGCTTTTGTGTATGCTTAGTTCCCGTACCTTCGCCCTTTATAACGATTTCATCAGCCGAAACCTTTACAACTTTACCTGATTCTTTGGCAACTACCGCAGAACCTGAATCCTTTGCCACCTTATATTCCATACCCGTTCCAACGATAGGTGAATCGGTAGTTAAAAGCGGTACTGCCTGACATTGCATGTTAGAGCCCATCAAGGCACGGTTAGCATCATCATTTTCAAGGAACGGAATACATGCCGTAACAACCGACACAAGCTGTCTCGGCGATACGTCCATATAGTCTATGCGTGACGGGTCAGCTTCAATGATTTCGTCACGGTATCTTGCGGAAACTCTCTTGTCAAGGAATTTGCCCTTTTCATCCAACGGCTCATTTGCCTGTGCTATAACAAACTCATCTTCTGTGTCCGCAGTCATATAAACTATTTCATCGGTAACAACACCTTTTTTCTTATCAACTTTTCTGTAAGGTGCTTCGATAAAACCGTATTCGTTTATTCTTGCAAAGGTTGCAAGTGATGTAATAAGACCTATGTTAGGACCTTCAGGCGTTTCAATAGGACACATTCTTCCGTAGTGGGAGTAGTGAACGTCACGCACTTCAAATCCGGCACGTTCTCTGGACAAACCGCCCGGTCCTAAAGCGGAAATACGTCTCTTATGCCTCAATTCCGCAAGTGGATTGGGCTGGTCCATAAACTGTGAAAGCTGAGATGAACCGAAAAATTCGTTTATGGTAGCCATAATCGGTCTTGTATTTATAAGTGTTTGCGGTGTGATAATATCCTGATCCTGAATTGTCATTCTCTCACGGACAACTCTTTCCATTCTGGAAAGACCTATCCTGAACTGATTCTGCAAAAGTTCTCCGACGCTTCTTACACGGCGGTTTCCGAGATGGTCGATATCGTCAATATCGCCGATTCCGTTTGCAAGACACATAACATAGTTGATTGACGCAAACATATCATCTACCGTGATATGCTTGGGTGATAAATCGTCAATTCTTGCTAAAATCTGCTCTTTTGCGTCCTCGTCATTTTCAGCGTTTGCCAAAATTTCTTCCAAAACGCTTCTTCTTACCTTCTTATAATGAACATCGCTTACATCAAAGGATACATATTCATCGATATATACCATATCGTTTGATATGACTCTGACTTTTTGCTCATCTACCAAAAGGTCAAGGCTATTTACACCGGCTCTTTCGATTTTTTCGGCAAGTTCTTCCGAAATCTCGTCGCCCTTAGCTGCGATAAGTTCGCCTGTTCTCGGGTCGGCAACATTATCTGCAAGAGTTTTTCCTTTGATTCTTGTAGCCA
>JAFSSG010000028.1 GCA_017451145.1 Clostridia bacterium
ATCTATTAACGCCTATGTCAAAATATGTGGAAAGTATGGGTATGACTTTTGAGGACTTCAAATCACAAGCGGGACTTCCCGATGCGATTACAGAGAAAACGACGCTTGGCGATGCACAAAAAATAGTAGCAGAAATGCAGGAAGAACAAGAAGACCACGAAGGACATGACCATGACCATGAAGGCCACGACCACGAGGAACACGACGAGGATAGCGAATCCTCAGCTGAATAAATATAAAGGAGAAGAACGATGGACGAGAACAAAGACTTTGAAACAATAAAGAAGGAATTCGAGGAAACAGTAGAGGAAACGGCAGAAAACGTTGAGGAAGCTGTAGAAAATGCGACAGAAGCTGTGGAGAACTTCGTAGAAGAAACCATAGAGGAAGTTAAGGAAGAGACAGAGGAAATCGCACAGGAGATTGCCGAAGAAGTAGCAGAAGCTCCGGAGATGGCACAGGAACTTATGAGCGATATCACAGAACCGGCTAAGAAAAGCCCGTTAAAAGCAATAATAATATCCGCAATCGTAATAATTCTGGCAGCATTTTGTGTGCTTTTAGGAATGGGTAAATTCCCGAAGCTTTACAATAAATATAACCATATGGGTTATGTAAATATCACAGGCAGAACCATTGCCGATATAGCGGAAGAATCAGGAATGGAGCTTTCCGAGTTTCTTGAACAGTACGGACTGCCTGAAGATATGCCCGGCAACACGCAGGAATCCGCAGCTTATTATACAATGCCTGTAAAGAGCATAGCACAGATGTACGGAATGACGTTCGAGGACATAAAAGAACTGCTTGGTCTCGGTGATGATATTACCGAAGATACAGCTTGGGGCGTGGCTGAGGGCGAAGTAACCCTTGAAAAATATATCGGTAGCGATGGCTTTGAGGCATTCAAAGAAAAGTACGGTCTTGGTGACGAAATCACCCTGGAAACAAAGTGGAAGGAAGTCCGCAAAACTGTTGACCTCGAAGCGAAAAAAGCTTATGAAGAGCAACATGCAACCGACAATGAGGAAGAAGCAGTAAGCGAAGACGTTGCCGAAGAAGAAGTCGAAGAAGAGGTAGAAGAAGAGGCAGAAACTGCCGAAGAAGCTGAATAAAAAATTTGCCTCCCTGCTATTTGGGGGGCATTTTTGTATTCAAAAGGAGCGGTATATGAAATATTACGCAGTAAAAAACGGCAGAAAAATCGGAATATTTACCGATTGGGAAAGCTGTCGTATGCAGGTCGAGGGCTTTTCGGGAGCGGAATATAAGTCCTTTTTAAAAGAGGCGGACGCGAGAGCGTATCTAAAGGGCGAACAGCCCTTGCCGACATCTGAAACCGTCGCATATGTAGATGGCAGTTTTAATGCAAAAACGGGCGAATATTCCTTCGGTGCAGTGATTTTTCAAGACGGAAAAACGGCGGAGTACAGCGAAAAGTTTGGAGACAGCGAAATGGCGGAAATGCGAAATGTTGCCGGTGAAATAAAAGGTGCGGAATTTGTTTTGCGGTACTGCGTAGAAAAAGGCATAAAATCGGTCAAGATAGTTTACGACTATATGGGCATAGAAGCATGGGCGACAGGCAAGTGGAAAACAAATAAGGTCGGCACAATCGCATATAAAGCCTACTATGACAGCATAAAGGACAAGGTTTCGGTCGAATTTGAAAAGGTAAAAGGGCATTCCGGCGATAAATATAACGACAGAGCAGACGCTCTGGCAAAGGAAGCTCTCGGCATATAATAAAGCGTTTAACTCTCGCAGTTAAACGCTACAGAGCACTGATAAACTCGTTCTAACGTAAGCAGGTTTAACCAAAAGTAACCAAAAAATATAATAGTTGTATTTTTCGTGTTTACAAAAAGGTGTGGATTTTTCAAAATCCGCACCTTTGCTTACTTTTCGCCTTTTAAACCTCTACCGTACCCATGTACGCCTACGAGATTTAAAAGACGAAATATCACTTCGTCTCTCAGCCTCTTTCAGACTGATAACTTTGTCATCAGTCTGACCACGTGTTATGCACGTGGATTTTTTCTCTTAAAAAATTTTAAATAGAGCAAAAATGCAAAGCCCTGTAAAGATAACCGCTGACATGGCAATAAGCGTAACCAAAAATTTTCCGTCGCTTTTTTCGGTGTATTCCGTGCCACTATCCATATATTTTTCAACTACCCTCTCCGCCTCTGCTAAGACGGCAGAGTCGCAAACGCTTTCGGAATTTTTCAAAACAAGTATCGCTTGAGAAATGATTTCTGAATTAACATTATTTAATATCACTACCCTATGAGTTGTGTTTTTCATATTGAAAATCCCCTTTCAACACCTATATATAGTTAATAATTCTGTAACATTTTTTTGGTTCCCTTTAAACCTCATTATTGGCAAAACAAGGGTAATTTATACAAAAACAGGTGAATTTTATTAAAATTTCGCCCAAAAAAGATAAAAACAGCACAAAAAAGTATCGATTTAATCCTTTTTAAGATGGCTGATTTTAGTACAAATTTACCAAAACGGCGTAAAAAAGGAATAAAAATCCTCAAAAAATTAGGCAAATTGCAACAATTTTGTAATATTTTTCTTGACAAGTACATATCATAAGGGTATAATGTTACGGTATCATAGGAGGATAGTAAAATGTTGCTTAATAAAAAAGGCGACAAAAAACGGAATATAATTCTTAAAATTGTTGCCGTATTTATGCTGACAAGCATACTTACACTACTCACCGGTGCTGTTTTGGATATTGGCTCAAAAAGGGTAACCCTTGTGCGAATCGACGCTTTTTCGGACAGCGAGAATACACAAAAATTCACAACGAGGCAGGATACTGTTTCAGAATTTCTTGCCGAAAATAATATTGAAACGGGCGAATTTGATAAGCTCAGTATGTTGCCGGACGATAAACTTTACGACGGTGCAAGACTTATAATAAGAAAGGGCAGAAATTTCACTCTGTCTGTTGACGGGAATGTCGAAATAATTACAACGACAAAGAAAACCGTCAGAGAAGCGTTTGAGGAGGCGGGTGTTTCGGTCGATATTTCAGACCGTGTCGAGCCTTCATTAGACGCTGAAGTTGAAGAGGATATGCACGTAAATGTTTTCCGCGTGGCAGAGCGGAGAATAACCGTTGATGAGGAAATCCCGTTTTCGTCAAAAGAGGTTTCGGACAGCTCCTTAAAAAAGGGCAGTACGAAAATAAAAACCAAAGGTCAAAACGGCTTAAAAAGGGCGGTCTATGATGTAACTACCGAAAACGGCATTGAAGTCAAAAGACAGCTTGTTTCATCTATAACGGTCAAAAAGCCCGTAACGCAGATTATTGCGGTAGGTACGGGCGAAAGCAAAAAGTCCTCAGGAGGACAAAAGGTTGTCGCAACAAATGCGGGAAAATCTCTAAGCTATTCAAAAAAATTGACCGTAACAGCGACGGCTTATACCGATTCGTCGGGGAATAAAACGGCGTCGGGCAGAATGCCGCAATACGGCGTAATTGCCGTTGACCCGAAGGTTATACCGCTTGGGACTAAGCTGTATGTAGAATCGACCGATGACGGAAAAAGCTGGACTTACGGCTATTGCGTCGCAGGAGATACGGGCGGTGCGATAAAGGGAAACAAGATCGACCTATTCTATAATTCAGAGGGCGAATGTGTCCGTTTTGGAAGAAGAACTGCAATCGTATATATTTTAGATTGATTGAGGGTGTTTTTGCATCCTCAATTTCATTTACGAAAGGACAAAAAATGGAGTTAACAGACATAAAGACAATAAGAGCAATAGAGAAAAAATTCAATTTCGGCTTTTCAAAAGGTCTTGGGCAAAACTTTCTCTTGGACTCTGCCGTTTTGGATAAAATCGCAGATGCTGCCGAGATAACCGACGGCGTTTTAGAGATAGGTGCAGGGTTCGGAGTTTTGACAAAAAAATTAGCCGAAACCGCAAAAAAAGTGGTTTCGGTAGAGATCGACAAGAGCCTTATCCCCGTACTTCAATATACGTTGCAGGATTTTGATAACGTAAAAATCATAGAGGGCGACTTTTTGAAAATAGACGCAAAATCTCTCATAAAAGAGGAGTTTGGCGACGGCAAAATTTCCATTGCGGCAAACCTTCCCTATTACATCACGACGCCGATAATAACGGGCATAATAGAATCAAAACTGCCTGTTAAAAACATTGTTGTTATGGTGCAAAAGGAGGTTGCGGAGCGGATTGTAGCCAAAGTTGGCACGAAGGATTACGGGGCGATAAGTGTGCTTTGTAATTTTTACACAAAACCCGAAATTGTGGAAATAGTTCCCGCCAACAGCTTTTACCCTGCACCTAAAGTGGATTCCGCAGTTTTGTGTATGAAGGTCTTGGACAAACCGCCTGTTTCGGTAAATGACGAAAAGCTGTTTTTCAAGGTTGTAAAATCGGCGTTTTTGCATCGCAGAAAAACGCTTTTAAACTGCCTTTCAAGCGGATTTGGCATAGAAAAACCCGCACTTTCAAAAATGCTTGAAGAGCTCGGCATAGAGCCGTCTGTGCGGGGTGAAAGGCTTGGGATTTTTGAATTTGCAAAAATAGCAGACGCAATAGAAAAAATGCGTTAAAGCGTGTTGTTGACGCCACGAAGGAGAGAGGCGGCAAAGTTTTGGTCAACCATCTCCCAATCGAAGCTTTTAAACTTAACGCCACTGTCTTTGAGCTGAATTTTTATTGTTTCATAGGTGGAAATCGGCACACGTGAGGTATAAATTTGGTTTTCTCGCCTGTCCTGCACCAAAAATTCTATTTCTGCACCGTCGGATTTTCCGAACATACATACTCTTTGAGCCATTTTTTCGCTGTCCTGCATCAAAACCAAGAGCTTTATGACCTCGATGACCTTGTCGTTAAAACCGCTGTCAAATATGAGGATTTTTTCTAAAAGCTCATTATACGAAGTAACGAAACGCAGGTTATAATTCGGATAATTTTCAAGTTCTCCGCTCTTTTTGGAGGACTTTTTTATTTCGTCAAAAAGCTGTTGCCTTTTGGCAGAATCCTCTTGCGGAGAAAAAGAGAGCACAAGCTTTTTTTCGTCGTCGCAGTATAAAAGAGGCGACGGAAAAAGTGCCTTTTGACCGCACACGCCACAGGTAAACATATTTATTTTTCCTTTTAATAAATCCGATTTCAAATCGGGGCTGTCCGATGCTGTTATCGACTGCCAAACGGTGATTTCGGACTTTTCGTGACATGACGGACATTTTATTGTTTCTTTAATACTGATGCTCATTTTAAACCTCCTATAAGGCAGTTTTCGTTATAATTAAAGGGCGGGATGTCCGGAAAAAGAAGTACAAACCGTATTATGTAAACCGCCAAAAATATGCCAATAACCGTAAAAACAATCCATTTCCTCCTGAATTTGCGGAACAGAAATATGACGGGCAATAAAAATAGCGGATGCATCAAAAATGCGTCTTTAAAATGCCCCGAAAAAAAGAGGATATATGCCCGTGTAACTCCGCAGGTGAGACACGGTATCCCGAAAATGCGGTATATTGGACAGGAAAAAAGCTTTAACATACAATTCACCAAGGACATTATACTCTATTTTTTGTGTCGAGGCAAGAAAAAAAGAGCAAAATGCTCTTTTATCCTGCAAAAATTTCCCGATACATAGGTTTCATATATGTTAAAAGCTCCTCAATCGGCAGAGGTATTTCCACAAAACCACGCTCATAATAGGAAAGCTCGTACGGAGGGTAGAAAATAACAAAATTTTCTCCGTCGATATAAAATCCCTGATTTTGCGAAATTTTAGGTCTTGCCCATATGTCCCCGTATTTTTCCGGCGATGCGGAAACGGCGTCGTTTAACATCGCATTTAATGCATCAATGTATGTGTCGCCGTCAAACAAGTCGGAAAGCGACAGCTCTAAACCCAAGCTGTTGTCTATATTTTTTGCAATTCGGAATCTGTTTTTATGTGCCTTTCTCGCGAAATATTCGTAATCGGTGACCATAGACAAAAAACCGTTTTTGTTGAACGGCACAGCCGTAGTCATATCAAAAAGCGATTGTTCGCCCGTTTCCTTTGCCGATTTTTCCCACTTTTCCAAAAGTGCGTCGGTAGATGCGGAAAATTCCTCGTTTATTTTGTTTTCAAGGTCACGGCTGGAAAGCCCCGAAAGCTTTGGAATTTTAATGTTTGCAGTAACGGTGTCGGAAGAGTACGAATTATCGACGGTATCGATTTTTATGCCGTTCCCACAGGCAGACAGCAAAAATGCAACTGCAAAAGCAAGGCATATTTTTATAAAATTATGCAAATAAGACCACCGCTTCCCTCGTTTATAATGCGTTCAAGCGTGTTAGAAAGCTTTTGCCGAGCCTCGTCGGGCATTTTGCTGAGCTTGTTGTTTACGCTCTCGTTTACAAGCTCATAAAGCGATTTTCCGAAAATGTTTGATTCCCATATTTTCGATGGGTCATTTTTGAATTCGTCCAAAAGATAATGCACAAGCTCCTGCGATTGCTTTTCGGTGCCGACAATCGGACTTACTTCCGCCTGAATATTCGCCTGAATCATATGTATGCTCGGAGCAGACGCTTTTAAACGAACGCCGTACCTTCCGCCCTGACGCACGATTTTCGGCTCTTCCAAGGAAAGCTCGTCGGTTGAGGGCGACACAATCCCGTAGCCTGTGGCACGGACCTGCTCCAAAGCCTCCGAAACCTTGTCATATTTTGCCTTGGTCTTAGATAAATCGCGGATGAGCGTTATTAACGATTCTCTGCCGTCTATTGAAAATCCCGATTCCTCGCCTAAAATGCGGTAAAACAGTTCGTCAGGAATATCCAATTTTAAAATGGCGTCGCCTACGCCCAAGTCGATTCCGTCGATTTTTGAATCGCTGATAAAATCGTATGCTAAAAGATTCTCGCAAAGATTTTTAATCCCGCTTATTTTTGAAAGCGGAGAAATCTCGGTTTTAAGTGACTTTAAAACCTCTTGATAGAGCCAATGTCCGTTTCCCAAACGCATAAACCATTTCGGAAAATCAAAGGTGATTTCGTTTAGCGGAAATTCAAAAAGAACGGTTTCCATAATTCTTGCAATATCGTTTTCGGTAAGCTCCTGACAGTTTAGCGGAATGACCGAAACGCCGTATTTTTCGGCAAGTTCGGCACGTAAATTCTGGCAATAATCAGAAGTAGGATCGGCGGAATTCAAAAGAATTACAAACGGCTTATTTATCTCTTTAAGCTCATTTACGACGCGGTTTTCCGCCTGAACGTAGCTGTTTCTGTCAATATCGCAGATCGTGCCGTCTGTTGTAACCAAAATGCCGATTGTTGAGTGGTCGCAAATAACCTTTTTTGTGCCAAGCTCCGCCGCCTCAAAAAAAGGCATGGGCTCTTCTGACCAAGGCGTAGAAACCATGCGTGGCATATCGTCCTCGATGTAGCCCGACGCACCGTCAACAATGTACCCGACGCAGTCAATCATACGCATATTCATATGTGCATTGTCGCCGAGCGAAATTTCTACCGCCTCGTTCGGCACAAATTTCGGCTCTGTTGTCATAATGGTACGCCCTGCCGCCGATTGCGGAAGCTCGTCGCGGGTACGTTCCGCCTGATATCCGTCCTTTAAATTCGGAATCACTATTAAATCCATGAATTTTTTTATAAATGTAGATTTTCCGGTGCGTACAGGCCCGACGACGCCGATATATACGTCCCCGTCCGAACGCTCCCTTATATCCTGATAAATGTTGTACTCTGCCACAAACAGCTCCTCCTTTATAGTACATGTTACTACATATATATTTGGACGAAACTGAAATTAGTACAAAAATATGCGATTTGAGGCATTAAAAAAGGGCAGTTCTTTTATATAAAGAACTGCCTTTCGGCTCCGCTTGTGTAACTTAACTCCCTTGCCTAAAGGCAATTACGTCTGGCTCCCTTGTTCTTGCGGGAGCTGTCACGAAGTGACTGAGGGATTGCTATTCCTCTGTAATTCCCAAAAGATAATCAGCCGAAACGCCGAAAAATTTGCAAAATGCGACAATGTCGTCAATAGACGGCTCACATTGATTACATTCTATATGTGAAATTTTTCTTTGCGACATACATAAGGCTTGTCCAAGCTGTGTTTGATTAAGATCTTTATCTTCTCGTAAATTCCTGATTTTTTCTCCAAACGAAAGTTTCACTTCTATCACCCGAAAAAAGTGTAGCATAGACAAAAATTATCTATTGACTATTAGAGAGAAATTCTCTATAATGCTCTTAGAGGTGATATTTATGGAGATAACGCAAAATGCGTTTGGGGATTATCTTATATCAAAAAATGGCATAAATAAGGGATATACACTAAAAATTTTAGGAGTTTACAAGGTTTTTAATAGAAAGGGCGTTCTGATAGGTCACATTTTAAAAAGAGATAAGGAGTATATTTCATATGACGGTATCGGAAATGCGATAGAACGAGGCGAATTTGACAAACTGCTTTTGAATTTTTTCAAACAAAAAAAGGGCATATAGCCCTTATTTTTCTATCAGAACTACCGCTGTTGCGGAAATGCCTTCGCCACGTCCCTCAAAGCCGAGCTTTTCGGTAGTTGTCGCCTTTACGCTCACAAAACCGACATCTATTCCCATAGCGTCTGCGACGTTTTTCCGCATATTTTCAATATACGGGGAAAGCCTGGGACTTTGTGCAACTATCGTTATATCGGCATTTACCGCATTATATCCGCATTCCCGCACAAGCTCGGTGACATTTTTTAGCAACAATATGCTTGAAATACCTTTGTATTTTTCGTCGGTATCGGGGAAATGTTTGCCGATATCTCCGAGTGCCGCAGCACCCAAAAGTGCGTCGCACAGTGCGTGTAGGGCGACGTCTGCGTCGGAATGTCCCAAAAGTCCCTTTTCATAATCTATTTTTGTTCCGCAGAGAAACAGCTCACGCCCTGCTACAAGCTTATGCACATCATATCCAAAGCCTACACGTATCACTTGTTTTTCCTCTTTTCCAAAATTTTTTCCGCTATTATCAAATCTTCGGGAGTTGTAATTTTTATGTTTTCGTAGCTTCCCTCAGTAATTTTCACCTTTTTTCCGACAATCTCCATAACGGCACAGTCGTCGGTCAGTTCGCTGTTGATTTTGCTGTGTGCCTCTTCGATTTCTGTCCGTTTAAAAACCTGCGGAGTCTGTATCTGATAAATCCAATCTCTGTCCAGGGTTTTTGCGATAAATCCGTCTTCGTCGGACACCTTTAAGGTGTCTTTGCATTTGACGCCAAGTGCTGCCGCACCGAATTTTTCCGCATCTTCTATAACTTTTTCGATTTTCTCGGCGGTTATAAGTGCCCTTGCCCCGTCATGAATCGCCACAAACTCGCCTTGACACACTTTTAACCCGTTTTTTACAGAATCCTGACGTGTTGCACCGCCCAAAACAATTTTTGTTACCTTTTTAAAGCTTTTTAACAGCTCACGGCACTTTTCCGTATCGTCGGTCACGACAACGATTTCTTCGATTTTACGGCAATTTTCAAAAACTGTTACGGTTTGTTCAAGTATGGTTTTCCCGCCGAGCAAAAGGTATGCCTTATTTATACCCGCACCCATTCTTTTGCCCATTCCGGCGGCAACGATTACGGCACTTGCCATTTTTTCACCTCTTTTAACGAAAACAAGCTATCTTATCTGAATTGCCGACAAGACAGCCCGTTATAATGTTTGTGCTATTGTATCTTCTAAAATGCTTTCAACATCATTCCTGCTCACAGACCCTGCAAGAACAATCTCGCTTACAAACATCTGCTTTGCCACGCCAAGCATCTTCCGTTCGCTTGTAGATAGGCCCTTTTTTTTGTCCCGAAGCATCAGCCCTTTTACAACGCCGATAAGCTGATAAATGTCACCGGTACGCAGTTTTTCCATATTTTCACGGTGACGCTTGTTCCAGCTTTCGTCCTCTTTTATAGGCTCGTTTTTAAATGCCGTCAGGGCGTTTGCCGCTTCCTTTTCGGAAATTATGTATCTTACGCCTATAGTTTCGCAGGTGTCGGTGGGAATCATCGCAACCGACTCATCTGTCGGAATTTTCATCGAAAAATAGGTGCGTTTTTCGCCAAGTATCTTACGTTCTTCAATGCCTTCAATCGTTCCGGCACCGTACATAGGATAAAAAACCTTATCGCCTATTTTGAACATTCCCATCTCACCTCTTTCCAAATACATCTTTACAAGTCATATTATACCACACTTTTTTTATAATGTAAATGCCGTAGTTGCCTTATTTTTAAATATTTTTTGCTGATTTTTGCCATTTTTTAGCGGTTTTGGGCATATATGTTGCAGTCAGATTATTTTACCGTTACAAATTGGTGACATTTACCTTTTTCCCCTGTCGCAAAGCAGAAATTATGGTATAATTTTAGAAGTATATTTGTGGTTTTTACTACATATCGGAGATTTCACGAATTCTACTTAGGAGGAATTTTATGGAAAATCAAACAACAAGATTACAGTGCAGAAAGTGCGGTGCGACGGTGAGTGCAGACCAAAAGAAATGCCCGAAATGCGGTGCACCTATTCTGCTTAAAGTTATGATGGAGGAGGAAAAACGTCATCTCCCCGCAAAAGAAATACGCGAAAAGGACAAGCGTATGAGGCAGGAATATGCCAAAATGAACAAGGAAAAGGAATTGGAACGGCAAAAGGCGGAAAAGAAAAAGCAAAAGCTTGAAGAAAAGGCGGAAAAGAAACGCCAAAAGGCTAAAAGTGAGTTAGATGCAATTCGTGAAAAGGACGAGAAAAAAGCAAAGGCGGCAGCTGAAAAGGCGTTAAAACAAGCCGAAAAAGAAGAGAAACAAGTCCAAAAGGCAACCGAAAAAGCGGACAAAAAACTCGCAAAAGCAGAGAAAAAAGAGTCTGTAAAATCGGAAAAGAACAAAAAAACAGGTCTTATTATAGGAATAATAGCAGTAGTTTTAGTTGTTGCAGGTGTTGTTACCGCTATCATTTTGAATTATCCGTATGACAAACAGGCAGAGCCTTCGGAGGAGCCGGAGGCTACCGAAACGGTTACGGAGCCGGAGGTTACGGAAGAACCCGAAGTTGCGGAAGAGCAGGTAGAAGAGCCGACAGAGACGGAAACACCCACAGAGCCTGAGCCGACGCCCGAAGCTCCGCAGGAGCCTGTAAAAGAGGAAGCTCCAAAGCGGAACATCACACGGAACAACTACCTGTTCCCAAGTGATACGCAGTATCTTACCGAATCCGATTTAAGCGGTCTTTCCAAGTTTGATACGGGGCTTATCCGCAACGAGATTTTTGCCCGAAAGGGATATGTGTTCAAAAATGACCCGTACAAGAGCTATTTTAATTCACAGGCTTGGTACAAACCCAACCCGTCGGCAAAAATAAAACTCAATGATATAGAAAAATATAACAATGACTTCATATTAGCATATGAACGCTCACAAGGCTGGAGATAAACTCAACAACGCCGTTCTCTTTGGGGAACGGCGTTTTATAATAAATTTATGCCATTTTTGCGTCTTTTTTTATGCAAAATCGGCAAATTTTAAAAAAATGACAAAAAATTAACAAAACGCCTTGTAAATTTTGCATTTATGTTGTAAAATATAAGCTGACAAGGAAAAATGTTTCCTGTTTTATTATTTTTATAAATGGAGGAATTTTATTATGGCAGTTAAAGTTGCAATTAACGGATTCGGAAGAATCGGTCGTTTGGCATTCCGCCAGATGTTCGGAGCAGAGGGATATGAAATTGTTGCTATCAACGATTTAACAGATCCAAAAATGCTTGCAAATCTATTAAAGTATGACACAGCACAAGGTGGCTACTGCGGAAGAATAGGCGAAGGCTTACACACAGTTGAAGCAGGTGAAGGCTCAATCACTGTTGACGGCAAGAAAATCACGATCTATGCAGAAAAGGACGCAAAGGATTTACCTTGGGGAAAGCTCGGTGTTGACGTTGTTTTGGAATGTACCGGTTTTTATTGCTCAAAGGAAAAATCACAGGCACACCTCGATGCAGGTGCTAAAAAGGTTGTTATTTCCGCTCCTGCAGGAAAAGACCTTAAAACTATTGTTTACAGCGTAAACGAAAAGACTCTTACAAAGGAAGACAAGATCATTTCTGCTGCATCCTGCACAACAAACTGTCTTGCTCCTATGGCTAAGGCTCTTAACGATTATGCACCTATCCAATCAGGTATCATGGCTACAATTCATGCTTATACCGGTGACCAGATGGTTCTTGACGGTCCGCACAGAAAAGGCGATTTAAGACGTGCAAGAGCTGCCGCTGCAAATATCGTTCCTAACTCAACAGGTGCTGCAAAGGCAATCGGTCTTGTAATTCCTGAGCTTAACGGAAAGCTTATCGGTGCTGCACAGAGAGTTCCTGTTCCGACAGGCTCAACAACAATCTTGACCGCTGTTGTTAAGGGCAAGGACATAACCGCTGAGGCTATAAACGCAGCTATGAAGGCTCAGGCTTCCGAGAGCTTCGGTTATAACGAAGACCAAATCGTTTCTTCCGATGTTATCGGCATGAAATACGGCTCACTCTTCGACGCAACACAGACAATGGTTGCACAAATCGCTGACGATTTGTATGAGGTACAGGTTGTTTCCTGGTATGATAATGAAAATTCATACACAAGCCAGATGGTTAGAACAATCAAGTATTTCGCAGAGCTTGGCTAAAATTTTAAAAGGGCTGATTTTCAGCCCTTTTTTTGTTTGAAAAAATTCAAAAGCAGTTTTTCAAATTCGCCTCTTTCTATCGCATTTCCGATACCGTCATATGAAATATACTCTGTATCTCTTTTTAAAATGTGACCTATCAGAACGCCCTTTCTATTGAAAACCTTATAAACTCCTAAAATTTTTAGTGTATATCCCTTATTTACGCCGTTTTTTGATACAAGATAATCCCCAAACGCATTTTGTGTTATCTCCACAAACATCACTCCTCTTTAATTTGACATCTTGTAAATGTCAATACTCAAATTGTAGTATGGTACTATCCTTTTGTCAAGTACTAAATGTCAATTTGGGGTGGGATTATGTTCAAAAATAAGGCAAAAAACGGAAAAAACAACATATGCGGTAAACGCGTTTATGAACTCAGAAAGCAAAGACTTCCTAAAACGTCACAGCGTATTCTTGCTGAAAAATTGCAAATCATGGGTATAGATGTTGATAAAAACGCAATACAAAGAATTGAAAGCGGAGAAAGATTTACGACAGATATTGAACTTAAAGCCTTGGCGGAGGTTTTCGGCGTTTCTGCTGACTATCTTTTGGGGATTACAGACGATATAAAATAAGCTTATGTAAATCGAAAAAATGCACTGCAATAATCTTGCAGTGCATTTTTAAGTGTTTTTAGTTTTGTTTTTCCGAGCTTAATCTTTCTAAAAGCTTTTCGATACGCTGTGCAGGAACTAAGAGGTTGCTTAGCGTTTCGTCATGGTTTAAAGTATTTATCAAAATCGAAATATACTTTGACATATCTACTTCGCAATACCATTCACGCTCAAAAAGGTCGGGTATGCGGTAAATAAGATTGGTCGTAAACACCTTGGAAATCTCGCCGTTTTTGAAAGCTTCGTCGAACTTTTCAAGACCGTTACAGAAAAGACCGAATGCGGTAAATACAAATACACGCTTTGCACCCTGTTCTTTAAGCATTTTTGCTATATCCAAAACGGATTCACCGCTCGAAATCATATCGTCGATTATCATAATATCTTTGCCTTCAACGCTTCTTCCGAGATATTCGTGAGCCTCGATAGGATTTTTGCCGTCAACGATAATCGAATAATTTCTTCTTTTATAATACATACCAAGGTCCAAGCCGAGCACTGAGGAGAAGTACATAGCACGTTTCATACCGCCCTCGTCGGGGGAGATAACTATGGTTTTTTCCTTATCAAAGGATATATCCGGAACTTGCTTTGCAAGTGCCTTGATCATTTGGTAGGTTGTCTGGACATCATCAAAGCCGGAAAGCGGAATTGCGTTCTGCACTCTTGCGTCGTGTGCGTCGAAGGTGATAATGTTGGTAACGCCCATATTTACAAGCTCTTGCAGAGCTATTGCACAGTCAAGAGATTCCCTTGCCGTACGGCGATGCTGCCTACCCTCGTAAAGCATAGGCATAACAACGGTAAGACGTCTTGCTTTTCCGGATATAGCGGCGATGATTCGCTTCAGATCCTGATAATGATCGTCCGGACTCATACGGTTTTCAACCCCGTACATTTTGTAGGTCACCCCGTGATTGAATACATCACAGATGATATAAACATCATGGCCACGCACCGTTTCGTCAATAACACATTTCGCTTCGCCCGAGCCGAAACGCGGACAATGAATGTGCGTTATGTAAGTCGGTTCATTTTCGTAGCCTTCCCTGAATTTACGCAAATACCAATCAATTTTAGCAGTTATTTCTTCGCATCCACGCATACTTATTACGCTAAGTTTGCCGAATGCGGAATTATTAGATGATTCTCCCATATACAACCTCCCGAAACCGTATTTATTTGTTGTTTATATTTTAACATATTACGACAGCGTTTTCAAGATTTTGTATTTCGGCAAACTCTACAAAAAAAACCCCAAAAAACCCGATTATTTATACATTTTTTGCACTCCTGCACGTTTTAGCCCTTCAATAACGGCAAAAAGCACGATTATTTCAATGGGTAGCATAAGTGCATTTTTCAGCACCTTGCTCCACATTATCACAAAAAAAGATTTTGGAACAAACAATGTCGCCCAATATGAGTTTAATCCTACATTTAACAGAAGGGAAACCAAAAATTTTGAGAGGGCAACATACCAAAAGAGCTTTTTGCCGTCCTTTTTATAAAGACATAACCCAAAAATCACGCCCGTAAGCACAGCCGTTACGGTAAATCCCCAAAAGTACGCACCTTGCGGGAAGATATAACAGCCCAAAAAATCGCCCAATGCACCTACTATGACGGCAGGGACTATGCCGAAAAGCCAACCTGCAAGAGCCACAGGCACAAAGGTAAAAGTTATGCGGAGCTGGTCGCCGAGCGGTATTTTTACCGCATATATGGCGACATAGATGGCGGAAAGAAGAGCTGTTGCACACAAAACCCTAAGGTTTTTAATGCTTTTTGCCGAGTCTAAAAAATTTTTGAACATAAAAAACACCTCCATAAATTTAAGCCACTAAATGAGAGGTGTTATAAAAAAGCCTCTTATTTGGCAGCGGGATGCGAACATCGGACCGCAAACAAAGGTTTTTCGTCCGAATGACAACTCCCCGTTCATACGGCACTTTACGCCCGATATCCTACTCTGCAATTTGTAAGCATTATATACCATTTAACAGGAGATTGCAATAGCTTTTAAAAATTTATTCCCTTGACAGAACGGGAGGAATATACTATAATTGTTCTGTAAAATGAAAAAGGAGCATAGTTGATGGCACAGATTGTAGGTGTAAGATTCAAACCGGTGGGTAAAATTTACCATTTCAATCCGGCAGGTCTTGAAATAAAAAAGAATGATTTTGTTATTGTAGAAACATCAAGAGGTGTGGAGCTTGGCAAAGTCGTTGTTGAAAAAAAGGAAATAAGCCCTGAAAACATAAATAAGCCCTTAAAAGACGTTTTGCGTATCGCGACACAGGACGATTTGAAGATTTCCGAAGAAAACAGGAAAAAAGAAAAGGAAGCATTTGATATTTGTCTTGAAAAGATTAAAAATCACGGGCTTGAAATGAAGCTTATCGAGGTGGAATATGCCTTTGACCGAAGCAAAATCCTTTTTTACTTTTCCGCCGAAGGCAGAGTCGATTTCCGTGACCTTGTAAAAGATCTGGCAACCGTGTTCCATACACGTATTGAGCTCAGGCAAATCGGTATCCGCGACGAATCAAAAACGCTCGGTGCGATAGGTGTATGCGGACGGGAGCTTTGCTGTGCCAAATTCTTGGGCGAATTTGAATCGGTTTCAATAAAAATGGCAAA
>JAFSSG010000029.1 GCA_017451145.1 Clostridia bacterium
AAATAACCAGAAATTCCGACGGCATTTTTTCCATAACCTTCAACGAGTCCTTCTATACGGGCGGGGTGCATCCTTTTGGCAGCTGTCTGTCATACACATATGACACGAAAACGGAAAAGGAACTGACTCTTTGCGAAATTTTAGGAAAAACGCAGAAGGAAACCGACGAATTTGTAATTGAAAACTTTTATAATGAGTATGAGGAAGAGGACCTTTGGGACCTTGAAGAAGAAGCACCGTATGTGTCATTCTATATGACAGAGGACGAGCTCATACTATACTTCCAGCAGTACCAGATAGCACCGTATGCTATGGGATTCCCCGCGGTATCAATATTGCTTGACACACTCCCGAAAAGATAAAGACACACAAAAAAGAGCCTGACGGCTCTTTTTTTGATGCTGCTACGTAAAACCTTATCCCATAACACGCTTATAAATATCTGTGGGCGTATATTGACATTATAACTACATTGTGGTAAAGTTACAGTGTTAAAAAACACAGTAACTCCGTACATAAGGGGAAATAATATGAAGCAAAGAATAAAAAAAATATGCAAAATCTTTATATCGGGAGTTTTTGCGTTTTTGATTTTGACGGCATTTTGTTATTTTTATTATAATGTACCTGTCCATAAGAATAACACAGACGGCAGTACCGATTATAAATGGGAACCGAATGTTTTTTATTCGCGTGGAACAGAGGGCTTTGCATCAGGAAGAACAAACAACGAGGGATTTGTTAACGTGCTTGATTATAATTCAGAAACGCCGATCGACATTTTAATTATGGGCTCATCGCATATACAGGCGTTCGAGGTTCCGATAAGACAATCGACAACGAGCAGACTGCAGGAATTGACAGACAAAAACGTTTACAATATAGGCGTGTCCAGCCACGGTTTTTCGACGTGTTGCTGTAATTTGGAGGCTGCGGCAGAAAAATACGAGCCCTCATACATTGTAATAGAAACAGGGACATGTTTTTTTAGCGAGGATACATTAAACGGAGTAATAAGCGGGACATTGGCGGAAATTCCGGCTCATACAGGCGGTATTGCCGCAAAATTGCAAAAAAATCAGTTTTTACGGCTCTTGTATGCGCAGGTAGTAAATTATAACAAAAAACAACCGGCAGCAGAAGAAGATGCGGTGGTAAAGGATACGGCAGAAAAGAATAACGAGGAGCTGCTAACAAAAGTATTAGAAAAAGTTAAAGAAACAGCAACAAATCATGATGCAAAAATCATTATTGCATATCATCCGCCCGTTGCCGTTAATTCGGACGCCACTCTTATTATAGGGGGCAACAGAGCCGCAGAAGAACAGTTTGCAAAAACGTGCAAAGAAAATGATATTTACTTTTTAAATATGAATGAACGTTTTGCGGAAGAGTACGAAAAATCATACATTTTGCCGTATGGATTTATAAATACTACGGTAGGAAGCGGTCATCTGAACAAATATGGGCATAAAATGATGGCAGAAGAATTGTATAAAATTATTTTGGAGGTGGAGTAATGTCCTTTGCATCGATTGAATTTTTGCTTTTCTTCGGGTTTGTGCTGGTAGTGACGGCAGTTCTTGAACATAAGTTTTCGGCACGTATAAAGGAAGCTTTTTTGCTCTTGGCGAGTTACTTTTTCTACGGATATTGGGATTGGCGATTCTGTTTTTTATTGCTGTTTGTGACGGTTTCATCATATTTTACGGCAAAAAATTCACATAAAAAATTCGCATATATTTCGGGAGTGGTAATTCCGCTTGTAGTACTTGGCTTTTTCAAATATTTTAATTTTTTTCTTGATTCGGCGTCAAAGCTTATTGGAAAAGATTTGGGAGTGCTGAGAATTATTCTCCCGGTGGGGATTTCTTTCTACACATTTCAGGCATTAAGCTACGTTATTGACGTAAATAGAGGAAAAATAGAAGCAGAAAACGATTTCACTAAACTTGCCCTTTATATCAGCTTTTTCCCTCAACTTGTTGCAGGTCCGATTGTCAGAGCGGCAGACTTTTTGCCCCAGCTCAGACAAGACAGAAAGGTAGAGCTAAAAAACATCAAATGGGGTGTTCAGGTATTTGTGTTCGGGTTATTTAAAAAAATTGTTATTGCCGACCATCTCTCAGTATTTGTCGATGATGTTTACAGCAAACCGGCGGCATTTCATTGGGCAACCATCATTTTGGCGATAATTGCATATTCCATTCAGATTTATTTCGACTTTTCGGGATATTCGGATATGGCGATAGGCTGTGCAAAATGTCTGGGATATGATTTTAATAAAAACTTCAATTTGCCATATATTTCGCAGAATGTAACGGAATTTTGGCGAAGATGGCACATAAGCCTATCGACGTGGCTGAAAGAGTATCTTTATATTCCGCTCGGGGGTCACAGAAAAGGAAAAGCACGTCAGTACATAAACCTGTTTTTAACAATGCTGCTCGGCGGACTTTGGCACGGAGCAAATTGGACCTTTGTGTTTTGGGGAGCAATCAACGGAGCGGCTTTGTGTGTAGATAAGGTAAGACGAAAGAAAAAACAACAAGGTGTAACAAAAATCATCAATATAATTGCAACATTTCTTTTCATAACATTCACGTGGATATTTTTCCGTGCCGAGTCCTTTGAGGTTGCAGGGGCGGTGATAAAAGGCATATTCACGCTTCAAAACGGCATAAAACAACCATTTACATGGGCTTTTGTCGCACTTGCGGTTTTATCTGTTGCTACGGTGATGGCAGAGAATAAATCAAAAAAAGAGAAGAAAGAAACAGATGGCTATTATCCGATACTTGATTTGAATAGCGTGTGGGGACTTACCGCATTTTTTGTGGAAATAGGACTTATTTTTGCACTTGCATATACCGGCGAAAACCCGTTTGTTTATTTCCAATTCTAATCATAAAACACATATAGAAAAAAAGCTAAAACAGGAAAAGAAGCAACCAAAATCGCAAAAAGGTGGTAGTGAGCCAACGGCGTCATGAGTGCGTTTACAAGCGAATAGCCGACGCGAACGAGCCTTTTTGCGAAACAAGGAGCAGCAAGGTAGTGGGCGGATGTTTTTCTGCAAAGAAAAACGGAGCAAAGCGAACTTTGCTCCGACGTGGAGCTGGTGACGAGACTTGAACTTGCGACCTGCGCATTACGAATGCGCTGCTCTACCGACTGAGCTACACCAGCGAATATTATGGGGAGAGTAAAAACTCTCCCCGTTGTTTTTACGATAACAATTTCTTTGCGATTTCGTTTATCATTCTGCCGTCTGCCTTTCCGACAGTCTGAGCTTTTGCCTCTTGCATAACCTTTCCCATATCCTTCATTGATGTTGCACCCAACTTTGCTATTATATCCTTTAAGATATCTTCAAGCTCGTCGGGGGAAAGTTGCTTTGGCAAATATTCCATCAAAACATCCATTTCCGCCTTTAATTCGGCGATCAAATCTTCTCGTCCGCTCTTTTCGTAATCGGGGAGAGAGTCCTTGCGTTGCTTTAACTGCTTTGCAATAACCTCTAAAACACCGTTATCGTCAAGAGTTACCTTGTTATCCTTTTCTACCTGCAGTACACCTGCTCTTACGAACTGTACCACATTTTTGCGGACGGTATTTTTATTTTTCATTGCCTCTTTTAAATCAAGGGCAAGTTTTTCCTTTAAGGTCATTTTCTTACCTATTTAAACTTTCTTTTACGAGCCGCCTCGGACTTTTTCTTACGCTTTACGCTCGGCTTTTCGTAATGCTCACGTTTTCTAATTTCTGACATAACTCCGGACTTTGCACATTGACGCTTAAATCTTCTTAATGCACTGTCCAAAGATTCATTCTCTTTAACACGAACTTCTGACATTTGTATTTCCCTCCCTCCGGCAAAACAGATTCCGGCTGTTTGATGGATAATATGGAAATTATACCACGCTAATCATTATAACTCATTTTCCGTGTGCTTGTCAAGTTTTTCAGTTAAATTTTAAAAATTTCGGGAAATTAACCTGCGGGCCATGAAAATTTTCTTCCACCCATCAAATGAAAATGCAGATGCTTTACCGATTGCAGACCGTCCTCTCCGCAGTTGTTTACAACGCGGTAGCCGTTCTCGTCAAAGCCGAGCGCTTTTGCGATTTTTGGGATAACCTCGAAAATTTTTGCAACATATTCAGAGTTCTCGGGAGTTATTTCGTTTGCCGATGCAAGATGCAGTTTCGGCACAATCACGATATGGTGAGGTGCTTGAGGGGAAATGTCGTTAAAGGCATAAACCATATCGTCCTCATAGACCTTGGTTGACGGAATTTCTCCGTTTATGATTTTACAAAACAAACAATCATTCATTTTTTTGCTCCTTTCAAGCTATATTCTCTGCAAAATTTATTAAGACGGCAGTCTTCGCATTTTGGCGAACGTGCCGTACAAATATTTCTTCCGTGTGCCACGAGCCTGTGGCAAAAATCACTCTGTTCCTCCGGCGGAATCAGTTTTTTTAAGTCCTGCTCGATTTTTTCTGGCGAGGAATTTTTCGTAAGCCCGATTCTGTTTGAAAGCCTTATACAATGCGTATCTACGACAACTGCAGGTTTTCCGAAAATGTCGCCCAAAACAAGATTTGCGGTTTTTCTGCCCGTTCCGGCAAGTGTCAAAAGCCCCTCCATAGTGTCGGGAATCTCGCCGCCGAAGTCGGACAGGATTTTTTTACAACAGGCGATTATATTTTTCGCCTTGTTTCTGTAAAATCCCGTAGAGCGTATATCTTCGCAAAGCTCCTCATAATCGGCATTTGCAAAGGCGGAGCAATCGGGATATTTCTTAAAAAGTGTTTTTGTTACGATATTAACACGGGCGTCGGTGCATTGTGCCGAAAGCTGTGTCGCAATTAAAAGCTCGACAGGGGAGCTGTATTCCAGAGTACAGCGTACGTTGGGATACAGTTCTTTTAAGACTTTTACAGCACTTTCCGAACGGTCCTTTTTTGTCATAACTCACACCTCGCAATAAAAGTATTATACAACCATACGCCAAAAAATTCAATAATCTGACCAAAAAAAATAAAGATAGGCAAAAATATATTGATTTCTTGCCAAAACGGTGATATAATAAGAAAAAGTATGCCTTTGGGAGATGATTTTTTGAACGAGAAGATAGGAATTGCCGACATTATAGATATGATGATACGTCGTTGGTGGATATGGGCGATTTGTGCCATAGTTTTCAGCATCGGTGCATTTATTTATACGCAGGTTTTTGTTGAACCGCTTTACAGAAGCGACGGCACACTTTATGTAAATGCTCAGAGAACGCAGGACATTGACATTACTCAAGGAGATATGACCTCTTCTCAGGCACTTGTTAAAACATACCAAGAAATACTGAGCCGACGGACATTTCTCTCCCAGGTTTCTGCCGATTTGGAGGGAAGGTATTCGGTAGGACAGCTAAAGAGTATGATTTCATATAGTGCGGTAAACGATACGCAGATTTTGGAAGTAAGGGTCGTGGGTAAAATTCCTGAGGACGTCTGTGCAGTTTGCAACAGCATTTTAACACATGCACCGGACGAGCTTATCCGCGTAATAAATGCAGGATCTGTAAAAATCCTTGATAAAGGACAGGTTCCAAAATCTCCGTTTTCGCCGAATGTAAAGCAAAATGCTCTTGTAGCTCTTGTGCTTGGCATAGGCGTAGGTGCAGGAATAATACTTCTTTTGGAGCTTTTCGATACGAGAATCAAGTCGAGAGAGGATATCAGCAAAAGATTCCCCGAGCCCTTGCTTGGTGAGATTCCGGCATTTATACAGGTTGAGGAAGTAGGTGCTGAAAAATGAGTATATTAAAAATAATAGGTGATTTCAACATAAGACATGCCAACAGCAGAAATGCAAAGACGGCAAGTCGCGGAATAAATCCGGTTTTAGACGATAAAACTGATTTTTTGGTACGTGAAGCGTACAATGCGACAAGAACAAATATCATATATTCCATAGGCTCGGAAAAGGGTTGTAAAAAGATAATCATAACAAGTGCAAGTCCGCACGAGGGCAAGACAACGACAAGCCTTAACGTTGCGATAACCTTTGCACAAACAGAAGCAAAGGTGCTTGTAATAGATGCGGACCTCAGAAAACCGCGTATTAACAGGCATTTGGGATTGCAGAGAGAAGACGGTTTGTCCGACCTTTTATGCGGACTTATCGATATCGACAAAGCAATAAAGCATAGCGATAAATACAACCTCGACTGCATAACATCGGGACATATTCCGCCCAATCCTACAGAGCTTTTGTCTTCCTCAGAGATGGAAAACGTGCTTGACAAATTGGGAGAGAGATATGACTATATCTTCATTGATACCCCGCCGGTTACTGTTGTTACCGAAGCGGCAGCTATGGCAAAATATGTGTCGGGTGTTATATTTGTCGTAAGGCAGAACAGCACCATTTACGAGTCCATCAACAGAGCGAGAAACAGTATCCAGATGGCAAATGCAAAGATTTTGGGATATGTGCTGAATGACGTAAGTACAACGTCATATAAATACAGTGGCTATAACCGATACGGAGGCTCAAAGAGAGGCTACGGATACGGGCATAAATACGGCTACGGATATGGTTACGGTTACGGCTATGGATATGGGTACGGTGACAACGAACAGGGAAAAAAGCAAAAGCCGGAAAAGAAAAAGAAATCAAAAAAATCGCAGGAGTCTTGATCCTGCGATTTTTACTATTCAATATCGTTTGGCATATCCCAATTATGATATACGTTTTGAACGTCGTCATCATCATCGAGATTATCTAAAAGCCGTCCCATAAGCGTGATGTGGTCGGCGTCGGTTATCTGCGTCATAGTCTGCGGAACCATGGAAAGCTCGGCAGACGCCAACTCGTATTTTCCGTCTAAGGCGTCACGCACAGCGTGGAAATCCTCAGGAGCGGTTGTTATTTCAAAAACACCGTCGGAAAGAGAAAGGTCCTCTGCTCCTGCTTCTAAGGCGTCCATTGTGACTTCGTCCTCGTCAACGCCGTCAGCCTCAATAACGATAACGCCCTTTTTATCAAACATAAAGCTTACACAGCCGTTTGTGCCGAGATTGCCGCCGAATTTGTCAAAATAGTGGCGGATATTTGCTGCGGTACGGTTTCTGTTATCGGTAAGAGTGTCAACAATAACGGCAACACCGCTTGGGCCGTAGCCCTCATAAACAACGGTTTCGTAATTATCGCCGTCAGTTCCACCTGCGGCCTTTTTTATTGTACGGGCGATATTATCGTTGGGCATATTCACGGAACGTGCCTTCGAAATAGCGTCCTTTAATGCCGAATTGTTGTCGGGGTCAGGACCGCCGGACTTTACAGCAACCAAAATTTCGCGGGAAACCTTTGTGAAAATTTTAGCTCTTTGTGCATCGTTAGCACCCTTTTTTCTTTTAATCGTACTCCATTTGGAATGTCCCGACATATAAAAATCTCCTTTCAGGATAGAAATTTATTCTTCACCGTTTTCTGCCAAAAATTCGTCGTAACTCTTGGCTTTATTGTGATTCTGCTGTCTGTATTCCGGCGGGATGTATGAAGAAATATGCGGAGCAGACTTTGGTTTTGCGTTCTTTGGAGCAATAACTACCTTTCTTCTCGGTTCTTCGTCTATTGAAAAGGTTGTAACCCCGTCATTTGCCTGTAAGCAGGAGTGTATAATTCTGCGTTCATAAGGGTTCATCGGCTCTAATGTGTGCTTTTTGCCTGTGCGTACAACCTTGTCGGCAAGACGGTTTGCAAGGGCGGTAAGAGCCTGTTGACGCTTTTCCCTATAATTTTCGGTATCCAGAGTAACACGTGTGTGTTCGGGAACTTCATGGTTTACAACAAGGGAGGTAAGATACTGCAATGCGTCAAGAGTATCGCCACGTTTTCCTATAACGAGCCCCATATGTTCGCCGAACATTTCGGCAAGAAGTGTATCGCCGTCGGTTTTTGCTTCAATATCAACATTAAGTCCCATAGCATCAAAAACCTGCGAAAGAAATTCTTTTGCAATTATGGGAGCAGGATTTTTTGCCGAAACCGATACGGTTACGCCCTTTGAGCCTAAGCCTAAAAATCCTTTTGTTCCTTCATCTACAATCTCTATAATAGCGTCGTCTTCCGATATTCCGAGCTCGGAAAGAGCGAGGTTTTTAGCTTCTTCTGCGTTTTTTGCCGTTTTTTCTGTTTTTGTTCGGTACTGTAACAACGAAATCATCTTCTTTCTCATTAAAATATCTGTCCAGAACATATTGCTGAACAATTTGCATTATGCTTGAAACTATCCAATAAATTCCGATACCTGAGGGGAGCGAGAATGTGAAAAAGCCGGTCATTATCGGCATCATCATATTCATAGACTTGCCCATAGCCTGTGACGGATCGTCATCATTTTGCTTAACGTTAGGATTTTGTGTAAGCTTTTGCGACTGACGCATGGAAAGCCATGTTGTAAGTACGGCAAAAACAGGAATCAAAATCAAAAGCACTGTGCCGATATCGGAAAAATCACCGCGTGAAATCGCCGAGAGAGCGGAAGAAGGCACTCCCGACAAATCAAGACCTAAAAACTTGAAATTTACGTGCCAACCGTATTCATTTGCAAGTCCTAACTTGTCCGCCCATGTTGAGAGCTGAATTTGATAGTTTTTGTGTAACTGTTCGGGCGAAAGGGAAGAAAGCTTTCCCACAATTTCCGGAAATTTTTCCGTCATCTGTGCCAAAACCGTTTTAACACGTTCCAAAACTGTTTCGTCCGCAAAATTTACACCTTTTATATAGGTAATAGGACGGCGGATTACGCTGTATAGACCTATTAAAATAGGAAACTGTATCAAAAGCGGAAGACAACCGCCTGTCATACTCACGCCGTTTTCCTTATAGACTTTCATCATTTCCGCTTGTAATTTTTGCTGGTCATTTGCGTACTTTTTCTGAAGCTCTGCAATAATCGGCTGAATTTTCTGCTGTTTTTTCATCGATTTTTGCGATTTTGCTTGAAGCGGCATTAAAATAAGCTTTACAACAATAGTAAAAAGGATAATTGAGAGACCGTAATTCTGAACAAGCTCATAGATAGAACGGATTATAAAGCCCAGCGGTCTTGTGATCAAAAGCTCAAATAAACTAAGTTTCATTAAAAATACCTCATTTTTTTACGGCACAGGGTCATAACCGCCCTTGCAAAACGGATTACATCTTAAAATCCGCCGTATCGCAAGGAAACTGCCCTTAAAAAAGCCGTATTTTTCCAATACGCCTATTGCGTATTCTGAGCAGGTGGGAGTAAATCTGCAATGTGAATAGCGTTTTAAAGGGGATAGGTGACGCTGATAAAATCTGATACAAAAAATACAAAAATTTTTCATAAAAACATATCCAGCTTTCCCATAGCAAACCGTAAATCTTTTAAAACGCTGTCGCATTTTTTCCCGACAATCGACGCTCTTGCAATAATTACAATGTCATATCCTTTTTTTATTTCGGGCGATAAAATGCGGTAACTCTCACGCATAAGCCTTTTTGCACGGTTTCGGCGGAACGCCTTTCCGACAGATTTTCCGCAGGTCAGGCCAATGCGGTTTTTTGCGGAGCGGTTTTTTTGAACATACAACACAACAGAATGTGCCACGGCACATTTCCCTCTGTAATAAAGACGCTTAAAATCCTTATTTAGCTTTAATGTATCGTTACTGTTCATATCACATCAATCCCATAGCTATAAAAAAGGCAAAAAGCATAGGGTCAAACAGCCGTTCTGCTTCTCGCCTCTAATTTTAAGCTGATAATTTCTTTCTGCCCCGTAATCTTCTTCTAGACAAAACTTTTCTGCCTGACGCAGTGGCCATTCTTTTTCTGAAACCGTGTTCTTTCGCCCTTTGACGCTTCTTTGGCTGATAGGTTCTTTTCATCTTTGAACACCTCCGATATAAGTAAAATCTTTATTGTCCGTTTGCAAAAATACTATCCGCAAAAACAGACACCGAACCTATTATATAGGTTTTAAATATGTTTGTCAAGCATTTTTTTAAAATTCCAAAAGAAAATCGGCATATCATAGCCGTAAAGCTTACGATATGCCGACTTCGGAAGTCGCCATAAGGATATTTTCTCCACAAAAATCCCCCAATGCACAAACGTTCCCTGTCCGCAATAATCATTATAGGGCACAGGACCGGCTATAACAATAGCTTTTAAATCGGTTATACGGATTTTTGTAGGGGTATAAAAAATATTCAGCCATACTGACATAAACTCGCCTTGTTCAAGGCAAAAATCAGCGAATTTAAAAGTAAGGCAGGTAGTTTGCGGGGACGTAAATCATATTGTGCAGAATTAAAGCAAAAATCAACAAAAAACCACAATATATTGTAGAAAAAGGTAAAGTTATATCATTATATAGTGGTTTATGCGTCGCAAACAGCGGCACGGAGTTTGCCGTTTTCGATTTCTATAACGCCAAAGGTCTTGCCGTCACGTATGCTTCCCGGATTTAAAAGTGTGACACGCCCGTTAGTGTCGCAAAAACCGCAGTGCGTGTGACCGAAAACGGCACAGTCGCAACCGAGCTCTTCGGCACGGGACAAAAGTGCGGAAAAACCGTAATCATTTTTTACATTATAAAGATGCCCGTGAGTCAAAAAAATCTTTTTTCCGTCTGCGTGAAAAACAAGCTCTTTCGGAGCTGTTCCGAAATCGCAGTTTCCTGCGACATAATTTACGGTTATGTCGGGGAACTGCTCCTTGATTTTCTCTGCATCATCTGCAAAATCTCCTGCATGGAGAATCATATCGACGCCTATTATGTTGTTTATAACACCAATGCAGCTTTTTACATCGTGGTGGGAATCGGAAAAAACCAAAATACGCAAAGGTATGTACCCCCTCTTTTTTTGCACAATTTATGACATTCTAACATTTTACTGCAAAAAAGTCCAACAAAACGGGGGATTTGTAAATAAAATGTATTATTGAGGCAGAAAAAAGCCCTTTTTCGACAATAGGATATGACAAAAATCCGACGCCGTAAATGATATAATTTTCCCATAATATACATTGTATGATAAAGGGGATAAAAAAATGAACATTGAGGCGACAAAAACCCAAAAAGCTTTTTTAGTGCCGTGCCTGTATTTTGCGGGGAAAGTTTTGCTTTTAGCGGTCTTGACGCGGACGCAGATAATAGAAACACGCCCTTTCGGGATAGCGTATGCCGCCGTTTTAGGTGAGGAGAACATTTTTGCGGCGGTTTTGGGACTTATTCTGGGCGTTTCGGGCAGTATGGAATCGGCAATAAAATACATATTGGCGGCAGTCATTTACGGAAGCATGGCATATATAAGGAAGCTTGACAAAAGGCAGGTCAAGGCGGTAGCGTTGGGAACAGCGGTTGCCCTTGCGTCGCTTATTACGCTTTTCAAGTTTGGTGCGACGCCGAAAAGGATTGCGGAAATTATACCTGAGATGTTTGCCGTAGGCGGACTATATCTTCTTTTCGGCAACATAAAGGAAAGAAACAGGTTGGCATATGCTGCGGAAATGATTATTTTTGGGGCGGTTATGTGCGGAACTTACGGACTGAAACTGCCCTATCTCAACATAAATATTCCGGTTTTTGCGGCAATGATGATAGCGATGAGCGTGAGTTATTCCTGCGATATTCCGATTGCCGTTTTAACAGGGCTGGGGTTGGGATTTATGACCTTTTTAAATCAGCCTGAGGCGGTTGAGATGAGCGGACTTTTTGCGGTTTCGGCTTTAATTGCGTCGATAACGGCAAAAACGGGTAAGGCAGGTGTTGCGGCAGGTTTTTTATCGGGAGCGACAATCTGCGTTTTGTGTATAGGGAGCTTGGGTGAACTCAGCGTGGCGGATATTTTCGCCGCACCGATAATATTTTTGATTATTCCGCAAAGCATAGTTGAAAAAGTCGGTAGCCATATAAATGAAAAATTTGCTGACAGGCAGTACGCTACCGAGATTGCCGACAGAATAAAAAATGTTGCAATAGCAGTTGAGGATTTAGGGAACGGTGTTCGCCTTTTGGAAAAGGGCAAGGAAAGCGAGTTTTATTACGTCATCACCGAAAGAGTGTGTAAGGACTGTAAAAATGCGGAGATGTGCCGTATATCAAAGGGCGAAGGTCCGATTCAAAATATAAAGGAAATGAATTTTCTTATAGAAAGGGACGGATTTTTAAATGCGTCAAATCTTCCGCAAAGATTTTGGCATTCATGCGTTCGTGCGGAAAGGTTTCTTGGTGAATTCTTGCATATGTACGAAATAGAGAAGCAAAGTGAGATTTTAAAGGGCGAACTTGCGTTTGACAGAGAGCTTGTCGCCAAGCAGTACGGAGAAGTTTCCAATATAATAAGCACTCTTACCGAGCGGAAGGAGGCGGAAACAGGAAAAATAAACTATGATGTTTCGGTTTCTGTCTGTCAGGAGGCAAAAAACGGGCAGGAGGTAAACGGTGATACCGTGATTCATTTTAAATCATGCAATAAATATTACGTTATTCTCTGCGACGGAATGGGTTCGGGCGTGGCGGCACGGGAAATAAGCGGACTTACGGCACGGCTTTTTGCGGAATTTTTCGAATCGGGAATAGAAAAAAGCGTGGCGGTTGATATGATAAATTCGGCGATTGCCTTAAATGCCGACAGGGAAAGCTTTTCCTCTGCTGATATTCTGGAAATTGACGTCTGTTCGGGAGAAGCGGAATTTTTGAAAATCGGCAGTGCACAAAGCTTTATGAAAAGGGATAACGAGGTGGAGGAGGTTTCATCCTCCGCACTGCCTGTGGGGATTTTGGAGAGAATATCGGTGAAGCCGCAAAAATACAAGTTTTCGGCGGGAGATGAAATTCTTATGATTACCGACGGTATAGGTGAAGCGGGAAACGGAGTACTGAAAAATGAATGGATTAAAAAGATTTTCGTTTCGTCAAAGGGGAATTGCGAAGAAAGAGCAAGACAAATATTAGATGGAGCGAAGGCAAGGACAGTTTTCAGCGATGATATGACGGTTGTTATTATACGGCTTAAATATGCGGAATAGAAAGGAATGGACAAAATGAATATACAAAATGCGACAGCGGCAAAAATAATGGGCGAAATTCTGGCAAAGGGAATGAGCCTTTCCGACATAAATCTGGCGGACAGCATAAATGCTGATGCGGCGGAGGCGTTGGAGGAAATAAGGACGGTTGTTTCGGATGATAAAAGAAGCGAAAAACAGCGGGTAAGAGAAATAAAAAGAATAATAAAAAATCGGGGGATTTACTAATCCCCCCAAAAAATTTTTTACTTGTGTTTTTCGACAAACCGTGAAATGCGGGAAAGTGCCTCCTCTATATTGTCTATGGAATAGGCGTAGGAACAGCGGATAAATCCCTCACCGCTTTCGCCGAAAGCGTTACCGGGCACAACGGCAACCTTTTCTTCTTTTAAAAGTAGGGTTGCAAATTCCTCGCTTGTCATACCGAGCGATTTTATGCACGGAAATGCATAAAATGCACCGAGTGGCTCGAAGCAGGAAAGTCCCATATTTCTGAATCCATCTACGATAAAGCGTCTGCGATAATTGTACTCCTGTCTCATTCTTTCGACATCGTTATCGCACGAGCGAAGTGCCTCTATTGCAGCAAACTGGCTTGTTGTCGGACTCGACATAATGCAGTATTGATGCATCTTTATCATCGATTTTATTATTGGGGCAGGGCCTAAAGCATAACCAAGACGCCAACCTGTCATAGCAAAAGCTTTGGAAAAGCCGTTAACGACGATTGTCCGCTCACGCATACCGTCTATTGCGGAAAATGTAGTATGCCCGTCGCCGTTATAGATGAGTTCGCCGTAAATTTCATCGGAAAGCACGATAATACTTGTGCCCTTTAAAACCTCTGCGATAGCTTCAAGGTCGCTTTTTGACATAATTCCGCCCGTTGGGTTATTCGGGAAGGGAAGAATCAAAAGCTTTGTTTTATCGGTGATTGCGTTTTTCAGTTGCTCGGGTAAAAGCCGAAACCCGTCCTCTTCCTTTGTTTCAACCGTTACGGGAACACCTCCCGCCATAACGGTACATGGCTTATAGCAAACAAAGCACGGCTCCGGAATAATTACTTCATCTCCGTCACTTATAAGACAGCGGATTGCAAGGTCAATCGCCTCGCTTCCGCCGACTGTAACCAAAACTTCGCTTTTCGGATCATAGGAAACACCGTATTTCCGATTCGTATATGCACAAATTTCTTCTCTCAGCTCTAAAAGTCCCGCGTTTGCGGTGTAGTGTGTACGTCCTTTTTCGAGGGAATAAATTCCTGCCTCGCGGATTGACCAAGGCGTGACAAAATCGGGTTCGCCCACGCCCAGCGAAATTGCGTCGGGCATAGTGGCAACGACATCAAAAAACTTTCTTATGCCTGATGGGGATATTCCTTGTATGGTTTTCGTAAGAATTTTTTCGTATTCAATCATAATGTTATCACCTGTCGGGTGTCTTCTTCGTCATTGTAGAAAACAAGACCGTCATCTTTATATTTTTTCAAAACAAAGCTTGTTGAAGTGCTTAATACATTGTCCATAGGAGCAAGTTTTGACGCTACGAAAAGTGCGACGTCCTTCATTGACTGCCCTTCAATCACTACGCACAAATCATATGAGCCCGACATAAGAAAAAGCGATTTTACCTGAGGGTATTTATAGATTTTTTCCGCAACCTTATCAAAACCTTCGCCACGTTGCGGTGATATTTTAAGCTCGATTATTGAGGTAACGAGGTCGCGGTCGGTTTTGTCCCAATTTATCAGGGTTTTGTACCCGACAATCACGTTTTCCTTTTCAAGACCTTTGATTATTTTATCGATTTCCGCCTCGTCCTTTCCCAGCATATTTGCAATTTTTTCGCTTGAAAGCGGTGTGTTTGCGTTATCCAAAATATTTAAAATATCATTTACCATACCGTAAATCCTCCATAAAAACGCAGTAATTTAGACTATTATATAACGGTTTTGTATAAATTTCCATACTTTTTAAAAAAATTTTTAAAAATGACGGTGCTATTTTATTGACAAAACGGCAAAAATAGAAGATAATAGTATTATTACGAGGTATATATATGGAAGAAAAAAAAGAGCGTGTTCTTTTGGCGGGGGTGCATACAGGGTGCAGAGATGTCCTTTTTGACACTACCGAGGAAACGATATTGGAGCTTTCCGAACTTGCAAAAACTGCGGGTGCGGATGTTGTTGCAGAGGTAATACAAAATAAATCGGAAATAGAAGCCGCAACCTATATGGGCGAGGGAAAGCTTGAAGAAATAAGAGAGGCGATAGAAAGCCTTGAAATCGATACTGTAATATTTGATGATGAGCTTTCGCCCGTGCAGATACGGAATCTATCGGATTTTTTCGGGATTAAGGTCATTGACAGAACGATTTTGATTCTGGATATTTTCGCAAAACGTGCAAAGAGCGGAGAAGGAAAGCTACAAGTAGAACTCGCACAGCAAAAATACCTTTTGCCACGTCTTCGCGGAATGGGAGCGGAGCTTAGCCGTACAGGAGGCGGAATAGGCACAAGAGGCCCCGGCGAAACAAAATTGGAGTCGGACAGACGGCACATAAACCGCCGTATTGCCTCGCTTGAAGAGGACATAAAAGAAATAAAAAAGCACAGAAATCTTCTGCGTTCACGCCGTAAAAAAGACGGCGTTATAACCGCTTGTCTTGTCGGATATACGAATGCGGGAAAATCCACGCTTATGAACCTGCTTACAGAAAGCAGCGTACTTGCAGAGGACAAGCTTTTTGCGACGCTCGACACGACGTCAAGAGCGATTACGCTTAACGATAACCGCAAAATTTTGATAACCGACACAGTTGGTTTTATAAGAAAACTTCCGCATAATCTGGTTGAGGCATTTAAGGCAACGCTTGAAGAAACGGCGGAAGCGGATATGCTGATATATGTCATAGACGCCTCTAACCCGCAGTTTGAAACGCATATCAAGGTTGTTGACTCGGTGCTTTCCGAGCTGGGAGCATTGGGAAAGCCGACAGTTTATGTATATAACAAGACCGATTTGGTGCAGGAAGATGTTGCCTATACGCAGGAAAACAGCATCGGAATATCGGCAAAGACGGGTAAAAATATCGAAAAACTAATCGACATTATTTCAGAAACCGCCCCCGATAAAAAGCGTGAAATGACGGTGCTTATACCGTACAATCTTGGTAGCTTGGTAAACGAATTGCACAAAAACCAAAAGATTTTGTCGGAGGAATACTTAGGAGAAGGCGTAAAAATACATCTTTTGGCGGATAAAATCACATACGAAAAAATGAAAACCTACATTATATAATGGGAGAGTTGATTGAGATTTCAAAAAAGCAATCTTTTAAAACTGTCGAAAAGCTTGGCGAAGCGGTATATATCGACAGAAAATCCAAATTCATATCACATACAAAGCCCGTATCGTGCGAACAGGAGGCACTTGATTTTTTGCAGGAGATGCGTTCGCAGTACAGCGATGCGTCGCACAATGTTTATGCATATATTATAGACGAAAACAATATCTCACGCTATTCGGACGACGGAGAGCCGGGCGGAACGGCGGGGATGCCGGTTTTGGACATAATGAAAAAGGAAGGCATAGTAGATGCCATAACCGTTGTTACCAGATATTTCGGCGGAACACTTTTGGGTACGGGCGGACTTGTACGGGCATATTCTGCCGCAGCTTTGGAGTCGGTCAAAAATGCAGGAAGAATAACAAAAATTTTGTGCGATTGCTATAAGGTAGGCGTGGAATATACGCTTTCGGGAAAAATCAGAAATCTTATCCAAAAAAACGGGTATTTTCTTGAAAATATCGAGTACTCAGAAAAAACGGAGTTCTTTGTTTCGGTAAAAAAATCCGATTCGGAAAAGTTTTTAAAGGATATTGCAGAGGCGTGTGCAGGTAAAGCGGAGATCGAAAAAGAAGAAGAAAAATACATAGACATAAGGAACGAAAAAGGAGAATAACTATGAAAAAACTGCGGATATTGGTTTTAATAGCGACCGTGTTAATGCTGACGGGCTGTCTTAAAGTGGCGGATTTAGTAAGCCCGGAGGAGGAAGAAGAACAGGAAGTAATCAGCACTCCTGTTATCGACAAGGTAGATGAGCCGAAGACTGAAATAGAAGAACCGAAAACAAGAATCGTGATATCAAAGACGCTTAATATGACGAATGAATGGACAATCATGGGCGATTACAGTATTCCGCTTACAAAGAGCGGGAAAAAGGACAGAGTCATTTTAGGCACATCGGCAAGAAATGTTAACGGCGAAATGCAGTGGGACGATTCGCAATATTGGACACTTGCGGTGCTCACAGATGAAGGGGCATATAATCTCTACTACCAAAGATTGCAGGGCATGGTGTATGCCGAGGTCAATGAAGCGTTTATAAGAGGCGTAGCGACGCCCGTAATAACCGTTTATGCTTTCAGCGGAACAGACAGAGATATAAGAAATTACACTTACAGCTATGAGGAAGACGCATTCATAGAAGACCAGATTTTCACAACCAAGGTATTCTCTACAGGCGGAATAAACACGATTTATTCAACTTTCCCCGAATATAAGGCAAGATAGAGGTGCAGTTATGATTAAAAATTTAACGCAGGAAACTTTTTCGGAAGAAATAAACGGAAATATGCCGACAATGGTTGATTTTTGGGCAAGTTGGTGCGGCCCGTGCCGTATGCTTTCGCCTGTGATTGACGGTATTTCGGAGGAATATGAGGGAAAAATCAATGTCGGCAAGGTGAATGTTGACGAGCAGGGAGAATTGGCGATAAAATTCGGTGTGGCATCAATACCGACGGTTATTTTCTTCAAGGACGGAGCTGAGGTAAAAAGGCTGGTAGGCGTACACGATGCCGACGATTACAGAGATGAAATCGATTCATTGATATAAAAAGCAAAAAAACACATAAAAACAACCCCAAAAATGCCGGTTTAGATCGGCATTTTTGATATTTTAAAAAAAATACAAAAAAAATTAAAAAAAGTACTTGACAACTAAAAAGTGATGTGGTAATATAAGTGAGCTGTCCCTCA
>JAFSSG010000030.1 GCA_017451145.1 Clostridia bacterium
TAGCTATGCTTTTTGCCTATTTATTATATGTCTTTTTATTTGATGACAAATTCAGGGTAATATCGCTGATTCAATCCTTTTATATTATCTCCGCAGCATTAGACATAACCTGGTTTTTCTTTGGTTTGGAGGATTTTAAAAAAACTATTGCAATAAGCACTGTTGTACGTGTAATAAATGCCGTTTTGATTTTCTTATTTGTGAAAACAAGGACTGATTTATGGAAATATGCTCTCATAATGTCCGGAATGACTTGTTTAAGCCAACTGGTTTTATGGGAATTTGTAAGAAATAAGATTTCTTTCGTTAAAGTAACAAAAGAAGATATAGTAAAGCACATTAAACCTAATTTTATCTTATTTATACCTGTTATAGCTGTAAGTTTATATAAAATAATGGACAAGATAATGTTAGGTGCATTAACAGCCATTTCAGAAGTCGGCTTTTATGAGAATGCTGAAAGAGTTATCGACATACCTTTGTGTGCAATAACAGCTTTAGGCACTGTAATGCTTCCCAGAATGTCCAATATTATTGCAAAGGGAAAAACTGAACAAGTAAAGGAATATATATCAAAATCCACCGAATTTATAATGTTCCTTTCCTATGCTATGGCTCTTGGATTGATGGCTGTCGGATATAAATTCGCACCGTTATTCTTCGGAAAGGAATTTCAAAAAACAGGACTTTTGATAATTTTGCTGTCTTCAACTTTGCCGTTTATATCCTTTGCAAATGTACTGAGAACTCAGTATTTGATCCCAAACGAACAAGATAAACCTTATATCAAATCAATATTCTTGGGTGCGATTGTAAATTTAATAGTGAATTTTATTCTTATCCCTAAATATCAAAGTATAGGCGCTTGTTACGGAACGATTGCGGCAGAGATCTCTGTCATGCTGTATCAGTCATACATCGTCGGCAAAGCCTTGCCTGTTAAAAAGTATTTTTTATGCTCACTTAAATATCTATTGAAAGCATGTGTTATGTTTATATGTGTATATCCTTTGAACTATTTGGATATGAACGACCTTGTCAGATTAATTGCACAAATGGCATTAGGAGGTATAATATACGGTTTACTCAATTTCCGCTACATATTTGGTATGATAAATATAAAAAAGCAAGAGAAGCAGGGTGAATAACCCTGCTTCTATTTTAGTAGTCCGTATTTTGTTTTGATTCGTTCGATTTTTTCGATAAACGGCTCGGATAAGAACCAGAGGAAAAAGCTTGTCGAAAGTGCGTGGACCATATCAATCGGAAGCCCCATTAAAAATGCCGAATAAATCATCGCTTTTGTCGGGTTTGCCGTAACCATAAAAACTGATGCGGGGTTCATTATTCCGCCATAAATTACAAGTGCCGAGAAAAATCCGAATGCGGAAATTTCAAGCTTTGTTTTCTTCAAAATCCCTTTTTGGAAAAGCACACCCGCCAAAAATCCGATAATTCCGAGTGCGAACATCTGCCACTGCGTCCATGTGCCTTGCCCGAAAAAGAAGTTTGACAAAAACGCCGTCATAGCACCTACTAAAAAGCCGACCTCTCCGCCTAAGCAGATTCCCGAAAGTATTACTACCGCAAGTAGCGGTTTAAACTCCGGAACCATAAAAAACGCAATACGTCCTGCCACGCCCAAGGCACACAAAACGCTTATCAAAACGATTTCCCTTGCCTCTGCCTTTCGGTTTTCAAACATCGCAAAAAACGGCAGAAGTGTTTCCAAAACAATTAAAAGGCTTATAAAATAGTACTTTCTGTCGCCAAGATAGTAAACGCCGAAAAATATCGTTAGCGGTATTACCAAAACTATTAAAAACGACGCAAAAAGTGTGCGTTTTGTAAGCCTTGTTTTTTGCGGTATTTTATCTGCCGGAAAAAGCTCTTTTTGTGGCAAAAGGCAGGAAAGTCCGCACCATAAAAGTACAACCGCAACCGCTCCCAAAAGATGCTTTGGCATTTCTCCATCTAAATTTCCGAAAAGTCTTATCAGATACAAGACCAAAGACGCGAGGACACAAAATATCCCTTTTGCCGTTTTTTTCTTAGGTTTTTCGGGTGCGATTCCGTCCGCAACATTCGGCGTATAGTTAAAGTCCGTATCCTCTTTTTTTTCGTCGATTTTTCCGCCGACTGCCAAAATCAAATCTCTTGCTGTTACGCACGTGGGCAAAATCTCCCTCGCCATACGGCAGACGCTTGTCGTATAAAAGCGGTTTTCTTTGACAAATTCGCGTGTTTCGCCCTCTGCCGTGATACTGCCGTCAAAAAACAATGCACATCTGTCCGCAAATTCCGCACAAAATTCCAAATCGTGCGACACCATAAGTATTGACGCACCGCCACGCTGTAAATCCTTTAAAATCTGCGAAAAAATCTTTTTAAAATGTGCGTCCATTCCCTTTGTCGGCTCGTCCATAATCAAAATCTGCGGTTTTTTCAGAAGCACCATGCCGAGTGCCACACGCTCCTGTTCACCGCCTGATATGTCGTATGGGTGCTTTTTAAGCGTGTCCTCTATCCTGCACAATCGTGCGATATCAAAAACCGCTGTTTCACGCTCATTTTGAGGCAGTTTCCTGTCGGTCATATCCATCAGCTCATCGAAAACAGTCTTTTTGGAAAACATACTTTTTACTTCCTGCGGAATAACGCCCAAGATACTGATGTCCTGCATTTCGGAAAGCCTTTTCCCGTTTATCAGAATTTCGCCCCTCTGCTGTCTATTTAGTCCTGCAATAAGCGAAATTGCCGTTGTTTTACCTGTTCCGTTTCCGCCTAAAACCGCCAAAAATTCGCCCTCGTAAAGCGTCAGGTTCAGGTTTTTTATAACATCGGGAGCTGTTCTTTCGTACCTGTAAAAGACTTCCTTTACCTCTATTACCGCTCTTTTGTTTTGCCGATTTTCCGTTTTCGGTACGGCTGTTTCGTCTAAGGTATGTGTTTTGGAAAATTCCAAAAGCCATTCCTTTCCCTCACGCACCGTGACCGGACATTTCCCCTCACTTTCGACGCTTTCAAAAACGCGTATCGGCGTCGGAAGTGCGTCAAACATATCCGTTTTTTTCCCTTTTAAAATCCTGCCGATACTGTCAGGGGTTGCATCTGCCAAAATTTCTCCCCTATCCATTACGACAATTCTATCAGATATTGCGACAGCCTCTTCCAGCCTATGCTCCGCCAGAATAACCGTCATACCAAGCTCACGATTTACCCTTTTTACAAGCTGTAAAAACTCCTTTGCAGCTATCGGATCAAGCTGACTTGTCGGCTCGTCTAAAATCAGCACATCAGGCTCCATAACCATAACCGACGCCAAATTCAGTATCTGCTTTTGTCCGCCCGAAAGCTCGTCGGTTTTTTTATAAAACCAATTTTATATGCCGAAAAATGACGCTATTTCAGCCACTTTTGCACGTATTATCGGTGTTTTTATCCCAAGACTTTCAAGCCCAAAACAAAGCTCATGCCACACCTTGTCGGTAACAATCTGATTATCGGGATTTTGCATAACAAATCCGATTTTTTTCGTCTGTTCCTTTAATTCGGTTTCTTCTATATCCTGACCGCAAAAAATAATTTGTCCTTCTTTATCGCCAAAGGGCGATATTACGGGTTTTAAAAGTCTTAAAAGCGTAGTTTTTCCGCAGCCCGATTTTCCGCAAACCGTAACAAATTCGCCCTTTTTAACAGACAAATTTATGCCGCTTACAGCGTTTTTGTCGCAATTCGGATATTTAAAACTTAAATCGCTTATCTTATACATTTCCATTTCATATACTCCGTAACCTCTATTACAATCGGCATTGACATCAGTAAAAATTCCGCAAAAAGCACCGAAACCGAATAGGGTGATATTTCTGCAAATTTTATACTCGGAAAACAGGTGAAAGCGAGTGTTCCAAGACTTGTCCCCAAGACCACATACAAAAGGGATACAGTAAGAAAAATAATTGCTTTTTTATCTCTTTTTGTAAAGCTGTATATGGAATATGCCGTTCTTCCCGATAATCCGTACCCACGCGATTTCATTGAATCGGCAGTTTCTATGGCGTCCTCTAAAATCCAGGTCAGTACCGATGACATAGCAGAAATTCCGCTTTTTAAACGGTTTTTCTGACCTTTGCCCGTTATTTTCTGCATCTTTAAAGCTTCTTTAAATTGCCTTATAAATTTTGGTACGGCTCTTAACGTCATTGAAAAGATAAGCGACATTGACGGCGAAATTCTGCCGAAAATGTATATGATTTTATCGCTTGTAATAACCTCGTTAAAGCAGGAAAAAAATAAAATGACCGAAAGCACCATACCCGACGCTATAAGTCCGAAAAGAATGGATTCCATTGTAAGAGGATTTCCGCTCGGCAAATATGTAAGGATCGTTACGCCTCTATGATTGAACGCAGGGTTTATAAGTGCCATACTCAAAAACATCACGGGCATAACAAACAGATTTTTCAAAAGCGTGTCCCGTCCTTTTAGCATCGCATTATATGTAAATGCCAGAAAAAATGCAATAAGCACGGTAATCGGATTAAGGTTTATACAGGTTATAAGTATCACCGACAAAAAGTACAAAAATAGGACTGTCGGGTGATAATTGCAGAATTCTCTCATATCAACCTCCGCTGTTTTCCGTATAGCTTCCGCCTACATCTTTTCCTAAATCGCAGGTATATACAAATTCTATTCTATCGCCGTTTTTTAAGATATATTTTGAGCAGCCAAAGTTCGGAAATTCACCGTTTACGCGATACATCCAGCCGGAAAGCTCACCTGCGTCAAACTCATAAATATTTGCGATACCCTCAACATAAACGCTGTCATAAACGGGCGTATTTACAAATTCTAAGTGGATTTTCCGCTCCTTTGTTTCACGCAACAGCACATCAAAAACACTCTCGCCTTCGGAAAATTCAATTTTCGTGGTCGGAAGAATTATACCGTTTTTCACCAGCTCCCTTTTGCTTTCGTCAAGGCGTGAAATATCCTCTAAAATCGTTTCGCAGCTTATGGACAAAGTGCAGTAAAGCTCCGATTTTTCCTCTTCCTGAGGCAGTTTGGTATCTTCTTTTTTTTCTTCTTCCGCTTCGGTATTTTCCACGATTTCTTCCGTCGCTATGTTTTCAGCTATGATTTCGGCATTTTCTTCTGTAAAACTCTCCTTTTGAGGAGTGTTTCCCGTCATAGAAAACGCAAAAACAAGCACCGAAACCGCTATAAGTCCGGCTATTATTTTACCTTTGTTTTTTGCAAGAAAACTCATAAATTCTCCGCCTTTTTCAGCATATTATATATCATTTGTGCGATTTCCGCCCTGTTTAATTCCTTTTTGGGCGGTTTTGCATCCTCCAAAATCCCCGTACCAAGACAAAATGCATAAGGTTTTATTGCCCATTCGGAAATATCGGAAATTATGTCAGGTATTTCTTCCGACTCCTCTTTAAGTCCTGATTTTTTCGCAATTCTTTCTACCATTGCCGTAGCTTCCTCGCAGGTTATTCTGCCCTGCGGATTAAACTCTGTTTCTGAAACGCCGTAAATTATTTTATTTTCAAAAGCAAGGCTTATATAAGGGTAAAACCATTCGGTTTCTGCTACATCCGAAAAGCTTGACCTGGCATCGCCTGAAAGTCCGAGCGTTTTCACGGCAATAGCGGTAAATTCCGCACGTGTTACCGATTTTTCGGGGGCAAATGTGCCGTCGCCCATACCATTTATTATGCCTTTTTTCACAAGCTCCAAAATGGCTGTTTCGCTTACATTTCCCGCAATATCGCTAAATATTTTTTCGGCAGAGAAAATCTTGGATTTTCCCTCTTTAAAGCATTTCACCGCCGACAGTGCGTAAAGTGCCTGTTCCGTCGCCATAAGATTACTTTCCCCGCCGACAGAATGCGAAAAGCCTCTGCCTTTAATGTAGTAGCTGATAAGTGCATCAAGAGGCGTTACGCCGTTTTTCGAGAATTTTTCCAAATCCATGCCGAGAGTCGAAAGTGCGGTTATTACCTGTGCTGTGCTCTCCGATGTCGCCTCACCGTAGGTCGAAAATCCGCCGTCTGCATCTTGCATTTTCAAGAGGCAAGAAACACCACGCTCAACCGCTTCCGAAACACCGATTTCGTTCATATGCCCCGAAAGTGCGGTAATTGCCATTGCTGTAACGTCCGCGTCCGCCTCTTCCGAATTTTGCGACATTGACCAACCGCCTGTTTTAAGCTCACTTTCCAGAATTTTATTTACATATTTTGCTTTAATACCGCTGTCAGCATAGTTACCGCTGTCAAGTGCGATAAGTGCCCATATGCTCCCGTTTATCCCTTGGCGTGTAACTGCATTAAAATCAGACAGAGGCGTTACAAGGTTATATCCTGCAACATTTTCTGGATTTTTGCCAATCAGAGTAAGAGCTAATGTCACTCTTGAATACTCTGTATATTTTCTGCTGCTTAAAACACCCTTTAAGTCCTTTACGGTATTTTCAACATTATTATAATAACTTTCAAAATAATCTTTTGGGATACTTTCTCCGCATTTTGCAAGACCGATAACCGCCCATTCTCCGCCTATTGAGGAGATTTGCGGTTCTTTAACGGTTTCCATAACAAAATTTGCCGTATCGGAAATAATTGTGTCTATTTGCGATGCTTCGGCGTAAGCAGGAACAACCATCATAGAAAACGCAATAAATAGTGATACTATCCTTTTCATATTTTTCTCCCTTTCCTTTCAGGCGTCTTTATTCAATTATAAAACATTTTTTTGGCAAAAACAACATAAAAGCAAACTTTTTACAAAAAAAACAGCCGATAAATTGCAATTTACCGACCGTTTTATTCTAATCATATAATCCTGCCCTGTCATTTATCACTAAAATTCGCATAAGCGTTTCGGGCAAATTCAAATCGCTTTCGCTGTTACCTGCATAGATGCCTTTATCAATAAGCTTTTGAATTATATTTCTTGCCCAAGCGGGTAATTCCGCTGTAAAATGATAGACTTTTTCCTGTGCAAGAGTGAGCTTCTCCACCTGCTCGACGAGCAAGTTGAATTTTTGTTTTTCTGCCTCTGTCATAGCGTTTTCCTCCCAAGTTTTAAAAAAATCTTCGGGCGTTTTGTAATCGGTCTTAAGTTTTTTGGGTGTACTTCCCCAATCGGACAGCTGAAAGTGCGGTAAATCTTTTATTGATTTAAAGTCTCCGCCCCACTCCAAGCCAAGCGTTTTTCCGATTTTCCCGACCTTTTCAAAAAATCCGTCTGTATTATTATACGCCCCGTTTCCATCAGCCCGATAAAAATCAAACGCTATGCCCCACTGATGCATTGAGGAATATGAAGATCCTTTTGCGTTTGTTACAATACTGCCCTTCTCCGTTCTGCCTTTGGCGTAAAGCCTGTCCTGTTCCTCTTTAGTTCTTAAACATTCGCTTATGCCGATTTTTAAGCCCTGCTGTTCACACGCTGATTTAAGGTCACAAATAAGACTTTGCAGTTTTGGGTGTAAGTCTTTAGTTTCCCTCAAAATTTTCTCCCGCCTTATCCTCAATAGCCTTTTTTATGTGCGATAATATATCTTTTAAAAATTTCGGGTATGTATTGCCGTTTATTTCGCCTATGTTTTCGAGAATTGACATAAGCTCGTTTAAAATAAGCCATATGGTTATCAAAAGTCCTATAAAATACGCACAATCAAATTGTATTCCGACAGCGGATAACCCAAAATTGATTACCCAATCCGCACCTATTCCTACGGCAATTAAAACGAGGTACATCACCTTTTTTATAATTCCCATAATGCCCGTTCTTGACGAAATTTCACAATGTGCCCACGCGGTAGCCATTCCTGTGATATAGTCAAGTACCATAAAAACGAAAAGCACAAAAATAGGTATTGCGATTATTCGGAAATAGGCAAGGACTCCTGTTATGACAGTGGTTGCAATAATCTTAAATTCTGTATTCCAGCTCATTTTCCTTCTCCTCGTAAGCCATGCCCGTTATCTCTTTAAATTCATCGGCTGTTATCCGGCCTTTTATGACGGCATTTCGCACTCTTTTTATATCCCATAAGCCATTATCGTAATAGGCTTTGACTTTTTTAAAAATTTCACTGTGCATCGCTGTTTTCCTCCGTTTCGCCAAGCTCAACATCGCACATCATCGCAATATAGTCAATGTCAGCCGCATTTTTTTGAGTTTTGCCGGAAAGCTCCGCATTTTTTTGCTGTTCCTTTAAAATTTGCTTTTTTAAGGGTATATATTTCATAAATTCCTCCTTACCCGATTACTACAATCGGTGCAACTCCTGCTTGACTATTGTTTATCGTGCTGTTACTGCCAAGATTTCCGCCCGGATACATAATATAAACATATTGCGTCGTCTCCGGATACGCAGAACGCAGATGATATTGCAGATAATCCTGAGCATTGTTTCTGAATATTCTTGTCTTTTTCCTTGCCACGTCTTCATCCGTGCCCGGCTCAGATAACGCCGAATTCTCTTTATAATATGAATATGCGTCGCCCTCCGACGTGTCCGCTGTTCCGTAAACCTCCGAAAGTGACGGCAGGAATACATAATCCGCTACGAGTCCCGTTGTCCCGTCATCATTTAAAACCGCTTTATTGACCAAGCAAAGCGAGTTGACAAAGCTCGGGTCTAAGCCGTACAAAAAGCCGTCGTTTCCTGACTGTTTATAAAATTTATCAAATTCAGAGGCAGGTTTCCACCACTCACCGCCTTTACGTCTTGAGTTGAGCCATTGGCGGATACCGGAGGTTGCCCAATTGTTCGAGCCGAACAAAGTCCTGCCTCCGCTGTTTACGGCTACAGATATTGTATTTTCCGTAACCGTTCCGATATTTGTTCCGCCGGAGCCTTGCGTGATAGCAACATTGCTTTCAATCGCCGTTCCTGCAGGTTTGTCATATGTTGTGATTTTTATTGATGTTAACGGCGTGTCGTACGGAGACCAATTCGGCACATCTTTCGTATTTATGACAATCTGCCCACCGACAGGAACGCTTTGCGTAAGCGTAAACTGATATGTACCCGCCGTTATGCTTCCTATTGCATAATTCCATGTAAAATTGTATGTTCCGGCAGTCAGCCCGTTTGGATAAATATCGCCGTCAACATAAAACAACGCTTCGGAGCTGTCATATATTATTTCGGTACTGCCGTGAGTGAAAATCTTGTGTAGCTGTAACGTCATGGTATGAATGGAATAAGTCGGGTTATTTTTGTTTTCCTCATCCATACCTATTACATCGAACGTCAATTTGGTAGTCGTTTCGGTTACTGCTATGATGTCGTCTGCGTCGGGAGTGCCTGTTGCGGTAATTCCGTATTCGGCTAAGTCAATAACTTTCCCACTCTCATCTTGCCATATGTTGCCGTCATATTTGAATTTATATGTCCCAGGTTTTGTTTCATTCATTGCCTCGATAAACTTTTGTCCGTCAACCGTAACAGCCGTTATGCCCGTGCTGTCACTTGTTGCGGTTATGCCCGAAAGCTTTTCGACTTCAAATTGGTCGCCGACATTAAAATATGCCAAGTGCAGACCTTTTCTCACTATATTTCTTACATCCTCCCAAGTGTTCATAGTTCCTTGAACAAAGGCAGATAACTCCTTTTCAGACAAAAGAGGCACATATTTAACGTTATTATCTCTGCAATACTTTTCGGCAACACTTCCCTTTTTGCAATAGACAATAAGATTTTGCGGACTATTGTCGAAAATATGTGTATTTATAATACCGTGTGTGCCAAAATTTTCAATACTGTCCGGTAGTGTAACAGATATAAGATTAGTACAACCCTTAAACATATTGCTACCAGTAAAAGTTTTTACACTGTTCGGAAACTCTATGGTTTTGAGTTTCTCGCAATCTTCAAAAATATATACATCATTGATTGTGGTTATGCTTCGTGGGAGGGTAATCGAAGTGATATTCTCGCAGCCGCTAAAACCCGCAACACTATACACCGGCTTTAATCCGTGTGTGCCGTCGTTATACTCATAAGGGATAACAATATCCCCTGAAATAACAGTTTTATTAGCTGCCGAAACTTGAACCAAATAAGCGTCTGTTGAAGTGTAATAGTCGAATGACAAATTCTCAGTTGTCGGCGTTACATCTTTTCCGTACATATTGATGCGTTTTGCCATATCAAGCGGTTCGGTAAATTCTGCCAAATCGGCTTCCGTAAAATAGTCTATACCCTTTTGCGGCGTATATCCTGACGCTCCCGTATCGCCTTTATCTCCTTTATCACCTTTAGGTCCTTGTTCGCCGGTATCACCTTTATCTCCTTTATCACCTTTAGGTCCTTGTTCGCCGGTATCACCTTTATCGCCTTTATCACCTTTATCGCCTTTTGCGGTAAAGCCTGTATCAACATAGGTTTCCTCCGCCATATCATAGATAAACCAATTACCGTTTTCGCTTATAACGGGAACGCTGTTTTTTAACAGCCTCTCCCATAATTCCTCCTCAGGCGGAGTCGGTGCAGTGCCATCGGAGTATGCTCCGTTTCCGATATTTATCAGAACCCAATTTGTTGAAATCCGCTTTTCTCCGTCACATTCGGCATAGCAACCGAGATATGCCACATTTTCCTTTTCAAGAATTTCATAAGGAATGGTGCATTTGCCGTTTTCTATCGGCGTTACATATACCCCTTCGGAATTTTTAAAAACCGCAAACCAAATACCGCCGTTTTCATCACATTTTATATCAAAATCGCACAAATATGTGTTTTTGTTGCCTGAAACTGCATCAAAATGCGTAAGCTCCGTAAGATAATCATTATCAATTTTAAATCTGTGTGTCACTTTCTCACCTCAATTCAATTTCAACATCAATTGCATCATGACTGCTTGTTCCCACATATTCAAAATGCAAAATTGAGCCATGCCTTGTTACCACTGTACTATATGCGTATCTGCCGTCATTTGAAATCGGAAATACACCCGCATCGATACTGCCACCGTCCTCTAATTTGATGCAAAACTCTTTTCTGAACATAGGTCCTGAAGAATCTCTGTAAATTATATATTTCCATCCGTTAAATCCCGTCTCAACATCCTGAGAGGTTACTACAGGTATCGTAATTCGTTTTACAATTTCTATATTCTGTGGCTCTGCAAAAAGCGAAACCTTCGCTTTTGAGAATCGGCGTCTGTCAATTACCGCCCCTATCGTGTCAATCTCTGCAATAGGTACAGTGTCAGCTCCTCCGCTATGGTCGGAAACAACCACATTTATCGTGTTATGCAAAACGTCACGTTCAAAATAGACATATTCATATACCCCGTTTTGATGCTCTATGACATACCCGTCGCTGTCAAACACAATTTGTGAGCCGTCTGCCATAAAGCATGAGCCTTCCGAGATTTTATATGTACCGTTGTTATTTACTAACAGGCAGTTTGTGCCTTTAAACTGCGTTCCGCCGTTTGCTATTCCCGCTATTGCCTCATTAAGTCCCGCAACCGCGTTACTCCCGAAGGGATAGCCTGAAATACCTGCAGAAACTATATTGGAAAGTGCATCGTTCACGTCCTGTGCGGTATAGACGCCGTTATCCATAAATAAACATCTGTATGCCATTATATACCTCCTGTTTCGGTAAAAATGGGGACTTCTTCAAAAAAGCCGCCTTTTTTAAAAAGCCTTACGCCTGATACCGTCCTTTTTTCTGTTACCCGCCATTTTCCCTTGGTTATCTGTATTCTCAGCGTGTCGCCCAAATTATAGTCCACGCCGAATTTGAGTCCGCGAAGCTTCAAAAGAATTTCGCTTTTTATATTTTTTTCCTTTAACTGATTGTTCGCCTCTGTCTGCGTTTGGGCAGAAAGAATGGTTTCCCAGCGGTATATACCCGTCCTTTCTCCTGCGATATATCCGTTTTCGCCGTAGTATGCACAATCCGCCAAATCCAATATGTCCTCGCAAACAGAGGTTTCATAAGCATTCTTGTTTGATTCGGATATTAAAAGCGGTTTTTGTGAGCCCTCTATTACCGAAAACCTCCATTTTCTGTTTTTTGCGTCAAAATCCAGCCTATGCCCAAGCCCTGCTTCTGAAAGATAGCCCTTTACGGCATCGTAAACGGTGGAAAGTGCTGTTCTTTCTGCGGTTATCACGTCGCCCTCCGCAAGAATCAGAGTGGCAAAATCCGCAACATCGGAAAAGGCTTCTTCTACCAAATCCCTGCATATAAGTCCTGCTTTTTGGGTTACACTTTCTGTTTTTGGTGCAATCCGCTTTTCCAAAAGCCAATTAGCCGTTCTGCCGTATAAAATAAGCTCGTCCGTTACCTCACGGCCTGTTATTATCGCATTTTTTTCGCCGTCGCGAACAGCCAGATAGCGTTTTTCCGCCGTTATTTCTGTAAGCTCCGATGAAAGCGGAAAATGTGCCTCAAATGTGCCTATTTGGTTAAAGTACAGCGTCCAGCTTATGCTTTTTACCTTTGGCTCGGCATACAAAAGCTTAAAATCAAAATCATAAAAAAGTAGCATCAGCTTACCGCCTCCAAAAACCGCTCATAATACCTCAAAAATACTTCAAGCTCCGTGTTTGCCGTTCCGATAGTGACCTCTATGTCATTATCTCCGGGGTATAGGTGAAACCCGTCAAAAAAGCTGTCGTTTGCAAGATACGGAAGAAGATTGTCGCCGTCCTGATTAAAGATTTTGCGGTTTTTTACATCAACCGTGATAAATTCGTTTGTTAAAGGTGCGTAATTTATCGTAAGACTTTCCCCGCTTGTATGGTTTTTTATGCATAGATATCCGCTCGGATGCCTACCTGAATTTATAAGTATTAAAGGCTCCGTTTCTGCGTTTGAGCTTATGAATACATTCCGGCGTGTCACACGCTCGGAAAACATATCCGGGAACACAAAATCGCTGTTAAGCCTTGGAATTACTTTAAATATGGGCATTTCATACGCCTCGCTGCTTTCAAAATACGGTTCATCGCATACGAATTGTACCGTAAACGGCATATATTCACCTTTTCTTGCAAGGGGCAAAAACTGCACACAATATGCTTTAATCCGTAGAACGCTGTTGCCGTCACGTACCTCTAAAATGCCGTCGCTGTTTAGCGTTGTAAGTGCCGATTTATACTCTGATTTATAGTTTTCAGTCATAAAAAAATCACCTTTTAAGGTTACTGTACGCGCATTCACATGCACATTTACCGTTTCCTGACCGATTGAATTTTCAAAAACACAACTTGTATAGTTTTTACCGGCAAGTCCTAATCCGTCAGTTTCGATAATACGCCAATTACTTTCTGACTTTCCGCCTCCGAAGGTCACGCTTCCTTCGCCGTTGTAAAAAATAATTTCAAACATACCGTCCCCCCTATGCTACGCCTGAAAGCCGTTTTACCGTTTCAATACGCCTTATCTGCTCAACCGTATCGGAAGCATCCTTTGACTGTATATTGTAAGATGTATTTGATGTGTTATAGGTGTTACTCGACGAAACCATAGAACCTAATGCGATTTCGCTGTTAAACGCCTCTATCACAGAGCGTATTCTTTGCATTTGCGTTTCTATTTCGGTGATGAATGCCTCTCCGAACTTTTGTGCCGAAAGGTTTCCGCTTACAAAAAATCCGTCAGGAATTTCATATCCCGCCTTACTCAAAACCTCTTTCATATGTGCATATGAGTCTTCTAAGCTTTCGGAAAAATCCTTCTCATACAACTTTGCAGCGACTGCATCTGCAAGGCTGTTCCGCTCATTCCAAGCCGAAAGATACTCAAAAACCGACTCGTTTGTGCTTCCCTTTATGCTGTTTAACAAGGCTATCGCCGTATTAAAATCCTCATTCCTTAATTCATTTAAAAAGCCTGTTTTTATGTCCTCGCTTATACCGAGCCTGTCCGCACGGTCTGAAAACTCTGACAAAAGGCTACTGTACTGTTTTATCCTGTCAATATCCGATTTCATATCGTGCATTGAATAGTATGTAACGGTTTTATCACCGAAATCTACGGTGTTTTTATCAAAAAGCTTACCCGTTCCTTTTATGCTATTAGCAAAACTCGCCTGTTTATCTATGACCTCGCCGATTTTTTGGGACGCATATTCCGAAATATCGTCATAAAGCGATACTATGTTCTCTTTTTCTTCCGCCAACGCCTTTTGTTGATATTCGTAAATCTGTGCGGTGTATTTCACCCAATTCTGAGTGCCTTTGGCAAAATACCTGTCCCTCAATTTTTCGAGCTTTACATAGTATTCATCTTCGCTGATTAAGTTCAGATCCTTTTGATAGTTGAGTTTTTCAAGCATTTTAGAAAATGCTTTTGTTACTGCCTTGCTGTTTTCATAAAGCCCCGATGCCGTGTCGTCTGCAATGTATTTGCCCACCTGATTTCTTATTTCGGAGCTGTCCGTTCCGAGCGATAATGCGGATTTTATTTCGCTTAGAACATTTTTTGCCCAAGTACGTATCTTTTCTTTCATATTCTGATTAAATTCAAATAAATTATTGTTCATTTCATTTTCCTTTTAATCTGTTATGCAAAAGAGCAGTACGAATTAAAATGCTTTGGATAGTTTTTCTGCAAAATCCTTTTCGTTAAGAGCGGGGGTTTTATCTTTTTGCAGACTGTAAAATTCCTTCATTTTGCGATACAGACTCCGCTTTTTCGAGTCCTTGATATCGGCCAAATTCACGCTACGCCATGCAATAGCCTTTTTCAGCTGACTGCTTTCCGATAATCCCCCTAAAAGTGTGAGAAACTTATACCAATGCATTGAGCTTTCCGAAAGGTCGATCCCGTATTCCGCCAAAAATGAAACAAAAATATACTCGCTGTCCTGAGTAAAATCAAACACCTTTTCTACGGGTTTTGCTGTTTTTACATCCTTCGGCATTCCTGCAAAAAAACTGAAAAGGACAGACATTGTTTCCTCATAGTTATCGGGAAGTTTTTTGCATTTTTCTGAGTCAAAACAGCAAAGTACGGCATCTGTGAACTTTTCTGCGGGACTTTTGTTTTTATCTGTTATTATTCCGTGAAATCTGAGCCATACTTTAAAATCCGTTTTTATCGGGTAGCTTTTGCTTCCGAAAATGACAGCTTCGGGAAGCCTGTCGGTAATTATATTCATACTGCTCCTTCTTACCTGTTTACTTTTTATTCTTCTTCGGTAAAGGTGAGAGTCTGCCAATCATCCTCCGTTTCGGCTGTGCCGAAAACCATCTCTCCCGAAGCTTTCATATTTCCGCTTAAAGTATAAGTTTCGCTGTCATCGCCCTCTGTCGCCGGTATTATGGAAAATGCCCTTTTTACCGCGTTGCATATCCCGTTGGCGTCTTCGGTCGTAAGGTCAACGATAACTATATTTCTTACTGCATTTTCGCCCGTTAATTCACGGTCTGCGATGTTGCTAAACTCATAATGCACAGCGTTATCAGGCTCATAATCCATCTTATACGAAATCGACGGCGAATAGCCGATAACGGCGTTGCGTTCGGTATTTTCATCAACATATTTTCTGGAATATTCCTTAGGATTTTTTGATACAGAAAGCTCTGTAAATCCCGTCATACGCCTATATGCCGTAGTTCCGCCGTTTGTCACCTGCATAAACGCCAATTTTTCACTTCTTTTTATCATTTAACTGTTCCCCCATTTTTAGTTTTTCTTCCTGTAAAGCAATCTTGCTTCTATCTGAAATCTTGCAGAGGTTCGTGCCGTATCGTAAACCGTTCCGCTCTTTGTGACTTCAATCGCAGTTGGCAAAAGCCCCAAATCCGATAAATCGGGGAGAATTTTAAGAGAGTTTTGTCTTTCGATCCAGCTTTCGAAATCCTCGAAAAACTCAGCAATCCGCATATTTTCATAAGCATCTCTGTCATAAACGGTTCTCCCCGCTATCAAAAAGCAAAACTGCATAAGGCTTTCCCCGTCGCTGTACCGCTTTACAACAGGATTTTTTGGCACATTATCTATGGAAAAGCTGTCCCGCTCAGGCGATAAATAGTTTATATTTATCGCCTTTCCGTTTAAATCGGGACAACTTGCCAGATAGTTTTTTATGCTCTCAATTATACTCATTTATCTTTCACACACCAGCTTGTAATGCGGTGTTGTCCCCCTTAAATTTTCAAATATTTTCATCACTTTATAGTCGGTATATCTGTCCGCGTCTCCGGTATGCTCTCCTATTCTCACAAAATCGCCTACCGAGATTTCGGTTTCATGCTTTGCCGATATTCTTAAAGTGTAGCTGCTGCTGTCAAAAAAGCCCTTTTGCTTTATTCCGTTCTTGTCCGACGAAAAAACCTTTCTTTCCGACATCAGCGGAAGGCATTGCCTCTTGCCATTATGCCAGACAGTTACCTTTTTTGACACAGAACATCACCCCTATACAAAAGTCCGCTTTTAGAAAGCCATTTGCTCACAATATCATAAACTGTCCTGTCCTTATCCCCTTTTTCAAAGCGGACGCTGTATCCGTCATTATTTTCCGAAATTATGCCTTCGCTTTTCGCATTTTCATATAAAAATTCGGCGACTTCGCAAATACACATCTTTGAATTTTCATCGGGGTTTGTTAAAATATCACAAGTTATAAAACGGTTGATTTCTGCTACGGCACGTTTTTCCCATAACAAGAAGCTTTCAAGCGGAATTCTTGCATCATTTGCGTATTTTCTGCCATAAAATCCCACTAACATAAAATTACTCCTGTCCGCTTACTTCTTCTGCCGGTGCTGTTGCCGCAAATTTTGCGAGTACAACCTTGCCCTCATTTGACAAAACTACTGTATAGAATTTATCAACCGAGATATCTGTTACTCTCTTTAATGACTGTCTTTCTGTTTCCACATTTGTATCTCTCTTTAAGTAGATTGTAAGTGCGGGAGTCTCGTCCTCGCATTCCTTATCCTCTGAGATTTTGACAATCGGGCATACATAATGTCCTGAAACCAACGGCACTTTCTTAGACGGAACAACGACGGTGTTTGCAATCATACCGATTTCGCCTGTAATTGCGACGTCGCCCATATACTTTTCTCTTGAAATAAAGTCGTCGTCATGACGGAGCTGTGTCAGCTGTGACGGATGAACAAAAATCACCTTACGGCAGTTTGATTCCTCGCTGAACACGTCAATTGCGTCGATAATGCCGTCATATGAGATGATATCGTCTGTTTCATATTCCAAAGACGCTGTTTGAAGTGCGTCCATAGCGTCATTATCAACCTTTGCGGCTATTGCCATTGCAAGTTGATTATTTGTTTCGCCTATGGGGTTACCGTAGCCGGACAAAATGGCCTCATCGGAAAGCTCAACCGCCTTCATCGCCTTTTTGATTGTTGCCTCTGTTGTAGTTGTTACAAGCTTTGTTGTACCAACCGCAACACCCTCTGCCACATCATCGGCGTCGCCTATGTATGAATACTGCGGGACTACGATTGTGTCACCTGCAACGCCTGTCAGGGTATCATCTACCTTGGCAAAAGGTGCTACCACTATCTTTTTCTCAATTTTTGCGGAAATCATATCCGCCATAACCTTAGGATTTACTAAATCACTTATCTTTGTAATTGCCATATCTACAAAATTCCTTTCTGCCCATATATTTGGGCAATAAATTTTAAGTTGTTATTTCGATTGAAGCTCTTTATAAAGCGTGGGATTTTCCAAAAAAAGCTTTAATCTCTTTTTGTAGCTCATTGATTCAAATCCCTTTTTTGTAATTTCGCTTGACGCCTTGCTCTTTGCTGTAAACTGCGGTTTTTTCGTTTCCGTTTCAAAAAGATAGTCGCAGTTTTTTCTAAGCTCTGCAATTTGCTCCAAAGCTCCCTTTAAAACACCGTCTTCTAAGCTTATTTTGTCAAGCTCCAACAGTGATTTTACCGCCTTTTCATTTTTTGCACCGCTTTTTGTGATTGCTTCAGCTAAAAGTCTTTCGGTTTCTGCCTTTTTATAAGCCTCATCAGCTTCCTTTTTGCCTTTTTCAAAAGCCTCATTCTCAATCCGTTCAAGCTCTTTTACCTGCTCTTCCGTTATGTTCGGGAAAAGCTTTTCTATATCCTTTTTCTTCATTCTGCCGTTCCTTTCTTTAGCATTTGGTTAAGATTTTTTTCCGCTTCCTTGTCCTCTTCTCCCAGATACCATGCTCTCATTTCCGCAGGGCTTATGATTCCCTTTTCCAAAAGACGCATTTTTTCATCAAACTCGGTCTTTCTGTCAGCTACAATACTGTCATCAAAATCAAAGGA
>JAFSSG010000031.1 GCA_017451145.1 Clostridia bacterium
ATATGCGGAAGGATACCCCACGCACAGATACTACGGTGGGTGTCAGTATGTCGATGTCGTTGAGGATATAGCAAGAGAAAGAGCAAAAAAGATTTTCGGAGCGGAACACGCCAATGTTCAGCCGCATAGCGGTGCAAGTGCAAATCTTGCGGTATTCTTTGCCCTTTTAAAGCCGGGCGATACCGTTATGGGTATGAATTTGGCACACGGCGGACACCTTTCTCACGGCTCACCCGTTAATATTTCGGGTAAATATTTTAAAATCGTGCCATATGGCGTTGATGAAAAAACGGGTAGAATTGACTACGATAAAATGCGTGAAATAGCGTTGGAATGTAAGCCAAAGCTCATTTTATCAGGAGCAAGTGCATACCCAAGAACAATCGAATTTGATAAAATCAGGGCTATTTGTGATGAAGTCGGTGCGTATATGATGGTTGATATAGCACACATCGCAGGGCTTGTCGCAACGGGACTTCACCCAAATCCCGTGCCGATTGCCGATGTTGTTACAACAACAACGCATAAAACCCTAAGAGGTCCAAGAGGCGGACTCATTCTCTGTAAAGAAAAATACGCAAAAGATATAGATAAGGCGATTTTCCCGGGCACACAAGGAGGACCGCTTATGCATATAATCGCCGCAAAGGCGGTAGCCTTTGGTGAGGCACTTTCGCCCGAATTTGCAGAGTATCAAAAGCAGATAGTAAAAAATGCAAAAGAACTTGCAAATGCACTTATGGAAAAGGGAATACAGCTTGTTTCGGGAGGTACAGACAATCATCTTATGCTGTTAAATCTCATCGGTACGGGAATAACAGGTAAGGAGCTCCAAAACCGTCTTGACGAGGTGCATATTACGGCAAACAAAAATACAATTCCTGATGATCCTGAAAGTCCGTTTGTTACCAGCGGTTTGAGAGTAGGAACACCTGCAGTTACGACAAGAGGCTTTAAAGAGGCGGAAATGAGAATGATTGCAAATTGGATATATGATGTAATCTTCGATTTTGAAAATTCAAAGGAGCGAATCACAAAGGAAGTTATAGCTCTTTGCGAAAAATATCCGATATATTAAAAAAATAGTGGCTATGCCACTATTTTTTTAATATTCAAATTCGCCTTCAAAAACCGAAACGGTATTTCCCGTAAGAGTTATCGTGTCTTCGGTATAATTTACAGTAAGGTCGCCACCTGCAAGTTTTACGGTGATGTCTTTACCTATGTCGCAAAGCCCGATTTTACAAGCTGCGGCGACCGCCGCACATGCCCCCGTTCCACAAGCCAGAGTCTCGCCGTTTCCACGCTCCCACACACGCATTCTGAGGAGATTTTTATTTATTACCCGCACAAATTCCGTGTTTATTCTTTCGGGGAATAGGCTTGAATACTCAAATTTCGGACCGATTTTCGCAAGATTAAGGCTGTCGATTTCGTCGCAAAATACGACGCAATGCGGATTTCCTACCGAAAGTGCGGTTATATTATAGCTTTTTTTGTCTATTTTAACAGGCATATTTATTACTTCTTTTGCTTCCGTCTTAACGGGCACATCTTTGGCGTTAAAATTGCCACGCCCCATATCGACCGATACGGAAGACACCTTGCCGTCACGTATGTATAGCTTTAAATTATGTACTCCGCTCACCGTTTCTATTGACATATTCTCTTTTTTTACATATCCCTTGTCATACAGATATTTTGACAGACAGCGGATATTGTTTCCTGCCATTTTTCCCTCACTTCCGTCTTTGTTGAAGGAACGCATTTTTGCGTCGCAGGTGTCGGAATTTTCAATCAAAACGATACCGTCACCGCCTATACCGTAATGAGTGGCACAAAGACTGACGCAAAGCGATTCGGGACAGGTGATTTTGCCTTCGAAATTCTCAACAAAAATGTAATCGTTACCGCAGGAATGCATTTTTGAAAAATGTATTTTCTGCTTGAATTTTCGCATATTGTTGATATCAACAAGCTCGGTATTTTGAGCGTTAAAACGGCTTTCGATTATGTCTGCAAGCGCGTTTGCGGTATCAAGCGAGGTAAGACAAGGTATTTTCAAAAGCATTGCCTTTTGATGCAAAAGGGTGTAATCGCCGACAGTTTCGTCTAAAACCGCACCCGTGTAGATAATATAGCTTATCTTTCCGCTTGTCATAAGCTCTGAAATTTCACCGCTTTCAGTTGCGTTTGCAACCTTGTGCACGGGAACGGACAGCTTTTCTATTGCGGCAGCTGTGCCTTTTGTTGCGTAGATGTCTATCCCTAAATCAAAGAACTTTTTCGCAAGTGAGATTACTTCCTGATAATCATTTTCCTCAACGCTTATCAAAACGCCTGATGACTTTTGGTCATAGGGGGAAGGTACAGATAACCCTGCCGATGTAAGTCCTTTAAAAAGTGCTTCAGCGGTGCTTTTTCCTATTCCCAAAACTTCGCCTGTCGATTTCATTTCAGGACCTAAAATCGAATTTGCATCACTCAGCTTCTCAAAGGAGAAAACAGGCACTTTAACGGCATAGTAAGGAGGCGACGGATATAGCCCACTGCCATAACCCAAATCCTTTAACGATTTTCCAAGCATAACCTCGGACGCCAAATCTACCATAGGCACATTTGTAACCTTGCTTATGTATGGCACGGTACGGGATGCACGGGGATTTACCTCTATTACATACAGCTCATTTTCATAAATCAAATACTGTATATTCACAAGCCCACGTGTGCCGAGAGCTAAGGCAAGTTTTTCCGATACAGAGCAAATCTTTTCCAAAAACTTGTCGCTCAGATTGTATGGGGGATAAACGGCGATAGAATCACCGCTGTGTATTCCGGCACGTTCAATATGCTCCATAATACCGGGTATTAAAACGTCTTTCCCGTCGGAAATGACGTCAACTTCAAGCTCAGTTCCCGACATATATTTGTCGATTAAAACGGGATTATCAATGCCTCCTGCAAGAATTTTTGACATATATGAAATAACGCTTTCTTTTGTCCTTGCAATCGTCATATTCTGACCGCCTATAACATACGACGGACGCAAAAGCACAGGATAGCCGAGCGTTTCGGCGGCAGATAATGCCTCTTCCGTCGTTCTCACGCCAAATCCCTTTGGACGCCTTATGTTAAAACTCTCCAAAAGTGCATCAAATCGGCTTCTGTCTTCGGCAATATCGATGCTTTCGGCAGAAGTACCTAAGATTTTTATGCCGTTTTCACTCAAAAATTGAGTGAGCTTTATTGCAGTCTGTCCGCCAAAAGCTACAACAACGCCAATCGGTTTTTCGACCTTTATGACGTTCATAACATCTTCGGGCGTCAAAGGCTCAAAATAGAGCCTATCGGCAGTGTCATAATCTGTAGAAACTGTTTCGGGGTTGTTGTTCACGATAACAACATCATAGCCGAGCTTTCGCAGTGTCCATACACAGTGAACAGAGCTGTAATCAAACTCAATCCCCTGACCTATGCGTATAGGTCCTGAGCCTAAAACCATAATTACATCTTTTCCGCTCCGTTTAAAACTCCGTGCCTCACATTCACCCTTTGCTACAGAGTAAAAATACGGCGTTTCCGCTGCGAATTCCGCACCGCAGGTATCAACCATTTTGTAGGAAAATTCGCTTTTATAGGGGACTTTTGTGCCTGTTATTTCAGCAATCCCCTTATCCGTGTATCCTAAACTTTTCGCTTTTGCATAGCTTTCTTCGTTAAGCCCATCGGCGATTAAAGCTTTTTCAAAATCGGCAAGATTTTTGAGCTTATATAAAAACCAACGGTCAATTTTTGTTATCTTGTGTATTTCATCTACCGAAACACCGTCTTTGATTGCCTCAAAAACGGTAAAAATCCGCCTGTCGTCTTGGATTTTGAGCCTTTCCAAAACGGATTTATCCGAAATAGGAGACGCGTTTAAAGTTTCCTGCGAAATTTCAGCACCTCTTACGGCTTTCATCAGGGCAGATTCAAAGTTTTGTGCAATCGCCATAACCTCGCCTGTCGCTTTCATCTGCGTTCCTAAAACCCTGCTCGAATTTGCAAACTTATCAAAAGGCCATTTCGGGAACTTTACGACAACGTAGTCGAGCGAAGGCTCAAAACAGGCACATGTTTTGCCTGTTATGTCATTTTTTATTTCGTCAAGCGTGTAGCCCAAGGCGATTTTTGTGGTAATTTTTGCGATAGGGTAGCCTGTGGCTTTTGACGCAAGAGCTGACGAACGCGAAACACGTGGATTTACCTCAATTACAGCATATTCAAAGCTGTCTGGATTAAGTGCAAACTGACAGTTGCAGCCGCCGACTATGCCTACAGCGGAAATTATATCAAGCGACGCACTTCGCAGCATCTGAAATTCCTTGTCCGAAAGCGTCAATGTCGGGGCAACAACTATTGAATCGCCTGTGTGGATGCCTACGGGGTCGAAGTTTTCCATAGAACATACCGCAATCACGTTTCCGAGTGCGTCACGCATTGTTTCGAATTCAATTTCCTTCCAACCCGAGATACAGCGTTCTATAAGCACCTGATGTATGGGCGACAAATCAAGCCCGTTACCTGCAATTTCCGATAATTCGGAAGGATTGTTAGCAATACCGCCACCTGCACCGCCTAACGTGTAAGCGGGGCGGACGATTACGGGATAGCCGATTTTTTCTGCAATAGATATTGCAGAATCGACCGTTTCAGCAATATCTGAAGGTACAATCGGCTGACCGATTTCACGCATCAGGTCGGCAAATTTTTCTCTGTCCTCTGCCTTTTCTATTGCGGAAATGTCCGAACCTAATAGCTTAACGCCGTATTTTTCAAGTGTCTTATCGCGGTATAATTGCATGGCTATTGTAAGCCCTGTTTGACCGCCAAGACATGCCAAAAGCCCGTCGGGGCGTTCTTTTTCAATAATCCTGCGTACAGTTTCTGAAGTCAAAGGCTCTAAGTAGATTTCGTCTGCCAAATGCTTGTCGGTCATAATAGTTGCGGGGTTGGAGTTAACCAAAACGACATTTATGCCCTCTTCCTTTAATACGCGACAAGCCTGTGCTCCTGCATAGTCAAATTCTGCTGCCTGACCGATAACAATAGGGCCGGAGCCGATTACGAGGACTTTTTTTATTGAATTATTCTTAGGCATTTTTTTGTCCTCCCATCATGCTTATAAAGTTATCAAACAGAAAATCGGTATCGTGAGGACCGGCACAAGCTTCGGGGTGGAACTGTACGGTAAAGCAATTTTTGTCGGGGTATAAAAGCCCTTCGCAACTGCCGTCATTGGCGTTTACGTAGCTTAAAACAGCCTTGCCTGAAACGCTTTCCGATACAACCGCATATCCGTGATTTTGAGTCGTTATATATGTTCTACCGCCGATTAAATCTTTAACGGGCTGGTTTGCTCCACGGTGACCGTACTTTAACTTTACGGTTTTTCCGCCCATTGCCAAAGCTGTCAGCTGATGTCCTAAGCATATGCCAAAAACGGGAACTTTTCCTATGATTTTTTGTATTTGTTCGATTTCGTATTTGTTATCTTCGGGATTTCCCGGCCCGTTTGAAAGCATAATCCCGTCGGGATTAAGTGCAAGTATTTCCTCCGCACTTGTAGAGTTGGGAAGGACAGTAACACAACAGCCACGTTTAGTAAGGCTTCTTATGATATTGCCTTTTGCACCGTAGTCGATAAGGCAAACAGAAAACCTTTTCTTGCCATCAGCATTATATTTTATAGGCCTATCACAGCTGACAGCCGAAACAGCGTTCGTAATCGTAAAGTTTTCAAGCTCAGAAAAGTTTTTCGGAAGCTCATGGTAAATTGCGGCGGTGGTTACGCCCTCTTCACGCAAAATTCTTGTAAGTTCGCGGGTATCGACACCATAAATAGCGGGAATACCGTTATCCTTTAAGAATTTGCCAAGCTCATATTCGCTTCGGAAATTTGAGGGATGTACGCAGTATTCACGTACAACATAGCCGGAGAGTGCAGGTTTTCCCTCGAAATCTTCGGGAATTACCCCGTAATTGCCGATAAGGGGAAAGGTTTGTATAACGATTTGCCCTTTATAGCTTGGGTCGGTGAGAGTTTCGAGGTATCCTACCATTGATGTCGTAAAAACGAGTTCGCCGATTGTGTCATTGTCAGCACCGAAAGAAATGCCCTCAAATATTTTGCCGTTTTTTAGTACCAAATACGCTTTTTTCATAATATCTCCCAAAAGTTTATAGTGTAGCCGCAATTACGGCTTTTATCGTGTGCATACGGTTTTCCGCCTCATCAAAAACGATTGAATTTTCGCTTTCGAAAACCCTATCGGTGACTTCCATACAGTCAAGACCGAATTTTTTATAAATTTCCTTTCCTGTTTTGGTATCCAAATCATGAAAGGACGGAAGACAATGCATAAATTTGCAGTTTTCCCCGGCGATACTCATTAAATCAGAGGTTACGCGATAGGGAAGGAGGTCGCTGATTCTTTCCTGCCAAACGCTTTCAGGTTCGCCCATGGATACCCAAACGTCAGTATATATAACATCAGCATTTTTTACTGCTTCTTTCGGATTTTCTATAAATTCCAGAATTGCACCGCTTGTTTTTGCTATTTTTTTGCATTCTTCAATCAGATTTTTGCTTGGAAAATACTTTTTCGGTGAACAGGCAACAAAATGCATACCCATTTTTGCACAGCCAACCATAAGTGAATTTCCCATATTATAACGGGCATCGCCCATATATACGAGCTTTTTGCCGGAAAGTGTGCCAAAATGCTCTTTGATAGTCAAAAAATCGGCAAGAATCTGCGTCGGGTGAAACTCGTTGGTAAGACCGTTCCATACGGGAACACCTGATTTTTCCGCAAGTTCCTCCACGATTTCCTGTCCGAAACCTCTATACTCAATTCCGTCAAACATACGCCCTAAAACACGGGCAGTATCTGCTATCGACTCCTTTTTCCCAATCTGTGAAGCGTCAGGGGATAGGTAAACGGGATGAATACCCAGGTCAGATGCCGCAACTTCAAAGGCACAGCGGGTTCTTGTGCTCGTCTTTTCAAAAATCAAGGCGATATTTTTGCCCTCGCAAAGCCTGTGCGGTATGCCTGACTTTTTCTTTTCCTTTAACGATGCGGAAAGGTCTAAAAGATATTCTATTTCCTCTTTTGAAAAATCTAAAAGCTTTAAAAAGCTTCTTCCTTTAAGATTCATTTTAATTCTCCTTTTCGCAGATTTTTGCGATTATTCCGGCGGCTTTTTCCAAAAGCTCAAGGTCAATGTTAAGGGGTGGCAGAAGCCGTACCTTGTCCTTTGCTAAGAGCAAGAGAAGACCTTCTTCCATAGCCTCAGAAACAACCTCTTTTGCAGGGCGTACCGTTTCAAGACCTATCATAAGCCCCATTCCGCTCACCGATTTAATGCCCTTGCAGTTTGAGAAAAAGTCAAAAAGGAACTCGCTCTTTTTTGTAAGTTCCATCAAAAAATCGTCTGTAATTCGCTCTAAAACGCTGATTGCCGCACTGCAACAAACGGGATTTGCACCAAATGTCGAGCCGTGGTCGCCAAAAGCAAAAATATTTTCGACCTTTTCGCCCAAAAGCGTCGCACCTATCGGCAGACCTCCGCCCAAGCCTTTTGCGGTAGAAACAATATCGGGAGTTATGCCGTAATTCATATATGCGTAAAGCTTTCCCGTTCTGCCGTTGCCTGTCTGAACCTCGTCAATGATTAAAAGTACATCATTTTCTTCTGTTATTTTGCGTACTTCTTTTAGATATTTTTCGGAAAGCGGAATAACACCGCCTTCGCCCTGTATGCATTCTGCCATAACAGCGGCAGGTTTTTGCGTTTTTATAGCATTTTCAAGCCCTGAAATATCCTCGGCGGTAACGCTTACAAATCCGGGGGTTAACGGGTTATAAAGCTCGTGAAATTTGTCCTGACCTGTTGCCGCAAGAGTTGTAAGCGTACGCCCGTGAAAGCTGTTTTTCAAGGTGATTATCGTGTAATAATCATCGCCCTTTTTCTCCATAGCGTACTTTCTTGCCGCTTTTATGGCACATTCATTTGCCTCTGCACCCGAATTTGAGAAAAAGACTTTTTTCATACCCGTTTTTTCGCAAAGGAGCTTTGCAAGTTTTACGGAAGGCTCGGTATAGTAAAGGTTAGAAGTGTGTTGCAGTTTTAAAATTTGATTTTGCACAGCGTCACACCAGATTTTGTCGCTGTAGCCAAATGCATTTACACCGATTCCGCTACCTAAATCGATATATTCTTTCCCATTTTGGTCAGTAAGGATAGAGCCGTGTCCCGATTTTGCTTCAATCGGAAAACGGCTGTATGTATTAGCTATGTAGTTTTTATCAAGATTTTTTAAATTCATTTTTTGTCGCCCCTAATCCATGTTCCTGCACCCTCGTTTGTCAAAAGCTCCATAAGTATGGAGTGAGGAACACGCCCGTCCATTATAACAACGTTTTTAACGCCCTGCTCTATCGCCTCTATACAGCAATCTACCTTAGGGATCATACCTCCCGAGATAATGCCCTCAGCATATAACTCTCTTGCACCGGATACAGTAACTTCGGGAATCAAAGAGGAATCATCATCCTTGTTCCGCAAAATGCCCGAAATATCGGTCATCATAATAAGCCTTTCAGCATTCAATGAACCTGCGATATAAGCTGCCGCTGTATCGCCGTTAATGTTATAGGTGTTGCCCTTTTTATCACAGCCTATTGTGGATATTACAGGTATATATCCCTTTTCCAACAGGTCTAAAACAGGCTTTATATGTATTTTCGTGATTTCGCCGACAAAACCGAGCCGTTCGTCCTTTATCTCCGCTTCGATAAGCCGTCCGTCCATGCCGGAAAGTCCGATTGCTTTTCCACCCTTCATTTCGAGCAGATTTACAAGCGTTTTGTTTACTTTTCCTGCAAGAACCATCTGAACGATATCAACGGTTTCCTTGTCGGTAACCCTGAGTCCGTCAATAAATTCAGGCTTTTTGTTAAGTCTTGTCATAAGCTCACTTATTTCAGGACCGCCACCGTGAACCAAAACGACTTTTACGCCGATAAGCCATAAAAGGACAATATCCTCCATAACTTGCTGTTTTAATTGCTCGTTTACCATAGCGTTACCGCCGTATTTTATTACTACGATTTTGCCGTTGTACTTTTTAATGTAGGGAAGTGCCTGAGTAAGAACCTCAGCCCTTTCAGCATTTGAAAATAGCATAATTTCCTCCTAAGTTCGATAATCACCGTTGATTTTAACGTAATCATATGTCAAATCGCAACCCCAAGCGGTAGCGTTTGCATCTCCGTCATTTAATCCGACTAAAATTTCTATTTCGTCGCAAATCAAAATCTCCTTTGCGATATCCTCGGAAAAATCAACTCCGCTCCCGTTTTTGCATACGGAGATTTCGCCGTTTTTGCTCTTAAATGCGACATTGACTTTATCTACATCAACATTTGCACCGCTGTAGCCTATCGCACAGAGTACACGCCCCCAATTCGCATCACTGCCGAACATGGCGGCTTTTAAAAGGTTGGAACAAACAACGCTTTTTGCGACTTTTTTTGCGTCAGTTTCGGTTTTTGCACCTGTTACGATGCACTCCAAAAGCTTTGTAGCACCCTCTCCGTCACCTGCAATCATTCGGCAAAGCGCGACTGTTACGGTATTAAGAGCTTTCATAAATATTTTAAAATCTTCTCCGTCTGCCGTGATTTCAGGATTATTCGCAAGACCGTTAGACAGGATTACCGCCATATCGTTTGTCGAGGTGTCGCCGTCGATACTGAGCATATTAAAGGTATTATTAACATCACCCGATAAAGCCTTCTTGAGCATTTCGGAAGAAATTGCAACGTCGCTTGTAATAAAAACAAGCATTGTCGCCATATTCGGATGAATCATTCCGCTGCCTTTGGCAATTCCGCCTATGTGGCAGACTTTATCGCCCAAACTAAATTCTACGGCAACTTCCTTCTCTATTGTATCTGTTGTCATAATCGCATTACATGCGTCAAGACTTCCGTTTTCCGAAAGGGATTTTACCAAATCGGGAATTGCGTCTTTTATTGGGTTTATGTCAAGAGGTTGCCCGATTACGCCTGTTGATGCGACGATTACATCATTTTCCGCAATATCTGAATTTTCGGATAGGATACGGCACATCTTTTCGGCGATTTCTATGCCGTCAGCGTTACAAGTATTAGCATTTCCGCTGTTGCAAATAATTGCCCTTGCTATGCCGTTTTCAAGGTGTTTTTTTGTTACCGTAATAGGTGCACCTTTTACAAGATTTTGCGTGTAAACCGCTGCCGAATTTGCCGGAACGCTACTGATAATGAGTGCCAAGTCCTTTTTTGACCTGTTTTTCCGTATTCCGCAGTGCAGTCCTGTGGCGGAAAAACCTTTTGCGGCACATACACCGCCGTCTGTAAATTTCATATTTATCTCCTTTTTATGTTAAGTCCCGTACTTTCGTCAATACCCATAACGATATTCAAATTCTGGATTGCCGAGCCTGACGCACCTTTGCCGAGATTATCAAATCTTGCTGTAAGTATTAAACGCTCGTCATTTCCTAAAACTGAAATTTCCATATCATCACGTCCGGAAAGCTTTGATGCGGACAAAAATCCGTTTTCGTCAGGGGTTTTATCAAAATAAATAAGTCCGCTTTTATAAAAATCAGAATAAACCGTTTCCAAATCACTTTTTCTAACGCCCAAATCCTTTGGAAATAGGGGAACGGTTACCTCCATACCAGAATAGAAAGGTGCGACAATGGGCGAGAAGACGGGCGGATTTTCAAGACCTGCAAATTTTGCCATCTCGGGAAGGTGCTTGTGGTTTTGCGAAATCCCGTACTGACGCGGAGCTTTAAAAAGCTCATCTTCCGTAACATCATACTCCGCAATCATTTTTTTGCCTCCGCCTGAATAGCCTGTAATTGAAAAACAGGATAAAAGAGCGTCCTTTTTTATAATGCCATACTCCGTAAGCGGTGCGACAAGTGCAATAAATCCACTTGCGTGGCAGCCCGGATTTGCAATTCTTTTAGATATTGAAATCTTTTCACGCTGACCTTTAAGCTCAGGGAATCCGTATGTAAATGCCTCGCTTGTTCGGTGAGCGGTTGAAGTGTCGATTATTACGGTGTTCTCATTTTCTACAAGCGTCACAGCCTCTTTTGCAGCATCGTCGGGAAGGCATAAAAACACAAAATCGGAGCTGTTTATGGCGTCTTTTCTTGCCGATAAATCTTTTCGCAAGTCGTCACTTAAAATTATAAGCTCAATGTCGCAACGCTTTTTTAATCTGTCTGCAATTCGAAGCCCCGTTGTACCTGCACTTCCGTCTAAAAAAATCTTTTTCTTCATATTCTTTCCCTTACCCAAGCAATTTGTTTTTCTACTGATTCGAAACCTGTTCCGCCTTCGCTTATACGCCTTTTTACGCAATTTTTAAGGTCTAATGCGGAATATACGCCGTCCTCGAAAAAGTCGCCGTATTCCTTGTACTTTTCGAGAGGCAATGTTTCTAAAACAAAACCGTTTTTTATGCAGTAAGCCACAATTTCTCCTGAAATTTTGTACGCGGTACGGAAGGGAAGCCCCTTTCCGACGATATAATCAGCCAAATCGGTTGCATTTATAAATCCCGTTTTTGCTGCGTTTTCCATATTTTCCGTATTTGCATTCATTTCGGAAATCATACCGCAAAATACATCAAGTGAGGCTTTTACGGTGTCCAAAGCGTCAAAAACGCTTTCCTTATCCTCCTGCATATCCTTGTTATAGGCAAGAGGAAGTCCTTTTAAAGTTGTCAAAAGTGCGATTAAATCCCCGTAAACTCTGCCCGTTTTTCCGCGTACAAGCTCCGCCATATCCGGATTTTTCTTTTGAGGCATAATCGAAGATCCTGTCGTAAAGGCGTCGGAAAGTTCGACAAATTTGAATTCCCAGCTTGACCAAAGCACGATTTCTTCTGAAAAACGCGATAGGTGCATCATAATCTGTGCCATTCCGCTTAAAAACTCAACGGCAAAATCCCTGTCCGAAACGCCGTCTATTGAGTTTTGGCAGAAAGCGTCAAAACCGAGCTTTTCCGCCTCAAAACGCCTGTCGGTAGGGTAGGTAGTCCCTGCCAAAGCACAACTGCCTATTGGGGATACGCAAATACGCTTTTTGCAATCGGTGAGCCTGTCTATATCACGCAGAAACATCATCGCATATGCTAAAAGATGATGCGAAAATGTGATAGGCTGTGCCCTTTGCAGATGCGTATAACCCGGCATTACCGCCGTTTTGTATTTTTCTGCCTTATCGGTTATTTCGGAAATCAGCTTTTTTAATTTCTCTACGATAATTTCCGTTTCATCATTCAAATAAAGACGGAAATCCAAAGCGACCTGATCATTTCTGCTCCGTGCCGTATGGAGTTTTTTGCCGATATCGCCAATCCGCTCGGTCAAAACCTCCTCAATAAACATATGTATATCTTCGGCGTCCTTTGAAATTTCAAGCTTTCCGCTCTCAATGTCCGCCAAAATATCGCCAAGTGTATCGATAATCTTTTCCGCCTCATCTTTTCCGACAATTCCGCAGACGCCGAGCATTGAGGCGTGAGCCATACTGCCCTTTATATCCTGACGGAACATACGCGAGTCAAAGGAAATCGACGAATTGAAGTCATCCGCAATTTTGCTGGTTACGCCGTCTGTACGACCTGCCCACATTTTTGCCACAAAAATCCCTCCAAAAAGATTTATTTGTTTTTCTTGTCAACCATAGCCTGAACGGTGATGGGAAGTCCGTAAAGATTTATAAATCCTTTGGAATCCTTCTGGTCATAATCACTTTCTCCGAAAGTTGCAATGCTTTCGCTGTAAAGCGAATATTCACTCCAAACACCTGCTTTTATTATGTTGCCTTTGTAGAGCTTTAACTTAACTTTTCCCGTAACCTTTTCCTGAGTTTTGTCAACAAAAGCGGAAAGTGCCTCACGAAGCGGTGTAAACCACTGACCGTTATATACAAGCTCTGCAAATGTTATAGAAAGCTTTTGTTTTTCGTGCATGGTGAGCTTATCAAGGCAAATGCTTTCCAAAGCCTCATGAGCCCTGTAAAGAATAGTACCGCCGGGGGTTTCATAAACGCCACGGCATTTCATACCTACAAGACGGTTTTCAACAATGTCTATTATTCCGATACCGTTCTTGCCACCAAGCTCGTTAAGCGCCAAGATAATATTTTTAGCACTCATTTTTTTGCCGTCAAGTGCAGTAGGTATGCCCTTTTCAAAATCGATTGTTACATATGTAGGGCTGTCCGGTGCATCGATAGGGGATACTCCCATTTCCAAAAAACCCTTTTTCTCGTACATAGGTTCATTTCCTGTATCCTCAAGGTCAAGTCCCTCATGGGAAAGATGCCAAAGGTTTTTGTCCTTTGAGTAGTTCGTTTCACGGTTGATTTTAAGCGGAATATTGTGAGCCTCTGCATAATCGATTTCCTCGTCACGTGATTTTATGTCCCACTCACGCCAAGGTGCAATAATGGGCATATCCGGTGCAAAATGCTTTATCGCAAGTTCAAAACGTACCTGGTCGTTGCCCTTTCCCGTACAGCCGTGGCAAATTGCGTCGGCATTTTCCTTTATTGCAATATCAACAAGACCTTTTGCGATGCAGGGACGTGCGTGTGAAGTTCCCAAAAGATAGTCCTCATATATAGCTCCCGCCTTCATTGTCGGGATTATGTAGTCATTTACATATTCTTCGGTCAAGTCAAGAACATACAGCTTTGATGCACCTGTTTTTAATGCCTTTTCCTCCAAGCCGTCAAGCTCATCTGCTTGACCGACATTTCCCGAAACGGCAATAACCTCGCAATTATTGTAGTTTTCCTTGAGCCACGGTATAATTATAGATGTGTCAAGTCCTCCTGAATAAGCCAAAACTACCTTTTTAATATCCTCTTTTTTCATAAATATACATTCCTTTCATCAAATTATGAATAATTATGCATAAATTATACCATAAAAATAGGATAAAGTCAATAGTTTAGTGAAAAAATATGCAAAAATTTTAATTTTTATGCAAAATGTATGTTATAATTAAAAATTCGGTCATTAAATTGGTAAAAAATCTAAAAAATGGCTTTGATATATGAAATATTGACAAAAATGCTAATATAGTATATAATACATCTGTATTGGTGTGTCGTAAAAATTCTATTAAGTCGAACCGATACCGTAAAAAGAAGCGCCAGAGCCTACTGCGACATAGGCTGACGAGGACAGGGAGCATCGAAATTTCGGCGGATGCCCTGCGGCAGATATGTCGTGAGCATAAGCACAAATATCGGAGTAATCTGAGAACAAAAGCTTGTGCGATATTATAATTAAATATAAAGGAGTATATTCTATGTGTGGAATAGTAGGTTACATAGGTGCAAGAGATTGCGTAGAATTATTGCTTTCCGGGCTGGAAAGCTTGGAATACAGGGGCTATGATTCGGCAGGTATTGCAGTTTTAGACGATAACGGAATATCAATAAGGAAAGAAAAAGGAAGACTTTCAGGACTTCGTGAAATACTTGAAACTAAGCCGTTACACGGAAATATCGGTATAGGACATACGAGATGGGCGACTCACGGTGTGCCGTCTGCAAAAAATTCGCATCCGCATACAAATCAGGACGGAACTATTGCCGTGGTGCATAACGGAATAATTGAAAATCATGAGGCACTTAAAAAGTTTTTGATTGAAAAGGGCTATAATTTTGTATCGGAAACCGATACGGAGGTTATACCGAACTTAATAGACTATTACTATGACGGCGACCTTTTGACAGCAGTAAGAAAAGCGGCAAAGAAGCTTGACGGGAGCTATGCGATAGGCGTTATTGCAACAGCGGAGCCGGATAAGATAATTGCGGTAAGGAAGGACAGTCCGCTAATTGTAGGACTTACCGATGACGGAAACTTTATTGCGTCTGATATCCCCGCGATTTTGTCCGAAACACGCGACGTTTATCTTTTAAATGACGGAGAATTTGTCACTTTAAAAAAGGATAGCGTTACAATATGCGATATTGATGAAAATCCGATAAACAAAGAGATTTACAGAGTTCAGTTTTCTGCTCAGGCGTCGCAAAAAGAGGGCTATGACCACTTTATGTTAAAGGAAATCCATGAGCAGCCTCAGGCGATAAGAAATACTTTAAGGGGCAGGATTGATAAGGATTTAAACATTGTTTTGGATAACTTGGAGTTTGCCGATGACATAAACAAAATCTATATCGTTGCCTGTGGCACAGCATATCATGCAGGACTGATAGGCAAAAAGGTAATTGAAACTTTGGCAAAAATACCTTGCGAAGTGTGTTTGGCGTCGGAATTCCGTTACGGCGAACCGCTCATAAGCAAGGATACCGCTGTTTTGGTAGTAAGTCAATCCGGCGAAACGGCAGATACACTTGCGGTACTCAGAATGGCGAAAAAGCTTGGTAATAAGGTTTATGCTATAACAAATGTTGTAGGCTCGTCGGTTGCGAGAGAGGCGGACTATGTGTTCTATACATATGCAGGGCCGGAGATTGCGGTTGCTTCAACGAAAGCATATACAACACAGCTTGTTGCATTTTATCTCTTTGCAATATATTTTGCCGAACAGAGAAAATCCGTTCCCAATCATGTGCTTGACGATTTAAAAAATCAGCTTTTGAAAATGGACGGAATTGTTGAAAAAATATTGGACAAAGCACCGAAAATCAAAGAAGTTGCCAAGGCTATTGCCGGTGAACACGATATATATTTCTTGGGACGTGGACTTGACTATATCGTAGCTATGGAAGCGTCATTAAAATTAAAGGAGATTTCCTATATTCATTCCGACGCATATGCAAGTGGTGAATTAAAACACGGACCGATTGCCTTGATAGATGACGGAACGGTTGTTATTTCTATCTGCACAAATCCAAATATAAGCAATAAATTAAGCAGTAATGTAAAGGAAGTTTTGGCAAGAGGTGCTAAGACAATAGGCTTTACGTCATGTATGTCCGATACGGCGGCATACGGAGATATTGTTGAGCTTCCGCAGATCGATCCGCTTTTAGCACCGTTACCCGCAATAATACCGCTTCAGATGTTGGCGTATTATGTATGTACGGAAAAGGGCTTTGATGTAGATAAGCCGAGAAATCTTGCAAAATCGGTTACAGTCGAATAATTTGGGGAGGAAAATATTATGGGAAGACTTTTTGGCACAGACGGTGCAAGAGGTGTGGCAAATCAAGAGCTGACCTGTGAATTGGCATTTAAAATAGGCCGTGCGGCAGCCTTCGTTCTGACGGAGGAATCGCATAGGAAGCCAAAGGTTTTGATAGGAAAAGACACACGTATATCGTGTGATATGTTAGAGGCTGCTTTGACAGCAGGACTATGTTCGGTAGGGGCAGAGGTTGTGACGCTTGGCGTCATTCCGACACCTGCGGTTGCGTTTTTGACGCGGAAATATGAGGCAGAGGCGGGAATAATGATTTCTGCATCGCATAACTCGGCAGAATATAACGGTATCAAGATTTTCAATTCTAACGGCTACAAATTAAACGATGAAATTGAAAACAGGATTGAGGCAATAATCCTTGATAATGCTGAGGAAATAGACCTTCCGACAGGAGATGCCGTAGGTATTGTAAAAAGATGCGAAACGGCAATTGCCGATTATTGCGAGTTTGCAAAAAGCGTCATAGATTGTGACTTAAACGGTATGCGTATCGCTGTTGACTGTGCGAACGGTGCAAGTTCAAAAACGGCACCGAAAGTGCTTTCTTCTCTTGGTGCTGAGCCGTTTGTTATACATAATCACCCGAACGGCACTAATATAAACTTAAATTGCGGTTCAACGCATATTAAAGACCTGTCAAACTATGTTAAAAATGTGGGCGTTGATGTGGGCTTGGCATTTGACGGCGATGCAGACAGACTTATGGTTACAGATGAAAACGGCGAGGTTTTAGACGGTGATAAGGTTATGCTCATCTGTGCTAAATTCTTAAAAGAGCAGGGACTTTTGATAAAAGACACTCTCGTAATTACCGTTATGTCAAATTTGGGACTTGTCTTAAAGGCTGAGGAGCTCGGCATAAAAACGGTAAGAACAGCAGTGGGCGATAGATACGTTCTTGAAGAGATGCTAAAAAGCGGATATAATCTCGGCGGTGAGGCGTCAGGGCATATCATATTCCTAAACCACAATACAACTGGTGACGGACTTGTTTCGGCACTCAATCTGTTGAAAATCGTTAAACTGTCAGGCAAAAAGCTTTCCGAACTTGCAAAAATCTATGACACAATGCCTCAATGCATAATAAATGCAAAGGTTTCCAATAAAAAGAAAAACAACTATAATAATGACAGCGTAATTTTAGAGGAAATTGAAAATCTTGAAAAAGAATTTGACGGAAACGGCAGAGTTTTAGTTCGTGCATCAGGTACAGAACCTTGTGTGCGTGTTATGATTGAAGGCAAGAATATGGATATCATAAAGCAAAAGGCAAAATATCTTGCAGCAATAATCGAGGCAAGGCTGGGATAAAATTTAAACGGCAAAATTTTTCCAAAAATTTTGCCGTTTTTTTTTGTCATAGCTATTGCTTATTTTTGGCATTGTGATATAATGATATACGTGGTTTTTTGGTTTTTTAGGAATATATACTAAATAAAAAAAGAGGGTATGAAAATGGAAAAGTATGTACCGGTAGTGGTAATCAAGGAACTTGCAGAGGTTGACAAAATACTTCCTGCATTAAAGAAAAACGGCATCAACTGTGCGGAAATAACCTTCCGTACGGCATGTGCAAAGGACGCTATTAAAATAGCGGCAGAAAAATATACCGATATGCTGATTGGTGCAGGTACTATTATAAATGAGGAGCAGTGCCGTGATGCAATAGACGTAGGAGCAAAATTCATTGTTTCACCGGGACTTTCAGAGAGTGTCGCAAAGGTATGCAAAGAGAAGGATATCCCGTATTATCCGGGTTGCGTAACACCAACTGAGATTATGAAGGCATTAGAGCTTGGAATTACAACCGTTAAGTTTTTCCCTGCAAATGTCTATGGCGGATTAAAGGCATTAAAAGCACTTTCTGCACCTTTCCCGCAGGTTAAGTTTATACCAACGGGCGGAGTTGACAGAAGTAATATAGATGAATTTTTAGCATTTGATAAAATAGCGGCAATAGGCGGAAGTTTCTTTGTAAAAGAAGCTTTGGAAAAGGAGGAGCAAAATGGCTAAGATTATAACTATGGGAGAAATAATGTTAAGACTTTCAACTCCCAATAACGAAAAAATAATTCAGGCAGACGAATTTGACATCAATTACGGCGGTGGCGAGGCAAATGTTGCTGTATCTTTGGCGAATTACGGTCACGATGCGGAGTTTGTCACAAAAGTTCCAAATAACCCGATAGGTATGGCGGCAATCGCTGCACTCAGAAAGTACGGCGTTGAAACAAAAAATATAGCAAAGGGCGGAGAAAGGCTCGGAGTTTATTTTTTGGAAACAGGTTCTGCTATGCGTCCGTCAAGCGTAATTTATGACAGAGCACATTCTGCTATTTCTGAGGCGGAAATATCCGATTTCGATTTTGATAAGATTTTTGAAGACGCAGATTGGTTTCATTTTACCGGCATAACTCCTGCCGTATCAGATAAAGCGGCAGAGCTTACAGAAGCAGCATTAAAAGCTGCTAAAAAACACGGAGTTAAGGTAAGCTGTGACTTGAATTTCAGAAAGAAATTATGGACAAGCGAAAAGGCTCAAAGGGTTATGACAAACCTTATGCAGTATGTTGATATTTGTATCGGAAATGAAGAGGACGCGGAAAAAGTGCTCGGATTCAAGCCGGGAAATACCGACGTAACAAGCGGAGAATTAGAACTTGCGGGTTATAAGAGTATATTCGAGCAAATGGTAGCAAAATTCGATTTTGAATATGTTATAAGCTCACTCAGAGTAAGTCATTCCGCTTCCGATAACGGCTGGTCGGCATGTATCTACTCCAGGGACACCAAAGAATTCTATCATTCAAGAGAATACAGAATTACCCCTATCGTTGACAGAGTAGGTGGCGGCGACAGCTTTGCAGGTGGCGTTATCTGTGGATTTGTTGACGGTAAAGATTTTAAGTCAGCACTTGAATACGGTGTTGCAGCTTCAGCCTTAAAGCATACAATACCGGGCGATTTTAACTTGGTAACAAGAGCGGATGTTGATAACTTAGCAGGTGGCGACGGCTCAGGCAGAGTACAAAGATAACAAAAAATGCACTTCGCAAGAAGTGCATTTTTAAATTTTATTCCTCCGATGCTACATCAACAGTAGCATCTTCATCTTCAACGTCGTCAGGCTCGGTATCGTCTGTGATAAGCTTTGCTCCGCATTTTGAACAATATTCGCTCGACTTGTCATTTTGCTGACCGCATTCGGGGCAGGGAGCGGTGCTCTTAAGAGCGGCAATCTGTGCCTTCAAATCTTCTACCTCTGCTTTAAAACGGTCAATCTCAATTAAATCTTCGCCGATAACACCGTCAAATTCTTCGCCGTTTTTGTAACGCTCATAAATAGTTTCACCGATTTTTGCGTAAAGCTTGTTGACTTTGGATTCCGCCTCGCCTTTAGCAAAATTCAGTTTTGTAATATCCACTGCATTTGTGGTTTTATCAAGAGCAATCTTCGCAATTTTTCCGGCGCCTTCTTTAGCCTGAAACAATTTACCTTTTAAATCGTCAAAAAAAGTACTCATAAAATCACTACTCCTTCACATATTTTACTATATTATACCATATAATATTCGGGTATGCAATATTGGTACGTACCTTTTAACAAAAATTTAATATATATTGACAATAAAGTGAAGTCCTACTATAATTTTAATAGTATATCAGGACGGTTTTTGTATGGAAATTTTAGTTATTTGGAATGTAATAGTTTTTGCATTGTATGGAATCGATAAACATAATGCAATACATAAAAAATGGCGTATAAGCGAAAGAAAATTGCTTTTAATGGCATTTTTTATGGGTGGAGCAGGTGCATTTTTAGGTATGCAGTTTTTCAGGCATAAAACAAAGCATTTAAAGTTTACGGTGGGCGTACCTCTTATGATGCTTTTAAATCTTGGAGCTGTATATCTTTTAGGAAGGGTAAACGTATGAAAGACCGAATAATTTTGCATAGTGACTGCAATAACTTTTTTGCATCTGTTGAGTGTGCCCAAAATCCGCTTTTGTGGGACGTGCCACTTGCGGTTGCGGGCGATCCGGAAAAACGGCGGGGAATAATACTTGCCAAAAATGAAATTGCGAAAAAATACGGCGTAAAAACGGCGGAGCCTATATGGGAATCGCTGAAAAAATGCCCTGATTTAGTGCTTGTTCCTCCAAGATATAAGCTTTACGAGGAATATTCCGAAAAAATCAATAAAATATACTCAGACTTTACAGACCTTGTCGAAAAATTCAGCATTGATGAAAGTTGGCTTGACGTAACGGGTAGTACTAAACTTTTCGGAAACGGCGAAAAAATCGCAGATACTATAAGGGAACGCGTGAAAAAAGAGCTGGGAATCACCGTGTCTGTCGGCGTTTCATTTAATAAAATCTTTGCGAAAATGGGCAGTGATTATAAAAAACCTGACGCAACAACTGTTATTTCGAGGGAAAACTATAAAAAAATAATTTATCCGTTGCCTGTTTCCGATATGATTTTTATCGGTAAAAGTGCGTATAAGAGACTTTATAATGCGAATATCCGAACTATCGGCGATTTGGCAAATGCGGATGACACATTTATCGAAAAACTGCTCGGAAAAACAGGACTTCTGCTTTTGGAATACGCACGTGGCGAGGATAATTCGCCTGTTATGAGCATCGACTATGAAAGGGAAGCAAAATCAATAGGGAGGGGACGAACATTTTCAAGAAACCTTGTAGGTCGTGAGGATGTCCGAAAAGGACTTTCGGTGCTTTGCGAGTATGTTGCGGCAAAAATGCGTGAAAAAAATATAAAATGTACCGTTGTAACCGTGCATATAAAGGATGCAGAGCTTAAAACTATTTCACGGCAAAAACATTTGGACAAGCCGACATATCTGGCAAAAGAGCTTTTAGAAGTGGCGGAAATGCTTGTAGCATCAAATTGGAGTATGAAAAAGCCGATAAGAATGCTGACGGTAACGGGGAGCGGTTTTGTAAGCAGTGATGTTGGCGGACAAATCAGCCTGTTTGAAGACACCGACACAAAAAAAGAGGAAAGCTTGGAACTTGCAATCGATAAAATCCGCAAAACTTATGGAAAAAACAGCATAAAAAAAGCAAATATCATAAATAACGACTTGGGAATAGAATAAAAAAAGCGTCAAAAAGACGCTTTTTTACGATTTGGAGAATTTGTTTTAATAAATCAATAATCAATATTCGTGACATCGTCCCAAATGTCATTCAAAGCAAGACCATTAAAGAATGGTTTACTAAATGCTTCGTCTATGCTTTTGATAGTAACGCAATCATCACCATACCACATTTCAAACCTTTCTTTGGAAATTGGGTCAATACCACAAGAATGTCCATTGTAATCAAATGTAATATGTCCGACAAGACTGTTCAAGTGCCATTTTAAATCTATTAAAGACTTTATCATAAAATATCACTATTCTCCTTCATCAATAGTCGGTTAATTTTCTATATTGTTTCGGAATATTCAGTATCAATAATAATGTTTTCTTCATTGATTTCCTTATGATTTGGATTACTTAATATTGTATCCTGCAAGGAAGCCTTCAACTTTTCACAGCAAGGTTTAAATGTGGCGTATGTAATTCCGCCGCCAATAACTCCGCCAACAACGGGTATTGCCTTTTTGAAGAAACCTGCAAAAATTTCTTTTGTTATTTTAGTATTAAACCATTCTCTTGATATGCGTTTTACAACAGGGTAAATTGCACCTTTTGTAAGAGCTGTCTTCATAAGCTTTTTTTCCACCCCACTCGCAAGGGCTTTTGCCATTGCTTTTATCGCATTATTTGCACCGGCTACTCCGTACATAACACCTAAGCATACGATAAGAATATTAAGCGTTTCCGAATCAAAGTTTTCGCCTTTTATTTCTGTGTTTATTTCGGGAAAACCATATAAATACATCATTTTTTGGGCAGCCCTTAACATATATCCGTAATATTGAATTATATCTGCAGGAATTGTTGCAGCCATTGCTGCACCGCCAGGGGCACCGAGTGCAAAAGAAATGCTTGTTACACAGTTTCTTTCAAATTTTATAACTTCATCAGCAATAGAATTGACTTCTTCGATAGAAATACCGGCATTTGATGGAGTTGATGATATCGCTTTTTCGATGGTCTCATTTGGATATTTTTTCATAAATTCTTTAGAAAGAAATTCGTTTCTGCTGATGCTGACTCCGGGGGTTTTTAGGCTTAGGACGATTATGTCCTCTATATCAACCTTTCCGTCCCCTGTTATATCAAGTTTGGAAGTAACAGTGTCTTTTGATTTAGCAACAATATCTTTTGTTTTGTCGGATATATTTGATGCAATATTGTCTGCTTTCCCTGCGAGATTTTCTAATCCTTCGTTAATTTTTTTCTTGTCAAATTTCATAATAAAAACTCCTTTAATTCTTTTTGTTTGTGAGATTGCCTATTGTCAGATAAATTGGATTTATATTATATTTTCTCTTCATAAGGTAACGGATTAGTATCCATATAAACCATATGCCGCCTGTAAATACAATCAAAATTAAATCCAGCAGCAATCCCCAAAAACTTCGATTTTTATTCATTCACAACACCTCTTAAAATATAATTGGACTTTTGTTCATAATAGTCGTTGCAAATTTTGCGAACCAAAAGTTCTTTTAAAAATACAGTAACTTTTTTGTTTTATTTGTAACGATAACCGCAAGAGATAGCTTTAATAAGTCTGGTATAATAAACGGAACAACGCATATTAAAACAGCAGACACAAAGCTAATCGTTCCCTTGTAGATAAAAAACCATATTGTGCCGAAAAGATAGCATACAAAAAGCCCTAAAACAAGCGAAATAATGGAAATTTTAAGCGATTTACCGAAAATACGTTCAAAAATCATATAAATTATGCCCGTCAATAAAAATCCTAAAAGATAACCGCCCGTAAGACCGAAGAGCTGTGAAAAACCGCCGGAGAATCCGGAAAAAACGGGCAGTCCTATTCCGCCCAAAAACAGATATATGAAAATCGATGCCGTGCCCTTTTTCCCGCCCAAAAACAAAAGTGCAAAAAATATGCCGAAGGTCTGCATTGTAAAGGGAACGACAGACGGTATTGTAAGCCAAGCACATACAGCAATTATTATGCTCGTGATCGATATGTAACTGATTGATTTTACGCTCATTTTTTTTCACCCATTTTTGACATGACCACAGCTAAGACTCCGTCTCCTACGGAAACTGTTATGCTGTCAACCCATTCGTTGCTTATGCCAAGCGTTGACATATTTGTTAAAACAGCATTTTTTAGCGTATATTTCCCGCCGGAAATGCTGACATTTTCACATTTATCGGTTAATGAGATGAGCGATATTGAAAAGCCGTCTTTTTTCGGAATGGAGATTTGGGAATTTGAAAAAACATAAATCTCGTTTTCGGTATCGAATATTTTAACAAAAACCTTAGCCTTTGCGGCAAACGCTGCTGTTTGTAAATTTCCTAAAAGATGGTCAAGCCGTCCGCCTAATCCGCAGAAAATATGAATTTCGGAAAAACCGTTATCCACCGCATATTTTACTGCCGCCATTGTATCTGTTTCGTCCTTTTCACAGGGCAGAGTTATCGTCTTTATTCCGCTCGGCAACTCGCCTGAAAGTGAGTCGAAATCCCCGATAATAAGGTCTGGGGTTATTCCGCTCATCGTTGCATATTCATAGCCCTTGTCACAGGCTATTATAAAGTCTGCACTATTTATGCTGTCCGGCGGTGTAAATTCTCCGCCCGAAATTATCGCACATATTTTTTTCATAATTTCTCCTAAATATTTTGTTTAAAAACCGCCACGCACTCAATATGTGCAGTGTGAGGGAACATATCTACTGCTGTAGCCTTCCGGATTTTATAACCGAAGGTTTGCAAAAATTTGGCGTCCCTTGCAAGTGTTGCAGGATTGCAGGAAACATAAACAATGCGTCTTGGCATTGCCTTTGCTATTGCCAAAAGTGTTTTATTGTCGCTTCCTTTTCTCGGAGGGTCCAAAATTACAATATCGGGGGAAATTCCGCTATTTATGAGCTTTGGAACTAAATTTTCAGCCTCTCCGCAGTAAAATTCCGCATTTACAATGCCATTTCGTTTGGCATTTTCTTTGGCATTTTCTATTGCCTTTTCGACCACTTCAATTCCTATAACCTTTTTTGCAGTTTTTGATGCGGAAAGCGTGATTGTACCGATACCGCAATAGATATCCAAAACTGTGTCGCTGTCTTTGATATCCGCAAAATCGAGTGCTGCTGAGTATAGCTTTTCTGTCTGCTTGGAATTTACCTGAAAAAAGCTTTCGGGTGAAACCTCATAATTAACCCCTAAAATAGTTGCCAAAAGTGTGTTTTTACCCCAAAGGACAATGTTTTTACTACCAAGCACCAAGTTTGTTTGCTTTTTATTGACATTTAAAATTATCCCTGAAATTTTGTCCGAAACGGCACGGAGCATTTTTATAAGTTCGTCAGAATATGGCAGAGAATCGGCGTTTGCCGATATAACAACCAAAAATTCCGTATCGGTATTTCTTATAAAAACACGACGGATAATACCGCTATGAGATTCCTCGTCATATGCCAAAACGCCAAATTTCTTCATATATTTGGCTATGGTGTTTAAAATATCCTTATTGATTTTATCGCCTAAAAGACAGTCCGAAAGAGGTACAACATCATGGCTGTGCTCACGGTAAAAGCCCCAAACGCCGTCTTTTCCAAACGGAAATACCATTTTGTTCCGATATCGGAAAGGCGTATCCGCACCGACTATATCAACATTTGCCGTAATTCCGCCAAGACGCAAAAGGGCGTCTTTAACAAAGCCTTTTTTTATTTCCAACTGATAACCATAATCCGCCATCATAAGCTGACAACCCCCACATTTTTCAAAATGCGGACAAGGCGATTTGATGCGGTGGGGAGATGGAGATATTATTTTTAAAAGCTTACCGTAGCCGTAATTTGATTTTACTTTAACAACGAGCACTTCTGCCACATCTTCGGGGAGCGTTTGCGGGATAAAGAGGGTATAGCCTGAAATTTTTGCGATGCCGCTTCCGTCTGAAGAAACCGAAGAAACTGTAACGGTTATCTTGTCATTTTTCTTAACAGGTATAATAAAAATCATTCCTTAAATCCGTTTTTCTACATTATATATTAAACGTCCCAAAACTTCAACAGTTGTTCATAAAAAGTTCATAAA
>JAFSSG010000032.1 GCA_017451145.1 Clostridia bacterium
ACTTTATGTTATCGGCATAGTGGCAACGGGGCTACTTGTTATCACACAGGTGATTCTGCATAAGAACTATAAAATTTTGCATATGCCGAGCGAGGAAATTATGACGGCGACTATAACCGACAGCGAAGAAGCTATGGATTTTCTTAACAATATGCTTGAAAAATATAATATATCGGTTGGCGGTATGAAATGCAGAAAAAAAGATGACGGCTATATTGAAGTCGAGATGGACGTTTCTATTGACGCGGATATAGATTATAATGATATTTTAAGGACTTTTAAGGACGCACCGTATGTACATTCAATTACTATATAAAAATCCGCTTTGAAAGCGGATTTTTTGAAAGGGAATTTTATGAAAACCTTATTAGAAATGCTTAAAAAAAATAAAAAAATCCCTATGCATATGCCCGGTCATAAGCGGAACGGGAAAGCTTTCCCGTATCTTCGAAACTTTGCCGATATAGACATAACCGAAATTGACGGATTTGACAATCTGCATAATGCGTCGGGAATTTTAAAAGAGTCTATGGAAAATGCCGCAAAGCAAAGAGGTGCGGACAGCTGTTTTTATCTTGTAAACGGCTCAACTTGCGGAATTTTGGCGGTTATTTGTGCCGTTTTGAAAACGGGCGATAAGGTCATAGTGGCACGGAACTGTCACAAATCGGTATATAACGGAATAGAGCTTTCGGGTGCAAAGCCTGTTTTTGTCTATCCCGAAAAGGATAATAAATACGGAATTTCAGGCTCGATAAATGCCTTGGAGATAGAGAAAAAAATCAAAGAAAATCCCGACGCCAAGCTTGTAATTTTAACAAGCCCCACATACGAGGGCGTAATAAGCGACATTGAGGCGATATGCAGGATTTCGCATAAAAATAATATTCCCGTTTTGGTTGATGCGGCACACGGTGCACATTTAGGCTTTGGCGGATTTCCGAAAGACGCATTAAGCCTTGGTGCTGATGCGACGGTAGAGAGTCTGCACAAGACGCTTATGAGCCTTACACAGACGGCAGTATGCTATCTTTCAGGAAAGCTGATTGATGAAACGGAAGTTTTAAAAAAACTTGCCGTTTTTGAAACGAGCAGTCCGTCATATATTTTGCTCTCGTCAATAGATGGGTGCATAAACGCCTTAAAAACGCGTGAAAACAAGATTTTTGATGCTTGGGAAAATAATCTTGAAAGGTTTTATAATAAAATCTCCGCACTTGAAAATATCAAGTTTTTAAAAAATGACGCAAAAGAATTTTTCGACCTTGATAAAAGCAAAATTGTTCTTTTTCCCAAAAACAAAAACGGGGCATTTCTTTCAGAGAACTTGCGAAAATGCGGAATTGAGCCGGAAATGACAGCACCGCACTATGTGATTTGTATGACAGGTGCGGGAGATAGCCCAAAGAATTTAAAAAAACTTGCAAAAGCACTTATTAAAATCGACAAAATAATCAAATCTGCACCGAATCCGCCTAAACCTGCAGTTTCAGATCCTTCCGGAAGGGTTCGGATTTTGGAAGATGCGGAATTTTGCGACATAAAAAATCTATGCGGAAGAATTTCCGCAGGGTATGTTTTTGCCTATCCGCCCGAAGTTCCGATTTTAGTGCCGGATGAAAAAATCACAGAAGAAACGGTAAAAAAAATATGTGAATACCGCAAAGGCGGTTTGTCACTTTTGGGCGACATAGACGGTGATAAAATACTTGTTATGAAAATCACTTGACAACGGCAAAAAAAGACTATATAATAGCGGTAGTGAGAATTTTGTAAGGAGAATAAAAATGAACAGAATTAAAACATTGATAACGAGAGATTTAGTAAACTGCGAGGGCGGATGCGGAGAATGTCAGACGTCATGCCAATCTGCATGTAAGACCTCATGCGGAGTTGCGAATCAGCCCTGCGAAAACACGTCAAGGATAAAGACGCTTGTAACAAGAAATCTTATAAACTGCGAGGGCGGATGCGGAGAATGTCAGACGTCATGCCAATCTGCATGTAAGACCTCATGCGGAGTTGCAAATCAGCCCTGTGAAAGAAAATAATGATAAATATGCCGGCTGAATGTTTCAGTCGGCAATTTTATTAAACCGGAAGGAAACAAAAAAATGATACACCAATATAAGCTGAACGGATATAACATTGTTTTGGACATTGCAAGTGGCTCTGTCCATGCCGTTGACGAGGTGGCATATGACATAATCGGTATGTACGGAAAAACCGAAACCGACGAAATCGTAAAACAAATCACTGAAAAATACGGCATAACGGAAAAAGATGTTTTGTCCTGCATAGACGATATCGAAAAACTAAGAAATTCAAAACAGCTTTTCTGCGAGGATATTTATGCCGATAAAGCGGATATGTTAAAGAATAAAAATAACGTCATAAAGGCACTTTGTCTGCACGTTTCGCATACCTGCAACCTAAATTGCAGCTACTGTTTTGCGGGGCAGGGAAAATACAGCGGTGATAGAGCTGTTATGAGCTTGGAAGTAGGTAAAAGGGCGATAGATTTCCTTATCGAAAATTCAGGCGACAGAAAAAATCTTGAGGTGGATTTTTTCGGCGGTGAACCGCTTATGAATTTTGAAACAGTAAAGGAAATTGTAAAATATGCGAGAAGCATAGAAAAGAAACACGGCAAGAATTTCCGATTTACCCTTACCACAAACGGCGTGTTGCTTGACGATGAAGTGACCGATTTTTGCAACAAGGAAATGAATAATGTTGTACTCAGCTTAGACGGACGCCGTGAGGTGCATGACCGTTTCCGAAAGGATTACAGCGGAAAGGGAAGCTATGATGTAATTGTTCCGAAATTTTTGGAGTTTGTCAAAAAGCGTGGCGATAAGAGTTATTACATAAGAGGCACTTATACGCATAAAAACACCGATTTTCTAAACGATATTCTGCATATGGCGGATTTAGGATTTAAGGAACTCAGTATGGAGCCTGTTGTCTGTTCGCCGGAGGATGAATGTGCCTTGACGGAGGCAGATTTGCCGATTTTGTTCAATCAATACGAGCTTTTGGCAAAGGAAATGCTAAAGCGTGACAAAGAGGGACGCGGGTTTACATTTTATCACTATATGATAGATTTGGAAAACGGACCTTGCATATATAAACGCATATCGGGTTGCGGTTCGGGCACGGAATATTTGGCGGTCACGCCTTGGGGTGAGCTTTACCCATGTCATCAGTTTGTCGGTGACGAAAAATACAGTATGGGCAATATCCGGGACGGCGTAACGAATACTACACTCCGCGAAAAATTCAGAAAATGCAATGCCTATTCACGCAGTGAATGTCAGGATTGCTGGGCAAAACTCTACTGTTCGGGCGGTTGTGCCGCAAATGCGTATCATGCGTCGGGCGATATAGGAAAAGTGTATGAATACGGGTGCAAACTTTTTAAAAAGCGTATGGAATGTGCGATTATGATGCAGGTAGATAAGGCGTTATCGGGTGAAAAAAATGATTAAGCTGTATTATGAGGATAGCTATATAAAGGATTTTACGGCAGAGGTTAAAAAATGTATCCCACGTGAAAACGGATATGCGGTTTTGCTCAGCAAAACGGCATTTTTCCCGACGGCAGGAGGACAGGAATGTGACAGCGGAACGCTTGACGGACAGGCGGTTTTGTCGGTTTTTACCCAAAATGACGAGGTCTATCATATTGTCGAAAATCCGATTGAAATAGGCAAAACGGTGTCGGGAAAACTTGATTTTGACGGGCGTTTCCGCAAAATGCAACATCACAGTGCGGAGCATATCGTTTCAGGACTCGCATTTTCTGAATTCGGACTGAATAATGTCGGGTTTCATCTTGACGGTAGCGGAGTCACCGTTGATTATGATGCGGAAATCGGCGAAAAAGAGCTTTCCAAGCTGGAACTACTTGCAAATGAAGCCGTTTGGAAAAATCTGCCGATAACGGCAAGTTATCCTACGGAGGAAGAGCTTGAAAAGATAAGCTACCGCAGTAAAATCGATATTTTGGGAAAAATAAGAATAATCGAGATAGAGGGCATAGACATATGTGCCTGTTGCGTACCGCACCTTAAAAGAACGGGCGAAATAGGAGTAATAAAATTTACCGATATGATACGTCACAGAGGCGGTGTGCGGATAAGGATGATATGCGGAAAAGACGCACTTTCGGATTATTCCGAAAAGCAAACAAGCGTTTCCGCCATATCAACTATGCTGTCCGTACCGCAAGTCGATGCGGAAAAGGCGGTTATAAAGCTCAAGAATGATTTTGATTCTTTGAAAAGGGAATGGGCAGAGGAAATAAAAAAACTTGCAATAATACAAGCCGAAAATATCCCGCAAACAGACGGGAACTATTATGTTTTTGCCGATATTACGGACAAAAATGCCCTAAGGATACTTGCCAATGAGGGCAAAAATCGGGTTGGCGGAATATTTGCCGTTTTTTCGGGTAACGATAAAGACGGGTACAGCTATATATTAGCAGCAAAAAGCGGTCTCAAGGATTTTGTAAAAATGCTCAATTCCGACCTTTTGGGAAAGGGCGGAGGCAGTGATATTATGGCGGAGGGACACGTTTTATCGGCAAAAGAGCGGATAGAAACGGTGTTAAAGTCCTATAAATTCTGAGAAATCGCTAAAAGCTCCATATCTTTCGGTATGGGAGCGGTTATTTTCATATACTTTTTGGTTACAGGGTGCGGAAAACTTACGCTGTGGCAGTGCAGACGTATTCTTTCGCCCGTAACGTCGGTGCCGTACAAAAAATCAGCATAAATCGGAACGCCGATATAGGCAAGATGTAAGCGGATTTGATGCGTTCTGCCTGTTTTCGGGTGCAGTTTTATCAGGCTCAAACCGTTTAATTCTTCAATCACTTCATAATCGGTCACGGCAGGTTTGCCGTCACCTGCAATCATTCTTTTTATGATTCCCTCTTTTTCACGCTTGATAGGTGCGGTAATTGTGCCGTTTTTTTCTGCCAATGTACCGACGCAGACGGCAATATACTCCTTTTCAAATTCGCCGTTTTTTATGGCACGACAGATGCAGTCACTACTCCACGCATTTTTTGCGATAATCAAAACGCCGGAGGTGTCGCGGTCAAGACGTGACGGTGCACGGAAGGTGAATGGGCGGTCCTTGAAGTAATATAAAACAGCGTTTGCGACCGTTCCGCTCGTGTGGTAAACAGATGTATGCGTGGGCATCTTCGGAGGCTTATTTATGATAAGCAAATCCTCGTCCTCAAATAGAATTTCCAAGGGCAAATTCTCAGGCAGTATGTTTTCCGAAGCCTTGTCAAAAAGCGTGATTTTCAAAATATCGCCAAAAACAACGGTTTTATTTACAAATTCCTTTTTACCGTTTAAGGTTATGCCGTTGCCCTCTTTTAACGAGGTAATTAACCTGCCCGAAAAGGCAAAACGGTTTTTCAGAATGTATTTTATATCTTTTCCCGAAAGCTCTTCCGGGACTGTCAGCAAAAATTCACGCATAAAACCACCTCTTTTTCCATTATACTACATATTTTATGGGATTTCAAATATATTACAAAGGCTTATAAACTATTGACCGAAACGGCAATTTGTGGTAAAATTTCGATATCTATGAATTGTTAAGGAGCGAATTTCAATGAAAACTAAAATGACTACAAGAGAACTGACTTTGGCATCAATACTTACGGCAATAGTTTTTGTTTTGCAATATTTTGGCTGTGTTATAAAATTTGGCACTTTTTCCATATCGACAGTCCTTATTCCGATAGTTATAGGAGCGGCTGTGTGCGGTACGTGGGTTGCGGCATGGCTCGGGTTTGTTTTCGGAATAGCGGTTTTGGTAAGCGGTGACGCGGCGATATTTTTGGCAGTCAGCGTTTGGGGTACGGTGCTTACGGTGCTGTTAAAGGGCATAGGCTGCGGGTTTGCTTCGGGACTTACTTATAAAGCTATGCGTAAAATCGGCGGCGTATATCTTTCGGTGATGGTATCGGCAATAGTTTGCCCAATTGTGAATACGGGCATTTTCCTTTTAGGCTGTCGGCTGTTCTTTATGGACACGGTATCGCAGATTGCCCTATCGGCAGGTTGGGAGGGAAGCATTGCACAGTTTATGATAATAGCCTTTGTAGGAGTGAATTTCTTAGTCGAAATGGGCATAAACATCTTTTTATCGCCCATTGTTGTACGACTTTTGCAAATAAAAAAATAACGGGAGAACGCTATGTGGTGTGCAGATGAATGGCAGGACTACATCTTAATAGATGCGGCAGAGGGGGAAAAACTTGAATATTGGAAAAATGTCCTTTTGAGGCGTCCTGAGCCACAGGCGGTCTGGACGGAAAAGTCCAAAACGGCTCTTTGGAATAAGACAGATGCGACATATAAAAGGAGTAATACGGGGGGCGGACATTGGGACATTTTCAATAAAAAAATCCCTGACAGGTGGACGGTGAACTACAAAAATCTGACCTTTAATATAAAGCCTATGGGGTTTAAGCATACAGGTCTTTTTCCCGAACAAGCGGTTAATTGGGATTGGTTTACAAGGCTTATAAAAAATGCCGAAAGACCGATAAAGGTTTTAAATCTTTTCGCATACACAGGCGGTGCAACGGTTTCGGCACTGTCGGCAGGTGCTGAAGTGTGCCACGTTGACGCATCAAAAGGCATGGTGTCCTGGGCAAAGGAAAACGTTGACGCGTCGGGACTTTCCGATAAGCCTGTACGATACATTGTAGATGATGTCAAAAAATTTGTAGCAAGGGAAATACGGCGTGGCAAAAAGTACGACGCAATCATTATGGACCCGCCGTCTTACGGCAGAGGTCCAAAGGGCGAACTTTGGAAAATAGAGGACGAGCTTTACCCGCTCGTTTGCGACTGCGTAAAAATCCTTTCGGATAAACCGCTCTTTTTCCTGATAAACGCCTATACAACGGGACTTTCAAAAACAATTCTGGAAAATGTTATGACGCTTACTCTGAAGAAAAAATTCGGAGGGGAAATAAGCTGTGACGAAATCGGGCTTATGATGCAGGATAAACAAATGGTTTTGCCCTGTGGAATAAGCTGTCGGTGGAATGGAAACTGATTATTATGATTGATGCTAAAAACATTACATTTACATATGATGAAGAAGAGCCTAAAACCTATGTGCTCAAAGGTCTTGACCTGCACATAGAAAAGGGTAGTTTTGTTGCGGTTTTGGGACATAACGGCTCAGGTAAATCCACACTTGCCAAAACCTTTAACGGAATTTTGCTTCCCTCAGGCGGCACCGTTTATGTAGCGGGAATGGACACGAGGGACGAAACGAAGGTTTTTGATATACGAAGTACGGCGGGTATGGTTTTTCAGAATCCGGACAATCAAATGGTTGCGGCGATTGTCGAGGACGAAGTCGCATTTGCACCTGAAAATTTAGGTGTACCACCTGCCGAAATAAGACGCCGTGTTGACGAATGTCTTGAAACCGTAAATATGTCCGAGTTTGCAAAAAGCTCACCGTCACGCCTCTCGGGAGGGCAAAAACAGCGTATCGCAATAGCTGCGGTTTTGGCAATGGAGCCTGAATGTATAATTTTAGATGAGCCGACGGCAATGCTCGACCCAAAGGGTAGGAGCGAGGTTATCAAAACCATAAAGAATCTCAATAAAACACGGAATATGACAGTTGTTTTGATCACACATTTTATGGAGGAGGCGGCAATCGCTGACCGTGTTGTTGTTATGAATCACGGGGTAATTGCCTTAGATGACACGCCGTCAAAGATATTCTCACAGGTGGAGAAAATAAAGGAATTAGGGCTTGATGTACCGCAGGTGACAGAGCTTGTTTTTGAACTTAAAAAGCAGGGTATCGACCTGCCCGGAGATATAATTACCATTGACGAATGCCACAGGGCAATTCTTGAAAAGCTGAAAAAAGGGGACAAAAAATGATTAAGGTTACGGGGCTGACATATATATATCAGCAAGGTATGCCATTTGAAAAAAAAGCAGTTGACAATGTCAGTTTTGAAATACCGACGGGCGATTTTTTGGCGATAATCGGGCATACGGGCTCGGGAAAATCCACACTTATCCAGCACTTTAATGCACTTTTAAAGCCAACCCAAGGTAAAATAGAAATAGACGGCATTGATGTTACCGACCCTAAAACGAATCTTATGGAGATAAGGAAAAATGTAGGGCTTGTTTTTCAGTACCCGGAGCATCAGCTTTTTGAAGAAACGGTTTATAAGGATATTGCATTCGGGCCTAAAAATATGGGCTTTTCCGAGTCGGAAATAGATGAACGTGTAGTAAAATCGGCACTTGCGGTAGGACTTACGGAGGAGCTTTTGCAAAAATCGCCCTTTGAACTTTCGGGCGGACAAAAACGCCGTGCGGCTATTGCGGGAGTGCTTTCAATGAGCCCGAAGGTCATTATTTTGGACGAGCCTACAGCGGGACTTGACCCAAAGGGCAGAGATGAAATTTTGGGAGAACTTTCCATGCTCCATAAACAAAACCCCGATATGACGATTTTGTTTGTTTCACATTCTATGGAGGACGTGGCAAAACTTGCCGAACACGTGCTTGTCATGGACCACGGGCATATTGCTATGCACGGCTCTACGTCGGAGGTTTTTGAGAAAAGCTACGAGCTTAAAAAAATCGGTCTTGATGTACCGCAGATAACCGAGCTTACGCATAGGCTCATAAAGGACGGAATAGATATCCGCCCCGATATTTATACGGTAAAATTTGCTTCCGAGATATATAAAAATCTCATAAAGGAGGCGGAAAATGTTTAAGGATATTACAATCGGACAGTATGTTGACGGAAATTCCGTAATACACAGAATGGACGCAAGAGTAAAAATTCTTTTGTCGATCCTTTATATCGTACTCCTTTTTCTCATAAATTCTATCGAAATTTATGCCATTTTCGGCGTATTTACGGCGGTTTTGGTGATAATTTCAAAAGTCCCTTTTAAATATATCATAAAAGGCTTAAAGCCCATGCTCTACATTTTGATTTTTACTGCTATAATCAACATTTTTGTAACGGGCGGAGAAACTGTTTTGTGGCAATCGTCATTGTGGAAGGGACTGAAAATCACAAAAGAGGGCTTAACTATTGCCGGACAGATGGTTTTAAGGCTTGTATTTTTGGTTATAGGGACATCACTTTTGACGCTTACTACGACGCCGATCATGCTGACAGACGGCATAGAAAAGCTGTTAAAACCGCTTGATGCGGTAAAAGTCCCGTCGCACGAAATAGCGATGATGATGACTATTGCGATACGCTTTATTCCGACGCTTTCGGAGGAAACGGAAAAGATTATAAAGGCACAGAAGGCAAGAGGGGCGGACTTTGAAAGCGGAAATATACTAAAACGCACAAAGGCAATGGTGCCGATTTTAGTACCGCTCTTTATAAGTGCATTTAAACGGGCGGACGACTTGGCAATCGCTATGGATTCACGCTGTTATAACAGCGGAAAAAAGCGTACACGCATGAAACAAATGAAAATGACTTGGATTGATGCGGTGGCGTCGGGCGTTATGATAGCATTTTCCGCAATAATTATAATAATTCAGAGATTTTAGCCTTAACGGAGGTTAGAATATGCGTAATATAAAGCTGACACTGCAATTTGACGGCACAGCCTATCACGGTTGGCAGATGCAGAAAAATGCACCTACCGTACAGGAAACTTTAAGCTGTGCCATAGAAAAAATAACGGGCAATAAACCGCAACTTGTCGGTTCGAGCAGAACGGATGCGGGAGTACACGCAAAAAAGTTTGTCTGCAACTTCAAAACGGACGCGTCGATTCCGTCCGAGCGGATACCTACGGCACTTAACACATATCTGCCAAAGGATATCGTTTGCCTTACGGCAGAGGACGAAAAGTCCGATTTTAATTCACGTTTTTCAGCAAAGAAGAAGTGTTATACCTACTACATTTTGAACTCAAAACAGCCTGACGCATTTTTATGCGACTATTCTTGGCATTTCCCATATGAACTTGACATATCAAAAATGAAAAAAGCGGCGGAGGCGTTTTTGGGGAAACACGATTTTGTAGGCTTTGCCGCAAGTGGATTTACCGTAAAAACAACAATTCGCGAGATTTATTCTTTAGACATAGATAAAGAGGGCAGCTTAATTAAAATCACCGTAACGGGCGACGGATTTTTGTCTAATATGGTGCGGATAATGGCGGGGACACTCGCTTTTGTCGGGTGTGGCAAGATAGACGAAGGAGAAATTGCGGAAATAATAGCATCAAAGGACAGAAAAAGGGCAGGAGTGACAGCTCCGCCACAAGGTTTATTTTTGACGGAGGTGTATTACTGATGAATAAAAAGAGTGGATTTTGGAAGATCTTTTTTGTTGTGGTCTGCTTGTGCATTGCATCAGTTTTTGCACTTATCGAATCAGGCAAAACGCCGAGCTTTGTGGTAAATTACAAGAACAATTTCAAACGTAATATAAGCGGAATATGTGCATATTTGGGAATTGAACTGCCGATAGAAACTCAGCTTTACCTTGACGATATGTCCGAGCCGGAGCCGAAACCGCAGATGATTCCGGCATCGGAGGACGAGCAGAAAAAAGTTGATCTTCCCGACTATGAGGAGGATATTGTGCAGCCCAAAGAAGGCGATGCCGACTTCACGGTACAGGAAACGGCAAAGATGCAGAAAAATCTGCCGACAGCGTTTGCGGCTGCAGAAAATACGAAATTTGCCAATTACGGAAACGGGATAGTTTGTGCAAATGAAACGGAATACTCACGCTACAAAAGCGCTACAAAACTATTGTTCACTGAAAAAATTCAGATGCAGGAGCCTATATTGAAGGTTTCTGATGAATATGTGTTAATCAGCGAAACAGGCGGTAAAAAAATAAGCCTTTTTAAAGGCAAAAAACTGATGTTTTCAGCCGAAACAGAAGGGAACATTTTAACGGCAGACCTTTCTGCAAAGGGCGACGTAGTAGCGGTAACGCAAAAGGAATATTACAAAGGACAAGTCGTTGTATTCAATAAAAAGGGTAAGAAAATTTTTGTATGGGATTCAGGCTCGTACAGCATTTTAGACGCGTCGATATCCAAACAAAGAAAGGTAGCTATTTCGCTTTTGAGCACAGACGAAGGGGCAAGTAGCATAATACAGATTTTTGATGTTAAGGGCAGAGAAATCTGCAAAACAGACGCTTTTACGAATACGGTTTTCTTTGATTCGGCTTTTTGCGGTGAAAACTTGTTGCTGATTTCCGAGGGCAAGTGCGTTTCAATGACGGAAAAGGGCAAAATCAAATGGGAATATGCCTTTGATGGACGGAAAATAAAAAAGAGCGTTCTTTTTGCAAACGGCAACAGAGCAATTCTTTTCGATAATGAAGGCATAGGCGAAATCGTTGTTTTAAAGGCAAACGGGAAGGCATACACACCGATAAAAACCGAAAATATGCCTGATACAATTAACATCAATTCGAGATATGTCGCATATAATAACGGCAGAAATGCAGTTTTAACAAATTACAAAGGAAAAAGGGTGCTTTCCGCAGAATGTAGCGGTGATATAAAGCAAATTTATATAACCGCATCGGACAAGGTGTTCTGCGTTTACGGCACAAGTATTCAGGAAAAGACGCTGAAAAAACTGCCGAAAGTCAAGGAAGTCAAGGAAAACGTTGAGTAAAGAAGGGAATAAGTTATGAGCTATATATGTGACGGCATACTTATTTTAGCATCGGCACTATGCATAGGAATTTCCATGAAAAAAGGGTTTATAAGTGCGTCAAAAAAGATACTTGCACTTATTCTGACGGCTATACTGCTCTCATCTGTGCAACCGCATATGCTTAACTTATTGCAAAGTACGCCCGTAAGCGACGCAGTAAGGACTATGGTGGCAAAAAACGTTTCATCATCTTACGATAGGGAAAAACTCGCAGAGGATACCGATACGACAAATACCGAAGAAACACAGGTTATAGTTTCATCTTTGGGATTTCCGAAATTTATGCAAAACAGCATAAATAAAACCGTTTCGGGTATGACCGAAATCAAAAATAATGTTATGGAAGTCGTAACAGACGCAGTAACGCTTATGATTTTAAAGCTTTTATCGGTACTGTTGCTGTTTTTGATTATCAAAATTGTTGTATTTTTGTTGCTTAAAATATTGGAAGGCTTGTTTAAACTTCCTGCTCTTAAAACAATTAACCGTTTGCTCGGAGCGGTGCTTGGTGTAATAAACGCACTTTTGCTGATTTACTTGATTTGCGGAGCGGTGAGCCTTTTTGCACCGTCGGAAAAGCTTGAAATCATTGAGGCGACGGTTAAAAATACATATATTTTGAAGTATTTCTATGAAAACAACTTGCTTATGTCATTGTTCATTTAAAAAAAGAGGTGAAAAATTTGCAGGGAAGAACCGATTTAAAGGATAAAACAAAAGAGGAGCTTAAAGAGATTGCCAAAGGGCTCGGCATAGAAAAAATATCGGCGTTAAAAAAGGACGAGCTTGTATCGGCAATAACCGAAGCCGTAAGTGATGTTGACGCAAAACCCAAAAAACGCCAAAGACCGCAGGAGGCAATAGAGGTGTGCGGTGTTTTGGACGTTATGGCGGACGGATTCGGCTTTTTGCGTCTTGACGGATACAAACCGAGCGAGAATGATGTGTATGTATCGCCTACGCAGATAAGGCGGTTTAATCTGAAAACGGGTGACGAAATAACGGGCGACGCCCGTCCGTCACAGGAGGAGGACAAATATTCGCCTCTTTTGTTTGTTAAAAAAATCAACGGCGATAGCCTTGATATAGCGTTAAAACGCAAGAATTTTGAAAAGCTGACGCCGATTTACCCGAAAGAAAAGCTAAAGCTTGATACGGGCGAACAGGATAAGTATGCTTCACGCCTTTTGGATGTTATCGCACCGATAGGAAAGGGACAAAGGGGTATGATTGTCGCACCGCCGAAAGCGGGTAAAACAACGCTAATCAAGCAGATTGCACAGTCGGTATCGAAAAATTATTCAAAGGCAAAACTGATAGTTTTACTGATTGATGAACGCCCTGAGGAAGTAACCGATATGTGCCGTTCAATCGACGGCGAGGTGGTGGCGTCAACCTTTGACCAGACACCGCAAAATCATACGAGATGTGCGGAAATGGTTTTGGAACGGGCAATGAGGCTTGTTGAACAGAAAAACGACGTCGTTATACTTTTGGACTCGATAACAAGACTTGCAAGAGCGTATAACCTGACGGTAACGCCGACGGGCAGAACGCTGTCCGGCGGACTGGACCCTGACGCACTTTTAAAACCTAAAAAATTCTTCGGTGCGGCAAGAAACATTGAGGAAGGCGGAAGCCTTACCATACTTGCGACGGCACTTGTGGAAACAGGCTCCCGTATGGACGACGTGATTTTTGAAGAATTTAAGGGAACGGGAAATATGGAGCTAAAGCTTGACCGAGGACTGCAAGAACGCAGGATTTTCCCGGCAATAGACATTTTAAAATCCGGCACAAGAAGAGAAGAAGAGCTTTTGACAGAACGTGAGACGGAGGCGGTTTGGAGCATAAGAAGAAGCCTTAACGCACAAAACACATATGACACAATGGCGAAGCTGTTACAGCTTTTAAAGAGCACAAAAACAAACAGTGAGTTTGTGGATATGGTTTTAAAATACTACAAAAAATAATGATAACATAAAGCAGGGACTTGCCACATAGTATGTATAAAAGGGGAGATGCAGAATTGAAAAAAATCGCATTGTTACTTAGTGTACTTTTGATTTTTACAGGATTATCGGGCAGTGCCTATGCAGAGGACATAGTGCCTGATGTAAAATCCGCATACCTTTTAGAGCCGTCAACAGGCACGGTTATGTACGAAAAAAATCCCGACGAGCATTTGCAGATTGCAAGTGTGACTAAAATTATGACAGCACTGATTATATTGGAAAAGGTCGATAGCGGGGAGCTAAAGCTTACAGATATGGTCACGGCAAGTGCAAATGCACAGAGCTATGGCGGAACGACTATGTTTTTGGAGGCAGGTGAGCAGTTTTCCGTAAGCGATATGCTAAAAGGGATAGTGGTCGCAAGTGCAAATGACGGCTGTGTTGCAATGGCGGAGCATATAAGCGGAAACGAAGAAGAATTTGTAAAGCTTATGAACAAACGTGCCGAAGAGCTCGGCATGGAAAATACGCATTTTGTAAACTGCAACGGTCTTGATGATGACGTTGAAGTGACTGAGGCATATTCGTCGGCAAAAGATGTTGCTACAATGTCAAAAGAACTTATAAAGCATAAAAAAATATTCGATTACAGTACGATTTGGATGGACTCGTTAAGGGACGGCAAGTTTATGTTAGCCAATACCAACAAATTGTTACGCAATTATCAGGGTGCAACAGGCTTAAAAACGGGCTCAACAACAAAAGCGGGTTGTTGCCTGTCTGCTACGGCGGAAAAGAACGGTATGGAGCTTATTGCGGTAGTTTTGGGAGCTCAGACGACAGAGATGCGTTTTGCGTCGGCAAGTAAGCTTTTGGATTATGGTTATGCCAACTATTCCATTTCCAAAATGGCGGAAAAGGGAGAGCCTATGGGTACGGTAAATGTTTCGTGGGGGCTTGAAAGCGTGGTTTTGGCAGAGGCATCAGAGACCTATAGCGTTTTAAATAAAAAGTCCGAGTCACAGGAAATAGAAAAAACGGTAAAGATGAAAAATAAGGTTTTAGCACC
>JAFSSG010000033.1 GCA_017451145.1 Clostridia bacterium
ACTCAAAGGTCAAAGAAAGTCAAAGTCAAAGAAGGTGTTAAAATGGGTTTGAGTGATAGGATTGAGGCGTTCATTTGCGAACTGCTCCGTGACGATAACGATTTTGCGGAGTTCGGAAGAAATGAACTCGCAAATATTTTCGGATGTGTGCCGTCGCAGATTAACTATGTGATTTCAACGCGTTTTAATGAGAAAAACGGATATACGGTCGAGTCACGGCGTGGCGGCGGCGGATATATAAGAATCACAAGAGCGGGTTTTGGCGGACTAAATGAAGAAATCGGAAATGAGTGTGATTTAAAAAATGCCGAGAAGATAATAGCAAGGCTTGTAACCATCCACAAAATTTCGCCTAACACGGCACGGGCGATTTTGACGGCAGTAAGTGAAAAAAGTTTGGAGGATGTAGCAAACGCAGATTTGTTAAGAGCAAAAATTTTAAAAAATGTAATAGATGTTTTATAGAAAGGACGCGATATTATGTACGATTTATTTTCAGATTTTTTTGATAGCTTTGATGTCTTCCCGGTTTACCGCGAGGAAGTGAGATGCCAAAATTGCGGAAGAACCTATTCTGATTTTCAGAAAACAGGAAAATTCGGGTGCAGTGAATGTTATAAGGCTTTTGAAGAGCCTATTGCAAGAACTTTAAGGCAAGTACAGGCATCGAGCGAACATATGGGGAAAATCCCGTCAACCGCATCTGCCGGTATCCAAAAAAAGCGTAAACTCAAGGAGTTAAAGGATAAACTATCGAATGCGGTAAAAGAGGAAAACTATGAACTTGCAGCAAAACTGCATAAAGAAATAAAGGAAATGGAGGGATAAATATGATTTGGTATAAAGAGGCAAAGGACAGCGATATTATTGTAAGTACGAGAATCCGTCTCGCGCGAAATCTTGCTAAATATCCCTTTCCGCAAATAATTTCAAAAGAGCAAAAAGACGAGGTTTTAGAGAAGGTTAAAGATGCGGTTTTAAACTCAAATTCCACACTTTCAAAAGAGTTTTCACTTATAAAAATGCAGGATTTAACCCCGATAAAAAGGCAATCCCTTGCGGAAAAACACTTAATAAGCAGGGAAATGGCAGAGGACGGCGAAGGATTCGTATTTTTGAGCAAAGACGAGAATATGAGCATAATGCTGATGGAGGAGGACCATATTCGTTTGCAGGTGATTTTAGGAGGCAGTCAGCTGAAAAAGGCTTGGGAACTTGCAAACAGAATTGATGATGTGCTTGAAGAAAATCTAACATACGCATTTTCCGAAAAATTCGGCTACTTAACCTCCTGTCCCACAAATACGGGAACGGGAATGAGAGCGTCTGTCATGATGCATCTTCCGGCACTTACTTTGACGGGGAACATAAATAAAATAATTTCCCAAGCATCAGCATTGGGACTGACTGTACGAGGTCTTTACGGTGAAGGCTCAAAAGCATACGGAAATCTTTACCAGATATCCAATCAGATAACCCTGGGAATTTCGGAAGACGAAATAATCGAAAAGCTCATAAATATTTCCACGCAGATTGAAAAGCATGAAAGAGAATCGGAAAAAGCAATCAAAAATAATGATTCGGTTTGCGATAAACTGTGGCGTTCCTACGGCACATTGAAATTTGCAAGGAGTATAACCTCGAAAGAGGCAAAAGCACTTTTGTCTGATGTAATTTTAGGGGAAAATATGGGTATAATAGATATTAAAGGTAAAAAACCGAAAACAGAGCTTATAGTAGAAAGCGAACCCGCACTTATTATGTCGGATGACAGCTTAACGCCCGAAGAAAGAGATAAAAAAAGAGCGGAGTTCTTAAGAGAAAACATATAAATAGCAGAAAGGTCAGGTGAGAGTTATGTTTTCAAATTTTACAGAAAAAGCAAGAATTGCGATACAAAATGCACATGATATAGCGTGTGAATTAGGTCACGCCTATATCGGCAGTGAACATCTGCTGCTCGGCATACTTACAGAGGGTAGCGGAGTCGGAGCAAAAATCCTTGAAAATGCAGGTGCAAAAAAAGAAGTTTTGGTAAAGCGTATTGAGGAGATTATGGGCAGAAATATGCCTCTTAGCAAAAATACCGATTTGGCACTGACACTGAGAAGTAAACGTATCCTTGAAATTGCTGCGATGGAAGCCAGAAATATGGGGCATAACTATATCGGAACAGAGCATATTTTAATCGGCATTATAAAGGACGGCGACGGCGTGGGAGCAAACGTTTTGGCATCGGCAGGAGTTGATTTTAATAATATCTATAACGACATAATTTCCTCTACCGAGCAGGGCTATGGCGAGGCAAAAGCAGCGTCGCAAAAAGCCAAAACAGGCGGAAAAACGCCTACCCTTGACCAATTCGGAAGAGATTTAACAAAACAGGCACAGGAGAATAAATTTGACCCCGTAATAGGCAGAGATGAGGAAATTGCAAGGGTTATACAGATACTTTCCCGAAGGACAAAGAATAATCCGTGTCTTATCGGTGAGCCGGGAGTCGGCAAGACGGCAGTTGTAGAGGGATTGGCACAAAAAATTGCAGACGGAGACGTGCCGGAATTACTTAAAAATAAGAGACTTGTTACTATGGACCTTTCCTCGATGGTGGCAGGTGCAAAATACCGTGGCGAGTTTGAGGAGAGACTGAAAAAAGCGGTTGAAGAAGTGCGTATGGCAGGAAATGTGATACTGTTTATCGACGAGCTTCATACCATAGTCGGAGCAGGTTCGGCTGAGGGTGCAATAGATGCGTCAAACATATTAAAACCGTCACTTGCCCGTGGCGAAGTACAGCTTATCGGTGCGACAACTATAAATGAATACCGCAAATATATCGAAAAGGATGCAGCTTTGGAACGGCGTTTCCAGCCTGTTATGGTCGGTGAGCCGACAACAGAGCAGACAATCGATATTTTAAAAGGGTTAAGAGATAAATATGAGGCACACCACGGCGTAAAAATTGAGGATTCCGCAATAAAAGCTGCGGCAGAGCTTTCGGAGCGGTATATAACAGACAGATTTTTGCCGGATAAAGCAATCGATCTTATTGACGAAGCGTCGAGCAAGAAAAAGCTTTCCGCACTGACCGCCCCCGATAACGTAAAATCGCTTGAAAAACAGGCTGAGGAAATCAAAAAGGAAAAGGAAGAGGCAATAATTTCCCAAAACTTTGAAAAAGCTGCGGAGCTTCGTGACCGTGAAAAAGAGGTTGAGGAGCAGTTAAAGCAAGGCAAAAGCGAGTGGAAGGATAACCATAATTCAGCAGAACTCAAAATCGGCGAGGAGGATATAGCGGAGATAATCGCAAAATGGACAGGAATACCCGTTTCCAAAATTGCTGAGGAGGAAAGCGAGAAGCTTAAACATTTGGAGGATGTTCTGCATAAACGCGTAATAGGACAGGAAAAGGCGGTAAGTGCCGTGAGCCGTGCGATACGGCGTGGCAGAGCAGGACTGAAAGATCCGAAACGTCCGACAGGCTCATTCCTGTTTTTAGGGCCGACGGGTGTCGGAAAAACCGAGCTTTCAAAGGCACTTGCAGAAGCGATGTTCGGCTCTGAAGACGCAATGATAAGGGTTGATATGTCCGAGTATATGGAAAAACATTCCGTTTCCAAATTTGTCGGCTCACCTCCCGGATATGTTGGATATGACGAGGGCGGACAGCTTACAGAAAAGATAAGAAAACAGCCATATTCGGTAATTTTGTTCGACGAAATCGAAAAGGCACACCCTGATGTGTTCAATATAATGCTCCAGATTTTAGATGACGGAATTTTGACAGACGCACAGGGAAGACGTGTAGATTTCAGAAATACCGTAATCATAATGACATCAAATCTTGGTGCAAAGGATATTTTGAACACAACTTCAAAAATGGGCTTTGGCACAGAGGATACGTCTTCTCAAAAAGATGAGCATGACAGGATTGAAGAAAAGGTTATGCAAAAGGTTAAGGAAGCCTTTAAGCCGGAATTTTTAAACCGTATTGATGAAATTGTCGTTTTTGACAGATTGAATGAGGAGGACATCAAGAAAATTGCAAAAATTATGCTCTCAGGTCTTAAAGAGCGACTTGCGTCAAACGGCATTACAGCGGAATTTACCGAAAATGCAGTTTCGGAAATCGCAAAAGAAGGATTTGACGCTGTTTACGGTGCAAGACCTTTAAGACGTGCAATCCAAAACAAAATCGAAGATATGCTCTCTGAGAAAATCATAGACGGAAGCGTCGGCAAAAATATAACTGTTGACGCAGAAGACGGGGCATTTGTAGCAAAATAAGTTTTATTTAAAAAAAGACCGCTGACAAGGTTGTCAGCGGTTCTTTTAGTGTATGAATTATAATAAATCAGCAATCTCCAAAACCATTTTTTCTGTCTTGTCCCAGCCGAGACATGGGTCGGTTATTGACTGACCGTAAACTGTGCCGTTTGGTTTTTGGTTTCCGTCCTCTAAATATGACTCTATCATAAGCCCTTTTAACATTTTTCCGATATTCTCGGAAAGTCTCGCACTGTGCAAAATTTCCTTTGCAATGCGTGGCTGTTGCTCCCAATGCTTTCCTGAATTTGCATGGTTTGTGTCTATAATAACTGCAGGGTTTTTAAGTCCGCTCTCCTGATACATTTCCCATAAAAGCTGTAAATCCTCGTAATGATAGTTAGGGACAGAACGTCCGTGCTTGTTGGAATAGCCTCGCAAAATGGCATGTGCAAGGGGATTACCCTTACTTTGAACCTCCCAGCCTGAATATACAAAGGTGTGAGGATGCTGAGCGGCTGTTATGGAATTCATCATAACCGAAAGGTCGCCGCCTGTCGGGTTTTTCATACCTACGGGTATGTCGAGCCCACTTGCAGTCAATCGGTGCTGTTGATTTTCGGTTGACCTTGCACCGACCGCAACATAGGAAAGACAGTCTGATAAATAGCGGTGATTTTCAGGATAGAGCATTTCATCTGCACAGGAAAATCCCGTCTGCTCCAATGCGTCTATATGAAGCTTCCGTATGGAAATCAGACCTTTTAGCATATCCGGAGATTCGTTGGGATTTGGCTGATGCAACATACCCTTGTAGCCGTCGCCCGTTGTACGAGGCTTGTTTGTGTAAATTCTCGGCACCATTATCAGCTTGTCCTTTACCTTATCCTGCAAGATTTTAAGCCTACCGATGTATTCTAAAACAGCGTCCTCACGGTCTGCCGAGCAAGGACCGATTACGAGCAAAATTTTCTTGCTCTCTCCTGTGAAAATTTTCAAGATTTCCGCATCATTTTGCCGTTTTTTCTCTGTCATTTCAGGGGATAGCGGGTACATTTCCTTAATGACAGCTGCAGTCGGCATTTCCCGTTTAAATTCCATATTCATAGCATCATTCTCCTTTTATCTTGTCGAAAAGCTCCCGCTCTTTTGTAGATAGCCTCATGGTTTCTCTTATTTTTTCGCGTTCGCCGTTTTTTATATGCCTATATAGTTCATCAAAAGAATTTTTAAATAAATCCATTTGTGCGAGGAGCTTGTCCCTGTTTAGCAAAAACAGTTCGCTCCACATCTCGTCATTTATCTTTGCGATGCGTGTTAAATCACGGAATGAATCTCCGCTGTATTCCGCCATACCCTCCATATCACGACAAGTCATAAGGGACACCGCAATCGTGTGCGTCAGTTGTGACAAAAATCCTATCATCTCATCATGCTTTTCGGGGGACAAAACCGAAATATTTGAAAATCCCAAAGTCTTGCCAAGCTCTCTGCAAACGGATATGGCACTTTCCGTGTTTTTTTCGGTGGGCGTTATAATGTAATTTGCACCTGAAAAAATCTCTGCGTCTGCATTTTCTATTCCGCTTGATTCACGCCCTGCCATAGGGTGACTGCCCACAAATTCGAGGTCGGAACGCAAGATTTTTTGCAGGTCATAAATGAAACAGCTTTTAATTCCCGTAACGTCAAATATCAATGCGTTGGGCTTAATAAATTGCTGATATTTTTCTGTCCAATCCAAAATCGTGTGCGGATAAACGGCAAATATTATAATGTCGAATAAGCCTATAAAATCAGCAGAGGGAGAGGTTTTTCCGCATTTTACTATTCCGTTTTTAATGGCATAATCAACGGCTTTTTTGTCAGTATCCAAACCGCCCACAAAAAATCCCTTTTGGCTAAGCGACTTTGCATAACTACCGCCGATAAGACCAAGACCTATTATGAGAATTTTTTTGTTTTTATTAAGACTCATAACTAACCTCCGCACCTAAGGATTTTAATACGTCAAAAAAGTCGGGAAAACTCTTAGAAACTGCCTCTGCACCGCATATGCTACCGCCCGTAACAGTCAAAAGCATCGCTGTCGCCATAACAATTCTGTGGTCATTATGGGAGAAAATCGGAGCAGACGGTTTTTGTAATTCTCCTTTAAAAACTTTTACGCTGTTTTCATAGATTTCGGTTTTTATGCCGAATTTTTGCAGTTCCTCCTGCATGGCTTTTGCTCTGTCGCTTTCCTTAATCCTGAGCCTTGCTGTGCCCGTAAATTCCGCACCGTTTTTTGCAGCGGCAAGTGCAAAAAGGACGGGTGCTAAATCAGGTGAATCTGAAATGTCGATTTTCGGGGTAGGTTCGTCAAGCTTTTTTATATATTCCGTTATAACTATATCGCCTTGCAGACTTTTAGCGTTAAGTCCGGCTACTGTAATATCCGAGCCTAAGGCGTTTAATGCGAAAAATACAGCAGAATTTGACCAATCTCCCTCAATCTCTGTATCCCTTGCAGTATAATTTTGGTTTCCCCTTATAAAATAAGAGTTTTCTCCGCACTTTTTAATTTCAACGCCGAAATCTTCCATAACGGAAATAGTGATATCAACATACGGTCTGCTTTCAAAAGGCGGGATTACTGTAATTTTGCTGTCGCCGTCAAGGAGCGGAAGACTCAGTAAAAGCCCTGTTATATATTGACTGCTGACATTTCCGCGTATAGTGTATTCACCGCTTGTCAAATTCCCTGTTGCCTCGATAGATGTATCGTTTTTTACGATTTTAATATCTTTTAAAATATCCTCATAAAGTCCGATGCCCCGCTCAATAAGACGTGGGCTTCCTGTAAATACTGATTTTCCGCACATGGAAAGGGCAATAGGGAAAAAGAACCGCAGTGTGCTTCCGCTCTCACGGCAGGGAAAAAGAGCGGAGCTTATTTTTTTCGCACCGTTTCCGATAATCTCGGTAAATTCCGGATTTTCCACTGCCGAAACGCCAAAAGCTGAAATGCAGTCTAAGGTCGCCAAAATGTCCTCGCTTTTTTGCAGGTTATAAATCCTGCTTTTTCCGTTTGATAAAGCGGCACAAATGATGCTCCTGTGTGCAAAACTCTTAGACGGCGGTGCGGAAAATTTACCGCTCAAATTTGACGGCGAAATTTTAACCTTCATTTTTTGTCCTTTCTGTACTCTAAAATCAAATCGATTGCGATGTTGTATCCGTCAAACCCTTTTCCTATGACACTTGAAATGGCACAATCACGTATATAGCTTACTTGCCTGAAGTCTTCACGCTTTTTGATGTCGCTTATATGCACCTCTACGGTAGGTATGCCTGTACCTTTTACTGCGTCGGCAATAGCGATGCTCGTGTGCGTGTATGCGGCGGGATTAAAGACTATACCGTCAAACTTTTCAAAATATGCCCTCTGAATAGCATCTACTAAATCGCCTTCGTGATTTGACTGAAAAAATTCTACATCGACGCCTCTTTTTTGGGCATGGCTATTTATAAGTTCTTTTAAATCATCATAGGTGTCCTTGCCGTAAATCTCTGGCTCACGGATACCGAGCATATTTATATTAGGTCCGTTTAAAACGAGTATTTTCAATCAAATCAACTCCTTTTTGATTTCGTCCAAAATCAGTTCAGGCGATTTATCCGCCTGAATTTCAATATCAGCGACATTTTTATAGATAGGAAATCTTTCGTCAAAGAGCTTTTTTAAAGCGTCACGGCTTTTTGAAAGCGGTCTGTCTGCGGTCGGTGTAAGAAGCTCAAAAGGTCGGTTTAAAAAGATGAAAACACCATTTTGCTTTAATGAGCGAACATTTTGTGAATTAAGAACCGCTCCGCCGCCCGTTGCGATAACCGCACCGCTTTTTTTGGAAAGCTCTTGGGTTACTACTTTTTCAATGTGCCTGAATTCCGCCTCGCCGTATTTTTGGAAAATTTCGGGTATGGAAAGCCCTGTTTTTTTAACAATCTCAGCATCGCTGTCGTAAAAATCTTTATTAAGAGCCTTACTTAGCATTTTTCCTAAGGTTGTTTTGCCGGACGACGGCATACCGATTAAAACGGTATTTCCCTTTTCATTTTTTATTTTTCTGTATGTTAAATCGATCAGGCTTTCGTCCGGCTTGGCGTCTAAAAAGAGGGAGGAGGCATAAACCGCCTGAGCAACGAGCATATAAAGTCCGCCCTCCGCCAAAATGCCCTTTTCCTGTGCGTCTAAGACTAAATTTGTCCTTATAGGATTGTAAATGACATCAATAACACCGTCAAGCTCCGTAAAAATGTCAACGCCGATCGGTAAACCGTCTGAATTCGGGAACATACCCAAAGGCGTAGTGTTTATAATAATTTGTGCATCAGAATAATTTCTTATTGCTTCGCAATAGGTGATTGAGTCTTCTTTTTTTGTGCGTGATACAAAGATTATTTCGGCAGCATCAAGATGCTGTGCTACTGCACGAGCCGTTTTAGAAGTACCGCCCGTACCTAAAATCAGCACCTTTTTGCCTTTTAGGGTAATTCCACTGTGCTTAATTAGGGACAGCATACCGTAAAAATCGGTATTATCGCCTATAAGTCTTCCGTTTCTGTTTAAAACGGTGTTTACCGCACCTGTATATCTTACTGTTTCTGAGAGCTCGTTAAGAAATGGAAATATCTTCTCTTTGTACGGAATGGTCACGTTTATTCCGGAAAACTCACGTTTTTTGAAAAAGTCCGGAAGCTCACTTTCCGATATTTCCAAAAGCCTGTAATCATAGTCGGCAATCATGTTATGGATTTCAACCGAATAGCTGTGTTTAAGAGTTTTTCCGATTAGTCCGAACTGCATTATTTTTCTCCTTTTAAAAATACGTCTGTACCGAAGCGTGACGCAATCGAATCAGCTATGACAATGGCAGATATGCTGTTAATGACAGGGCATATGCGACGGATTATTGCAGGGTCATGCCTACCTTTTACCGAAATTTCCGTATTCTCGGATTTAACAAAATCCACGGTATTTTGCTTTATCGAAATAGACGGAGTGGGCTTTACTGCACAATTAAACAGTATCGGCATACCGTTTGAAATGCCGCCGTTTATGCCGCCGTTGTTGTTTGTAACAGTTTCAATATTTCCGCCTTTTATCTCAAATTCATCGTTACATTCTGAACCGAGAGCGGTTGCAAAATCAAAGCCTTTGCCGAATTCGACGCCCTTTATACCGCCGATGCTGAAAAGTGCATGTGATAAAAGGCTTTCCAGACTGTCAAAAAACGGCTCACCTACGCCTTTTTTCATACCTATAACCGCAGTTTGAGTTATACCGCCGATGCTGTCGCCCGTTTTTGCCGTTTCCGAAATCTTTTCAATCATTTTTGCACCAAAATCATCGGAAATAGTGGGGAAAGCCGAGCTTTGAAGTTTATCTATATCCTTTTCAAAATCGGAAAATGCAATATCTGAAACATCTCCGCATTTTAAAATATGCGTACCGATTTTTATGCCGATATTTTCGAGCATGGGAAGAATAATCCCACCGACAGCAACTATCCCTGCGGTTATCCTGCCGGAAAAATGCCCACCGCCTCTGTAGTCTTCAAAGCCGTGATACTTGCAAAAAGCGGTATAATCGGCGTGTGAGGGACGTGCAATCCCGTAGGTATAATCCTCGCTTTTTGTGTTTTCGTTTGGGATAATTATCGCAACAGGTGTGCCGGTAGTTTTGCCGTTAAACACACCGCTCAGAATTTGAAATTTGTCAGGTTCACGTCGGGGCGTATCGATGGAAGACGACGGACGTCTTTTTGAAAGCTCAAAATCAATTCTGCCGTTGTCAACGGGTATCCCGGGGGCAAGTCCGTCAATAACGACGCCTATTGCCGTTCCGTGACTTTCGCCGAAGAGCGTTACAGCTATGCTGTTTCCGAAAGTATTTTTCATATTCTTTTCCTTTCTGCTATAGGAGGCTTATTATTTCTTCTGCCGACATTTTGCGGAATTCAAAAGTACCGATTTTTTCGGAATGTACTGTTATAATGCCGTCTTTTGTGATTTTTTTATCGTGTTTTAGGTATGGAATCAGCTCATCTTTTTGCGTGATTTCGGTAGGAAGTGAGAATTTTTCCAAAACGCATAAAAGACGCTTTTTTACCGCATCGCTTGAAAAGGGGAGCATACCGAGTGCGACGCATTCTCCGTGTAAAAGTTTGCCTTGCTCTAATGCCTCGATTGCGTGGCCTACCGTATGCCCGAAATTTAAAACACGTCTTAAACCGTTCTCTTTCGGGTCATTTTCTACGACATTTTTCTTAATCAAAAGCGACGCTTCAATGATTTTCGGCAAATCCTCATATATATCATTACTGTTTTCAATTAAATCGAAAAGCTCTTCGCTTGAGGTAACCGCCATTTTTATTGATTCCGCAAGTCCTGCCATAAGCTGACGGCTGCTTAAAGTTTTCAAAACATCGGTATCTATTATAACTTTTTTCGGTTGGTAGAACGCACCGACTGAGTTTTGATACCGCCGAAATCTATCGCAGTTTTTCCGCCTATCGAGGAATCCACTTGTGAAAGTAGAGTAGTTGGGATGTTGTAAAAATCAATCCCACGCATATAACACGCTGCGGAAAATCCGCTTATATCACCAACTACGCCACCGCCAACCGCGATAACACAGTCGCCTCTTTTGAATTCGTTTTTTAGCATTACTGAGAGAATATGCTGAAATTCATCTATATTCTTACTTTTTTCGCCCTCAGGAAGCGTTATTAAAACGGGATTTTTACAAAAATGCATAACGGTTTTTGCGTATTCCTTCGGCACTCCCGAATCGGTCACGATAAGCGTTTTGTCCGTAAAATCCATCAAAGAGGGAAGGGCTTTTAAAATCCCTTGTCCTATTACGATATCATAGCAAAAGCTGTCAGCTTTAACGGGTATTATCATAAATTCACATCCTCGTATCGCTTAATAAAATAAGTACCGGCTAATTTGAGCCTTGCACAGATTGCTGAAAGCTCCTTTAAAAGTGCTTTTCCGTTTTCGTTATTGATGTTTCCTTCTGCTTCAATGTAGAAGAAGTATTGCCATTCCAGATTTTTCATGGGACGGCTTCTTAAACTACGCATATTATACCCGTGGGCACCAAGTATATTGAGCGTTTGTGCAAGAGCCCCCGCTTTGTTTTGCACAGTGAAGACAAGGATAAAGTTTTCATCCTCACGCAAACCTTTTACGGAGGGTTTGTTTTGAACACGGGAAAATGCTGCAAATCTCGTGGAATTGTTCCTGCTGTCATTTATATTGCGTTCAATAACCTGGAGTCCGTAAATGTCGGCAGCCTCATATGATGCGATTGCGGCAACTGTTTTGTCGCTTGTTTCCGTTACGGTCTTTGCCGCCATTGCCGTATTTCCTGCCTCCAATGTGTCAAAGCCTTTTCCTGATATATATTTATTGCATTGCTTTAACGCCTGTTCGTGACTTATTACGGTTTTTATGTCATTTATCGAAGCACCTTTTTTTGCGATAAGACAATGCTCAATCGGTAGGCTTATAACTTGATTTACGAAAAGATTTCCTGTAAAAAGTAAGTCGGTAACAGCGTCAACCTCACCTGCATAACTGTTTTCAAGTGGCAGAACACAGCAGTCGCAGTCGCCGTTTTCGACGGCATCATAAGCGTCTTTGAATGAAGAGTATGCGAAGAAGTTGGCGTTTGGGAACATCTTCATAGCCGCAATATGTGCGAACGCACCTAAAACGCCTGAATATGCGACTTTAAGCCCCGATAACAGCCGTTCCTGATAGTCACAGGAAAGCTCCATGATTGTCTTTTGAAGATTAACATAGTATTCCTCGATTTCGGGATTATGAATATATGAGCGGTTTTTCTCGAGAAGTGCGTTTTCACGCGTACTGTCCTTTACCGAAAGTCCCCGTTCCTTTTTATATTCGGCAATATCTTTCGCCAAATTCATTCTTTCTTCAAACAAATCGGCAATATTTTTATCGATTTCTTCGATTTTTTGTCTTGTAACATCAATATCTTGCATAATAATTTCCATATCCTTTCTCTTTTATAATATAAAAAGCGGTTTCCCATAAAGGAAAACCGCATAGTTTACGGATATTGCCGACTCAGAAAATCAGGCTTCCTTTACGGGATAAAACATAAATCTAAAATAAAAAAAGTAATACGAAAAAAATCGCATTACGTAAGCAAAATAAGATGCCATGATATCAGCATCGGTACGGGTAACTGTTCTATTGTAGGAAATAGCCGTATGCTTCATAGTCTTATCCCGCTTTCAAAATTTTCTACATTATATAATTGTTTATAAAAAAAGTCAATAGAAATATAGAAAAAAACTTTCTTTTCGCCATATTGATTTTTTTTGTAAGATATTGTATAATCTATGCAATTAAACGTAAAGGAAGATTTTTATGGGTAAAAAAACTTCAAACCTCACAAAAAAGAGAATAGTTTCAGCGGCATGGAAGCTTTTTTATGAGCAGGGCTATGAAAACACGACGATTGACGAAATAGTTGAGGAATCTTGCACATCAAGAGGCTCGTTCTATCATTATTTTGACAGTAAGGACGCGCTTTTGAGCTCATTATCCTATGTTTTTGACGAGAAATATGAAGAAATTGCGGAAAATCTCGATTGGAATCAGAACTGTTTTGATATCCTGATACAAATAAACAGAGAACTTTTTGATATGATTGAAAACACTATTTCTATAGACCTTTTGGCACAGCTCTATTCATCACAGCTTGTCACATCGGGGGAAAAGCATCTTCTGGACCATAACAGAGTTTACTATAAATTCTTACGCAAAATCGTGATAGAGGGACAAAAACGGGAGGAACTGACAAAAGAGGAGAGCGTGAATGACATCGTAAAGGAATACGCACTTTTGGAACGTGCATTTTTGTATGATTGGTGTCTTTGTAACGGCGAATATTCTCTTAAGAACTATTCTCAAAAAATGATGCCTCTTTTGCTAAATCACCTAAAAAAATAAAAATTTATTTTTTGTTTAGGAGCATATATCAAAAATAGTACAGCATATAAATGGCGTATTTAAGCTATATTTTGCGAATTTTTTATATAATTGTATAAACTTAATTCTATACTTTAGTTTGTATTGCAATATTAAAAAAAGTATGCTAAAATCTGACGCATAATGAAACGAAGGGGGAATATTTTATGACATCTACAATGTGGGTTATGGTTGTTGCCATTGTGCTTTATATGGCAATGATGATATATGTAGGAATAAGATGTTCAAAACAAAACAAAACAACAGACGATTTTTACTTGGGAGGCAGAAAGTTAGGTCCTGTCGTTACGGCGATGAGTGCTGAAGCTTCCGATATGAGTGCTTGGCTCTTGATGGGACTTCCCGGCGTAGCACTTATGACAGGTCTTGCAGAAGCTACCTGGACAGCTATCGGTTTAGCGGTCGGAACTTACCTCAATTGGCTTTTTGTGGCTAAGAGATTAAGAAACTATTCCGAAAAAATCGGTGCGGTAACGCTTCCTGAATTTTTCTCAAAGAGATTTAAAGATGATAAGAACGTTCTTGCAGCTATTGCGGCAGTTGTTATCATCATATTCTTTATACCTTACACAGCTTCAGGTTTTTCCGCATGTGGTAAGCTTTTCTCAAACATTTTCGCTATGAATTATATGACGGCTATGCTTATAAGTGCTGTCGTAATCGTGCTTTACTGCACACTCGGCGGATTTTTGGCAGCGTCAACAACAGACTTTATCCAAAGTATTGTAATGACCTTTGCACTTTTAACAGCTTTGGGAATAGGCGAGGGCATAATCGGCGGATTTGGTAATGTTTTTGCTAACTTAAAGAGCTTGGACGGCTATCTTGATATCACAAAGGGCTTTGATGTTGCATCAGGCACAACGGGTAGCTACGGCGGATTCCCGATTGCAACAACACTTGCTTGGGGCTTGGGATACTTCGGTATGCCACACGTTCTTTTGAGATTTATGGCAATCGATGATGCTAAAAAGCTTAAAATATCGAGAAGAATAGCAAGTATTTGGGTTGTTATCTCAATGACAATCGCAGTTTTGATAGGTGTTGTTGGATACAGCCTTATGAAAGCAGGTGTAGTTCAAAGCTACGGCAGTAGCTCAGCTGCTGAAACTATTTTGGTAGATATTGCGGCATTCATCTCGAAAACAGGTTATATCCCTGCGTTAGTAGGCGGTATCTTCCTGGCAGGAATACTTGCATCTACAATGTCAACGGCAGACTCACAGCTTATTGCGGCATCTTCGAGTATCACCCGTGACCTTGCCATGAACACCTTTAAAGTTAAGTTTGCCGATAAAACGGCTATGGTTATAGCACGTGTATCTGTTATCGTAATTGCAATAATTGCGGCATTCTTGGCAAGTAATCCTGATAGCTCGGTGTTCCGCGTAGTATCATTTGCTTGGGCAGGATTCGGTGCTGCTTTCGGACCTGTAATGATTCTTTCGCTGTTCTGGAAGAGAACGACAAAGTGGGGAGCTTTGGCAGGTATGATTTCAGGCGGAGCTATGGTATTTATCTGGAAGTTCGTAATCGCAAAGATTGGCGGCGTGTTCGCTATATATGAGCTTTTACCGGCCTTCATTATAGCAGCAATCTTTATTGTTATCGTCAGCCTTTTGGATAAGAAACCGTCACAGGAAATTGTAAAAGAATTTGAGAAAGTTAATAAGTAATTCAAATTTAATTTAATAAAAAGGGTGGGAATTGCTCACCCTTTTGTTCAGTTTATAAGGAGAAATCTATGGCACTTTACGCTATTGCCGACTTGCATCTTCCTCTGGGTATTGACAAACCTATGAATATTTTTGGAAAAAGCTGGGAAAACTATGTAAGCCGTCTTGAAGAAAATTGGCAAAAGACGGTATCCGAAGAGGATACCGTTGTTTTGGCGGGTGATTTTTCTTGGGCAACCTACTTAGAGGAAAGCAAAAAAGATTTTGAATTTCTGAACAAATTAAATGGTAAAAAGATTATGTTAAAAGGCAATCATGATTATTGGTGGGGAACGCTTAATAAGTTAAAGGAATTTTTAAAGGATAACGGCTTTTTTGATATAGAATTTTTGCAAAATAACTCATTTTCGTATAAAGATATTTCAATTTGCGGTAGCCGTGGTTGGACGCTTCCGCAATTAAAGGGCAGCGATGAAGACTTAAAAATTTATGCCCGTGAGCTTTTAAGGCTTGAAATGTCTTTAAAATCAGCTGAAAACCCCGAAAAAATATTTGTATTTACGCATTTTCCGCCCGTTATGCGTGACCTGTGTGAAAATGAAATTACAGAGCTTTTCAAAAAGTATGATGTCAAAAAGGCGATATACGGGCATATTCATTCGTCAGGCATAAAAAATGCTTTTGAGGGTGATTTGAACGGCACAGATTACTCTCTCGTATCGGCGGATTATCGTCAATTTGTACCCGTAAAAATAGCAGATTAGTGCTTATTTTGGCACTTTTTAATAAAATATATAAATAAACTTGAAATTTAATATTTTTGTGATATAATAGTTTAGATATAAATTGCACACTTTTGTGCATACAAAAAGATGAGGAGGATTTAATGAGATGGCGGTTAAATCAGAACAGGTTGAAAAAAATCTTGTGAAGTTGACATTTGAGGTTTCGAGCGAAGATTTTGCAAAAGCGATAAACAGAGCTTATGCAAAGAACGCTAAAAAATATAGTGTTCCCGGATTCAGAAAGGGTAAAGTGCCGAAGAGCGTAATCGAGAAGTATTACACCGAGGCGGTCTTTTATGATGATGCCGTAAACGATGTGCTTCCCGACGCATACGAAGCTGCTGTAAAAGAGGCGGGAGTTGAGGCTGCTGCACGTCCTGAATTTGACGTTGAAGAAATCAAAAAGGGCGAACCTGTTGTCTTTACAGCCCTTGTTACTACAAAGCCTGAGGTTGAGCTTGGTGAATACATAGGCGTAAAGGTTAAAAAGATTGAAGAAAATGTATCCGATGCCGATGTAGAAAAAGAAATCAAGGCGGCACAGGAGAAAAATGCACGTTTAGTTCCCGCTGATAATAAGAAAATCAAAAAGGGAAGTATTGTAACAATCGACTTTTTGGGTAGTGTTGACGGTGTTGAGTTTGAAGGCGGAAAGGGCGAAAACTATGACCTCGAAATCGGCTCAAACACATTCATACCAGGCTTTGAAGACCAGCTTATCGGCAAAAAAGCAGGTGATGAAGTTGAAGTAAACGTGACCTTCCCCGAAGAATACCATGCAGAGAATCTGGCAGGGAAAGACGCTTTATTCAAGGTAAAAATCCACGAAAATAAGGTTAAGGAATTGCCGGAAATCAACGACGATTTTGCGTCGGAAGTCAGCGAATTTGACACTTTGGAGGAATATAAAAACAGCATAAAAGAGCGTCTTACAAAGGCCGCAGAGGAAAGAGTTAAAAGGGAAACGGAAAACGCAGTCGTAGATGCGGCAGTAGAAAACGCTAAGGTTGATATTCCTACCGCTATGGTTTCCGAGCAGTGCGAGAGAATGACGCAGGATTTTGCACAGAGACTGCAATATCAAGGACTTGATATCAATCAATATATGCAATATACAGGTTCTACCGTTGAGCAGATGAAGGAAAGCTTTAAGCCACAGGCAGAGAAGCAGTTAAAAACAACTCTTGTATTGGAAGCAATTTCAAAAGCCGAAAATATTGATGTAACAGATGAAGAAGTTAGCGACAAAATCTCTGAAATGGCAAAGCAATACAATATGGAAGCTGATAAGCTAAAAGAACTTATGCATGAACACGATATCGAAAGCCTTAAAGAAGAAATTTCCATGAATAAGGTTATTGATATGCTTGTAAATAAGGCTAAAATCACAAAGCCAAGAGCAAAAAAGACAGCAGAAACAGCTAAAAAAGAAGACTAACAGCTGTTTTGCAAACGGAAAGGAATGATTTTATGAGCTTAGTACCAATGGTAATCGAGCAGACAGGCAGAGGAGAAAGAAGCTACGATATTTTTTCAAGGCTTTTAGAGGATAGAATTATATTTTTGGGTGAAGAAGTAACAGATGCGTCGGCAAGTCTTATTGTAGCACAGATGCTCTTCCTTGAAGCGAAGGATCCGGATAAAGATATCCAGCTTTATATCAATAGTCCCGGAGGCTCGATTTCGGCAGGAATGGCAATTTATGATACGATGCAGTATATAAAATGCGATGTATCCACAATCTGTGTGGGTATGGCGGCAAGTATGGGTGCGTTTTTGCTGTGTGCGGGAACAAAGGGCAAACGTTTTGCACTTCCTAACAGCGAAATTATGATACACCAACCGCTTTTGGGCGGACTGCAAGGTCAGGCAACCGATATACAGATACACGCAGAGCACATTGTCGGCATCAAAAAGCATTTAAACGAGATTTTAGCAGAACGCACAGGACAACCGCTTGACGTGATTATGGCGGACACCGAAAGGGATAATTTTATGTCGGCAGATGCGGCAAAAGCTTACGGTTTAATTGACGAAGTTATAGCAAACCGTAAATAACAGAGGAGAAAATAATGGCAAAATCCGATGAAAAAAAAGAATTCCGTTGCTCTTTTTGCGGAAAGAGCGAGTCGGAGGTCGATATTTTAGTATCAGGTCCCGGTGTTTATATCTGTAATGAGTGTATAAAGCAGTGCGAGTACGTTTTGGAAGGTAAATATGACGTCAAAAAGTTTGAAAAGGGCGACGAGCTTCCGAAACCTAAGGAAATAAAGGAAATTCTGGACCAGTATGTAATAGGTCAGGAGGATGCAAAAAAAATCCTGTCCGTTGCGGTGTATAACCATTATAAGCGTATTGCAAGTGCTGATGATAACGATGTTGAACTCCAAAAAAGCAATATTTTGATGGTCGGACCGACAGGCTCCGGAAAAACATTTTTAGTGCAAAATTTGGCACGTATTTTGAATGTACCTTTTGCAATTTCCGATGCAACAACGCTTACTGAGGCGGGTTATGTCGGAGAAGATGTAGAGAATATACTTTTAAAGCTCATACAGGCGGCTGATTACGATATTGAGGCTGCGGAAAAAGGCATAATCTACATCGATGAAATCGATAAAATAGCAAGAAAAGGCGAAAACGTTTCAATCACGAGGGATGTCAGCGGTGAAGGTGTTCAGCAGACGCTTTTGAAAGTCTTGGAGGGCACTGTAGCTTCAGTTCCGCCAACAGGCGGAAGAAAGCATCCTCATCAGGAATTTATCCAGATTGACACTACAAATATTCTGTTCATATGCGGAGGAGCTTTTGACGGTTTGGAAAAAATTATTGCAGACCGTGTAGGAAAAAAGAGTCTCGGCTTTGGAGCAGAGATTGAAAGTAAGCATGAGGCGGACGTGTCAAAACTTTTGAAGCAGGTAACACCGCAGGATTTTCTGAAATTTGGCTTAATACCTGAATTTATAGGTAGGCTTCCGATAGTTGCAAAACTTGAAAAGCTTGACAGAAAGGCACTTATAAAGATTTTGACCGAGCCCAAAAATGCACTTATAAAGCAGTATCAGTCGCTTCTGAAAATGGACAATGTAAAACTGACATTTGACAAGGGAGCGGTTGAGGCGATTGCCGATATGGCTTTAAAGCGGAACACCGGTGCAAGAGGACTAAGGTCTATAATCGAGGAAACCATGACCGATATGATGTTTAATGTCCCGTCAGAGCCTGATGTAAAGCAGTGCGTTGTTCATAAGGACTGCATAACCGATGGCAAAGAACCCGAAATAATAAGAGAAAAAGTAAGCTAAAAACAGCAGGATTTATCCTGCTGTTTTTTCTCTATATAGCGGCTAAACCGAGCTCTTCCGGACTTTTTGGTGTCACATAAAGCGTGTTGTAATTGTCGTAGATGACCATGCCTAATTTCGCACCGTTTGGTTTTTTGACATTCTTTATTTGCGTATAATCGACAGGCACTTGTGATGACTGCCGTGCCTTTGAATAGTATGCTGAAAGCTGTGCCGCTTCCAAAATTGTGCTGTCGGGGATTTCCTTTTTAATACCAAGCTTGATTATCGTGTGTGAACCGTGAATTTGCTTGGTGTGAAACCAAAAATCCATCGAGTTTGCAAATTTTAACGTCAGATAGTCATTTTGTGTATTATTCTTGCCGACATAAATGTCAAAACCGTCGCTTGAAACAAAATGCAAAGGCTTTGCAAAGGTTGCTTTTTGCCTTTTCGGCGATTTCTGCCGTTTAAAATATCCAAGCTCGGAAAGCTCTGATTTTACGGCATTTATATCCGCTTCCGAAGTCAAGTTTTCGGTAAGAGCAAGAGTGCTTTCAAAGTATTCCAACTCGGAAAGCGTTGCGGTAATCTGCTTTTTTACCTCGATTTCCGCATTTTTAAGCTTAGAATAAAGCTTGTAATAACGCTGTGCGTTCTGCGACGGCGAAAGATTTGTCATAAGCTCGATTTTTACGGCAGGACTTCCGTCTTCGTAATAGTTTTCTAAAATAACAGAGGTATCGCCCTTTGTAATTTTGTATATGTTTGCAGTAACCAAATCCCCGTAAATCTTGAATTTTTCCTTGTTTTCAGCGTCCTTTAAAGTTTTTTGCTGAATCGACAACTTTTTTGCACATCGTTCAATATTATTCTTTAAAAGCTTGGTTATTGCAGAGCTTTTTTGCCGTATTCTGTCGAGTTCGTCACGGCGACGGTAAAAAATATCGATTACCTCGCTCATAGAATTGTAAAATACCGTATCAAAGCCCGTTCCGTACTGTGATATGGCTATTGCGGAAAACTCGGCAGGTTTTCCGTTCCCGTCATAAACGATACACGGTGCAAACTGCAATTTTTTTAAAAAATCCCGAACAAAAAGGGTGAGCTTTTGTTTCTTTTCCTCAGAAATTTCGCTTATAAGCAGGGAATTTGTACCTAAGACGCTATAGACAATTTCCCGTGCAGTAAGCGGACTTATGCCGGAAACGGCGTCCATTATGGCATTTTCCGGCTTTTTGCCGTCAGCCGAAAAATCGAGAACAAGATTTTTTATTTCGTCGGATAAAATCGGTAGCTTGTCCTGTTTTGGCGGCAGAGCATACGGAATGTTCGGCAAAATCTGCCGTACAGAGCTTTGCGTGAAATCGATATGTTTTATAGAGTCTATTATTTTGTAATCCGCATTTGTAAGAATAATGTTGGAATTTCTGCCCGTGATTTCTGCGGTAAGATGCTTTTTTGTCAAATCCCCAAGCTCATCGCGTGACTCTATTGTAAATTCAATGATACGCTCATATTCGGGCTGTGAAACGGAAATAATCCTACCGCCTGTTAAATGCTTCCGCAGGAGCATACAAAACATAGGTGCGGTAAGCGGATTTTCCTTTAATTTATCGGTAAAGTGAATTCTGGCATTGTTGGCACTTGCGGAAAGAACAAGGTGCAGAGTTTCGGTTTTTGTGCGTACAGTAAAAAGAAGCTCGTCTTTTTCGGGCTGATAAATCTTGTCTATTCTCGCATCCAAGAGCTTTTCTGAAAGCTCTGAAACTATCTTTTTTACGCAAAGTGTATCAAACGCCATAAAACACCTCAAAAGCATTGTTTTAAACAGTATAACACAAAATTAAAATAAAAGCAAAAAAAATAATATTTTTTCAAAAAAGTATGTTATTTTTTTGAAATTTGTGATATAATAACCTGAATAATGGTAAAGTGGGTGAATTTTGTGCTTAAAAGTATGACCGGATACGGCAGAAAAGAGGAAATTGCTGACGGCAAAAAGATTCTTTGCGAAATAAAATCGGTAAATCATCGTTATGCCGATTATAATATTAAAGTTCCGAGACACTACGGTTTTTTGGAGGAACGTATAAGGAATCTTGTGAGCGAGTACATAAAAAGGGGCAAGGTTGATATTTATGTTTCAATCGAGAACTTTGAAGATGCCGATAAGGAAATAACGGTAAATTTAGAACTTGCAAAAGGTTATTATAATGCATTAAAGGAGCTGTCAAAAGCTCTGGAATTAAAGGACGATATAACGGCTTTGGGGCTTTCAAAGTATCCGGACATATTTGTTGCAAAACAAAAAGAAGAGAGCGAGGACAGTATTTTTGAAACGGTAAAAAAAGTCCTGCTTCCAACGCTTGAAAGCTTTGTTGCAATGCGTGAACGCGAGGGAGAGCGTATAGAAAAAGATTTAGTCGCAAGAGTTATGTATATGAAAACCCTTGCAGAAAAAATCGAAAAGCGTTCGCCCGAAACGGTCAAAAACTATGAGACTAAACTCTACGAAAAAATAAAAGAGGTTTTAGACGGCAGAGAGGTTGATGAGGCAAGGATTTTGACCGAAGTTGCCATATTTGCGGACAAGGTTGCGGTAAATGAGGAGATTGTCCGTTTAAACAGCCACTTTGAAGAGTTTTTCAAAATTATTGGTTCTCCTGAACCTGCGGGGAGAAAGCTGGACTTTTTGATTCAGGAAATAAACCGCGAAATAAATACGACAGGCTCAAAAGCAACCGATATAGAAATTGCAAAAACGGTTGTTGAACTTAAAGCAGAAACTGAAAAACTAAGGGAACAGATACAAAATATCGAATGATAAGGGCGTGTTATAATGAAGTTTATAAATATAGGTTTTGGAAACATTGTTATATCTTCAAGGATAGTAAGCGTTATAAGCCCTGAATCCGCACCCGTTAAAAGAATCATAAAGGATGCGGAGGATAGGGGGAAACTCATAAACGCCACCTTTGGACGTCGCACAAGGGCTGTAATAATTACCGATTCTGACCATATAATTCTGTCTGCCATTCAGCCCGAAACGATTTCGGCAAGGATTTTGGAGGAGGAAGAAGATGACTAAGGGTTCGCTATTTATCATATCAGGCCCTTCGGGAACGGGCAAAGGTACTGTCTGTAAGGAGCTTGTAAAGCATGACAATATTTTTCTTTCAATATCCGCAACAACACGTGATAAGCGTTTGGGCGAAGTTGACGGAGAAACCTACTTTTACATATCAAAAGAAAAGTTTTTAAGTATGATAGAAAACGGTAAGATGTTAGAGTTTGCCGAGTATAGCGGTAACTATTACGGAACACCGAAAGAAGCAGTTGAAAAGATGCTCGAACAAGGTAAAAATGTTATCTTGGAAATTGAGGCACAGGGTGCTTTAAAGGTAAAGGAAAAGATGCCGGAGGCTGTTATGATTTTCATCGTACCGCCCTCAATCAAAGAACTTCGTGACAGGCTTTCAAAGCGTGGCAGAGAGGATACGGAAGAAATCGAAAAGCGTATAAATACTGCAAAATGGGAGTTTTCCCAATGCCCGAAATATAACTACGTTTTGGTAAATGACAATCTCGAAACTTGTGTTAAAAACACCCTTGATATAATTGACGCAACAAATGAAAGACAGAAAATAATAGAAAAACTATTAAGTGAAATATAAAGGAGAGGAAAATTATGATGATTAAACCCGGAATAAGCTCACTTGAAAAATGTGTTGAAGACGGTTGCAGATATGTTTTGGTAACCGTTGCAGCAAAAAGAGCAAGAATGCTTGGAAAGAAAGACGGTAGCAATATGATTAACGAATGTATGGTACAATGCGATTCCGATAACCCTGTAACACAGGCGATTGCGGAAATTTCGGCAGGAAAGGTAAGTTATAAGTCTAAAAACTGATAAAAGCGAGGGAAACAATGGTTGCAGAGGTTATTGTAAATTATAAATCAAAAAAAGTCGATAAACTCTACGATTATGAAATCCCTGAGGAGTTGGACGGCAAAATAACGGTAGGCTCGTGCGTTACCGTACCTTTCGGCATAAGTAATAAGCCAAAAGAGGGGTATGTTTTTTCGGTAAAGGAAAAATCAACGGCAAAGAATTTAAAGAAAATCAGCAATCTTTCAAGGCAGGATATTCTCTTTGACGAAAAGCAATGCGAACTTGTCGAGTGGATGCGTAATAAGTACCTTGTCACATACCTTGACGCTATACGCACGTTAGTCCCAAGCGGAGCTACCGTAAGCCGTGAGGAATGGATTGTTCTCAAAAACCCGAAAGTAAGTGGCAGTACTGCAAAAAAAATTGTTGAAATTCTCTTGCAAAACGGCGGAGAAATGGAGATAAACAGACTTTTGGGACATTTTGAGGCAAATGTTTCAGGAAGTATAAACCTACTGCAAAAGAGCGGTGCAGTCAGTACTGTTTTTAAAGAGCATAGGTCTGTAACCGATAAAATAGTGCGTGTTGCAGAGCTGAACATACCGCCAGAAGACGTAGCGGATACCTTAAAAATGCTTGAAAAGAGCAATGCACTTGTTCAGGCGAAAATGCTCGATATTCTGTCCGATTGCGAAAGACTTTCCCTTGCAGATTTGGTGCATTTTTCCGGCGGCTCATATACGGCACTTAGAACGCTTGAAAAAAAAGGGTACATAAAAACCTTTGAGGTTACGGTACTGCGTGAAATATCTGACAGCAGTATAATAAAAGACGAACCCAAAAAGCTGACATCCGAGCAGGAAACGGTTTTTAAAGAGCTCTCAAAAACTGTAAAAGAAAACACATTTAAAAGCTATCTTTTGCATGGCGTAACGGGTAGCGGTAAAACTGAGGTCTATCTTCAGATAATAGCCGAAGTCAGAAAAAACGGCAAACAGGCGATTATGTTAGTGCCTGAAATCGCGTTAACACCGCAGACTGTCGCAAGATTTCGTATGCGGTTTGGTGAAGATGTTGCCATTATCCACAGCGGACTTTCGTTAGGCGAAAGGTTTGACCAGTGGAAAAAAATAAATAACGGAATGGCGAATATTGTTGTAGGTGCAAGGTCGGCGGTTTTTACACCGCTTAAAAATATCGGTGCGATAATCATCGATGAGGAGCATGAAAAAAGCTATAAGTCGGAAATGTCGCCAAGATATGACACGTATGCGGTTGCTGAATTTCGTGCGAAACAGCATAATGCGCTCTTGCTTTCAGCATCGGCAACGCCTCTTGTGACCGATTACTATAAGGCACAAAACGGCGGTATGACGCTTCTCAAAATGGAGCATAGATTTAATAACAACAATATGCCAGAGGTCGAAATTGTCGATATGAGGGAAGAACTCAAAAACGGCAATAGGTCGGTCATAAGCGAAAGCCTTAAAAATGCAATCGCGGAAAACCTCAAAAACAAAAAACAGACAATACTGTTTCTGAATCGGCGTGGATATTCCACCTTTGTATCGTGCAGAAACTGCGGATTTGTTGCAGAATGTCCGAATTGCAGTATTTCGCTGACATATCATAAATTCAGCGACACCTTAAAATGCCATTACTGCGGACATACAGTTTCCAACTATAAGACTTGTCCCGAATGTGGGAGCAAATATATACGTTATTTCGGAGGCGGAACGCAGAAGGTTGAAGAGGAAATACAAAGCATTTTCCCAAGTGCAACAACAATACGTATGGATATTGATACGACGGGTAAGAAAAATTCGCACGAAGTAATTTTAAAAAAGTTTATTGAGGATAGAATAGATATACTGATAGGTACGCAAATGGTGGCAAAAGGACTTGATTTCCCTGACGTTACCTTAGTCGGCGTCATATCTGCCGATACGATGCTTAACATCGACAGTTTTATGGCAAAAGAGAGGACATTTTCTCTTTTGGAGCAGGTCACAGGCCGTGCGGGAAGAGCCGACTGTGAGGGTAAAAGCATAATTCAGACATACAATCCCGAAAACTCGGCGGTAAAGCTTGTAAAAAGCCATAGCGATGACAAATTCTATAAAGAGGAAATCGAAATCCGCAAAGCGATGTGGTATCCGCCGTTTTGCGAGATGGTTTCAATAAATTTCAGCGGAAAAAATGAGGTACAAACATCAAGATGTGCAAAATTTTTCGCGGGGCATATCGCAAAAATTGACGGACAAAAAACCCAAATTTTAGGGCCTATCCCTGCGTATATCTCAAAAATCAAGAATAAGTACATATTCAGTATTTTAATTAAATGCGAAAACGCTGACGCGATTACGGGACTTTTGGCAAACGCTGAGGCGGAATGTGAGAAAAACAAAGCATACGAAAATATTTCGATAGTAATAGATAAAAATCCTGTGGGGTGAAAAAATGGCATTAAGACAAATCAGGAAAAAGGGCGATGAAATCCTTTATAAAAAAAGCAAGGAAGTAAAGGTTTTTGACCAAAAACTTGCAGAACTCTTGGACGATATGTACGATACTATGAAAGACTCGGACGGCGTAGGTCTTGCCGCACCGCAGGTCGGCATCTTAAAACGCTGTGTGGTAATAGACATAGGCGAGGGCAAAATTGAGCTTGTAAACCCTGTAATTACTAAGGAGGAGGGCTCACAAATCGGTCAGGAGGGTTGTCTTAGCATACCAAATGTGTGGGGCGATGTAAAAAGACCTAAAAAGGTCACGGTTTCGGCTTTTGACCGAAACGGAACTGCAATCACGCAGGAGGGCGAGGACCTTTTGGCTGTCGCACTTAGCCATGAGATCGACCATTTAAACGGCGAACTTTTTGACGATAAAATAATTGAAAATGAGGAAAGTTGAAAATCTATGAGAATTCTTTTTATGGGTACTCCGGACATTGCCGCAAAATGCCTTCAAATGCTTATTAAGAGCAATATGACGGTTGTCGGTGCAGTATCTCAGCCGGACAAACCTAAGGGCAGAGGACATAAACTGATGCCAACCGATGTAAAAATCGCGGCAATAAACGCAAATATCCCCGTTTTCCAACCTGAAAAAATCAAATCGGGTGAGCTTTTGCCGATTTTAGAAGAATTGAAGCCGGACATAATAGCGGTTGTCGCATACGGGAAAATCCTTCCTAAGTATGTGCTTGATTTTCCGAAATTCGGGTGCATAAATTTACACGCGTCATTACTTCCGAAACTGCGTGGAGCGGCACCTGTTCAGTGGGCGGTAATAAACGGTGAAAAGGAAACAGGCATCACGACAATGCTTATGGACGAGGGACTCGATACGGGCGATATGCTCCTTTCCGAAAAGACAGAAATCGGCGAATATGAAACATCAGATGAGCTGTTTTGCCGCATAGCCGAAATCGGAGGTAAATTGCTTGTTAAAACAATCGAAAATATCGAAAGTATTGTGCCCCAAAAACAGCCGAAGGGCGAAGAAAGCTATGCCCCGATGATTACTAAGGAAATGGCACATATCGATTGGTCAAAGCCTACCGATGAGATTTCAAAGCTGATTTGCGGAATGAACAGTCGCCCTATGGCGTATTCTTTCTATAAAGACGAGCAGGTTAAAATAATTTCTGCCGTAAAAGGCGGTATGTGCAAAGGGGAAATCGGCGAAATAATTGGCATGGAAAAGGGAAAAGGGTTGCAGGTTAAAACGTCTGACGGCTCCATTTATATAAGAGAACTGCAGTTTTCCGGCGGAAAACGAATGCTTTCGGAAGATTATTTGAGAGGACACAGTTTGGATTTCGGAACGGTTTTAAAATAAGGAGGAAATTATGTATTTTTATGATCCGACCTACTTTTTGGTTATAATCGGCTTTTTGTTGGCGTCTTTTGCTTCTTTCGGAGTACAAAGAGCCTTTAATAAGTACGCAAAAGTGCACTCACTAAGGCATTATACGGGAAAAGATGCGGCAAGGAAAATCCTTGACGAAAACGGACTTTACGATATACGTGTAGAGAATATTTCAGGAAACCTAACCGACCATTTTGACCCGTCGGCAAAGGTCATACGTCTTTCGGACTCGACCTACAATTCCGACTCTGTTGCGGCAATCGGCGTTGCTGCACATGAGGCAGGACACGCCGTACAACACGCCGAGGGTTATGCACCTATTAAGATACGCAATTCTATGGTACCTGCCGTGAATGTCTGTTCAACTCTTGCAATGCCCCTGTTCATAATAGGACTTATTTTGCAGATTATGGACTTGGCAAATATAGGAATTATCCTATTTTCAGTAGCACTTGTATTCCAGATAGTAACGCTTCCTGTAGAATTTGATGCAAGTCACAGAGCGTTAAAAATACTGAATAACTCGGCAATGCTCGAAGAAGATGAGCTAAGAGGGGCGAGAAAGGTGCTGACGGCGGCAGCTATGACATATGTTGCGGCAGTTTTGTCATCGGCACTTCAAATTTTACGTCTTGTACTGATAAGCAATTCAAGACGCAGGGATTAAGCTATGCTACCGAGAGAAAAAGCACTTTTAGCACTTTATGATGTCTTTTATGACGGCAAATACTCAAATATGGCGGTAAAGGACGCACTAAAAGGGGAAGACACGGCAAAGGACAAAAATTTTATAGCACAGCTAATATACGGAACGGTAAGGTATAAGCTTACCATAGATTATATAATCGAAAAAAACTCCGATATAAAGCTCAAAAAAATGTCAAAATTCGTGCTTTTGATACTTGAAATGGGCGTTTACCAGATTTGTTATCTTGATAAAGTACCGCAAAGTGCAGCTGTAAATGAGAGCGTAAAACTTGCGAATAAATATGCTTTCCGCTCAAAAGGATTCATTAACGCAGTGCTTAGGAATGTTGCGAAAAATAAGGATATTATCGATTTTCCGACAGACAGGATAAAATATCTTTCGGTAAAATACTCATTTACGGAAGATATGGTAAAAAAGCTTTCACAATTTGATTTTTGCGAGGAGCTTTTGCAAAGCTTAAATAAAGAGCCAAAAACCACAATCCGCATAAATACGCTGAAATGCAAAGAACTTGAAAATGTCGAAAATTCACCGCTTTATGAATATGCGGGGTATGTGAAAGGTTTGAATGTTGCGGACTCTATGGACTATAACGATGGCAAATTTACGGTGCAGGATGTTGCCGCAATGATGCCGACCTTGGCACTTTCGCCAAAAGAGAACGAGGTTTGTGTTGACGTATGTGCCGCACCGGGCGGTAAAACGACGCATATGGCGGAGCTTATGAAAAACAAGGGCATAATATATGCCTTTGATATACATCAGCATAAGGTGGAGCTTATAAACAAGAACGCAAAAAGAATGGGAATCGATATCATTAAAGCGGAGCTTTTCGACGCAACGGAGGTTTATACGCCTCTGCTCCAAAAAGCTGATAAGGTACTTGCAGATGTCCCGTGTTCGGGAATAGGCATAATTTCAGGTAAACCCGATATAAAATGGAACAAGGAAGACGTTTCAAAGCTTCCTGAAATTCAGCTTAAAATCCTTGAAAATGCCTCAAAATACCTTAAAATCGGCGGTGAGTTGGTTTACAGTACTTGTACGCTGTTTAAGGAAGAAAATGAGTGCGTTGTAAATGAATTTATCAAAAATAATCAGAATTTTGAACTCCAAAAAATAGAATTACCGTCTCCTCTTATGCAGGAGAATAGCGGATTTATAACGCTTTATCCGAACTTTTCGGGAACAGACGGCTTTTTCATAGCCAAGATAAAAAGGTGCAGATAAATGATAGATTTAAAAGACCTTGAATATTCAGAACTTTGTGATTTTGTTGAAAATTTGGGCGAAAAAAAGTTTCACGCAAAGCAGATTTTTTCATGGCTTTCAAAGGGAATTGAAGACTTTGATGAAATGACGGACATTTCCAAGGAATTGCGTGAAAAATTGAAAGCAAAATCACATATTTCAAAGCTCGAAATAAGAAAAAAACTCGTGTCGGAAATCGACAAAACCACAAAATATCTTTTCGGCTTGGAAGACGGAAACTGTATTGAAAGCGTTGTGATGTATTACAATCACGGCATCACAATATGTGTTTCATCGGAGGTCGGCTGTCTTATGGGGTGCAGGTTTTGTGCCTCAACCATAGGCGGAAAGGTGCGGAACTTAACGTGCGGTGAGATTTTAAACCAGATAATTTTTGCCGAAAAAGACTTGGGCGAAAGAATTGGAAATATTGTAATAATGGGCATAGGAGAGCCGTTAGACAATTTTGAAAATGTAGTAAAATTTTTGCACAATGTAAATAATCCAAACGGACTTAATATCGGCTATCGTCATATTTCCCTTTCGACATGCGGAATTGTGCCGAAAATTTACGAACTTGCAAAACAAAATCTTCCGATAACGCTTTCGGTATCGCTTCACGCACCGAATAACAAAATCCGTGACAGCATTATGCCGATAAACAGTAAATATAAAATTGAGGAGCTTATAACAGCCTGTAAGGACTATATTAAAGCGACAAATCGGCGTGTAAGCTTTGAATATGCTTTGATAAGCGGAGTAAATGACAGCTTGGAAAATGCAGATGAACTGTCAAAATTGCTGTCGAAAATGCTTATCCATGTAAATCTTATTCCCGTCAACAATATTGAAGAGAGAGATTATAAAAGCGGGAATAAACAGCAGATACGTGCATTTTGCGAGAGGCTCAACAAAAACGGTATCAACGCAACCGTAAGGCGTGAGCTCGGACGCGATATAAACGCATCATGCGGACAACTCAGGAGAAAAAATGAAAAGGGGTGATAATATGAGAATTGGTGAATGTACCGATATAGGACGTATGCGTGACACCAATGAGGACAGCTACTTTTCCTATCTTAACGAAAACCTTGTAGGCGGTATGGTTGCTGACGGAATGGGCGGTCATAATGCAGGGGAATTAGCAAGTAAAATGACCACAATGATTGTAAAGGACTCAATCATACAAAAATTCAATCCCGATTTAAACTACATAGACTGCGGCGAGATGATAAGACGTGCTTTTGTTAACGCCAATGAGGAGATTTTCGAGTACGCAAAACATCATAAAGAGGCAGAGGGTATGGGTACTACTGCATCGCTTGGATTTATCTATAAAAATAAGCTCATAACGGTGCACGTGGGCGATAGCCGTGTATATACGGTAACGCCATATGAAATCAAGCAGATTACCACCGACCACTCATATGTGCAGGAGCTTTTAAGGCGTGGAACTATAACGGAAGAAGATGCCAAAACGCATCCGCAAAAGAATATTATTACCCGTGCAATAGGTACTGAACCTACCATAAAGGTAGATGTCGGAATCAGGGACTATAACGGTGAAACTGTTTTCATTTGTTCTGACGGGCTATCAAATTTGGTTAGTGATGAGCAAATTTTTGAGGTTATAAATAAAAATGATGATTTGCAGATGGCAATGGTGAAACTTGTCGAAATGGCTAATAAAAAGGGCGGAAACGACAATATAACCTGTTTGGCATTCGATGTGTGAAAGGAGCATAAAAATGAATTCCGATTATTTGGTAGGTACGGTTTTGGAAAACCGTTATGAGATATTAGAAATGATAGGTTCAGGCGGTATGGCAACGGTGTATAAAGCAAAATGCAATGTGTTAAACCGCTTTGTTGCCATAAAAGTTTTAAAGGACTCTCTAAAATACGACAGTGAAGTTGTAAAACGCTTTAATGCGGAGTCGAGGGCGGCGGCGTGTCTTTCGCACCCGAATATCGTTCAGGTCTATGATGTAAGTGAACAAGGCGGACTCGATTATATCGTAATGGAATATGTAGATGGAATAACTCTTAAGGATTATATTGCAAAAAAAGGTGCTCTTCCTTGGGAAGAAGCCTGTAATTTTGCGGTACAAATAGGTAATGCTTTGGAGTGTGCACATAAAAACCATATAATCCACCGCGATATAAAACCGCATAACGTACTTTTGACAAGAGACGGAATGTTAAAGGTTGCCGATTTTGGAATAGCACAGGCGACTACAACTGACACGCTTGTTGCGGGAAGCTCGAATCTGGGCTCTGTTCATTATATTTCACCGGAGCAGGGACGTGGCGGATTTACCAATGAACGCAGCGACATATACTCGCTCGGTGTAGTGCTTTACGAGATGCTGACAGGCACACTCCCGTTTGATGGCGGAAACGCTGTGTCTATTGCAATTATGAAGCTTGAAAAAGACCCGATCGACTGCAAAATTGTCAATCCCGAAATTCCCGATAATGTCGCAAAAATCACAATGAAAGCTATTTCCAAAGAACAACATGCGAGGTATCAGACAGCTAACGAAATGGTCAGCGATTTGGAAAATGCACTAAAAACAACAAGGCGTGACTTTCATACAAAAAAGGAATCGGACAGATTTGATACCAAACGTATAGAAAGTGAGGAAGAATATATGCCGAGAAGACACAATAAAAAAGGTAAAAATCTTAAAAATATTTTGCTTGTGGCATTTTTGGCAATTGTGTCGCTGGAGCTTATAGGCTACGCTACATATTATTATTTCAGTGGCGGACGTCAGGAATATCCAATTCCGGACCTTACGGGCATGACCGTTGAAGAGGCAGAAGCGGCACTTTCTGAGGCGAACCTGATGCTTGATGAGGATATCGAGTTTGAGCCGTCAGAAGAAGTAGAAGAAGGCAAAATAATAATGCAAAAGCCTGGTGCAAATCAGTATGTGAAAAAGAACAGAAAAATAAAAATTACCGTAAGCTCAGGGCTTGAAGAGGGCGAGATTGCAATTCCGCTTGTAGAGGGACTTTCCTTTGAAGACGCGGTAGAACGTCTTGCTAAATACAACTTAAAAGCAAGTAGGCTTGACAGAGAAGACGATTCAGTGCCCGAAGGCTATGTAATAAGCCAGTCGCCGACATCAGGGACAAAGGTTGCGGAAAATTACAGCGTAGCACTTTATGTTTCTCTTGGCAAGGCTAAAGAGGAACAGACAATCGTGCCAAAGCTGACGGGTTACACCAAAGCACAGGCGGAGCAGATTATTGCGGACAGCGGACTTAGCGTGGGAGCGGTAACGGAAGAGGCAAATTCGGCAACGCAAGGAACGGTTATTGCCCAAAATCCGTCGGCAAAAGCAGAAGTGGCAAAGGGCAGTAAAGTGGATATAACCGTAAGCAAAGGCCAGGAAACACCCATGAAGCGAAAAACGCTCACAATCACCATTCCAGACAGTTCACCTGACACGGTGCAGATAAAGGTTGTAGCAAACGGCAAGGTAATCCATGACAAAAAACACGCAAAATCTGAGGGAACTGTCGATATTGAAGTACAGGCGTCAAAAGACGCAAGTGTTCAGGCATACATTGACGGAAACCTCGTAGTTGATAAGACAATTACTTTCTAAACTGTATGATAGGTAAAATTATTAAAGGAATCGGGGGCTTTTACTATGTAAAAACCTCCGACGGCACTATTATAGAATGTCGTGCAAGGGGGATTTTCCGAAACCAAAAGGAAAAGCCGTATATCGGCGACGATGTTGAAATATCGGTAAACGGTGAAAGCGGAAGCGTCGAAAGGATTTTAAAAAGGCGTAACCTCTTAATCCGTCCGCCTGTTGCGAACATAGACGCGGTAGTAATCGTAATTGCCGCAAAGGACCCCGAGCCTAATACGATGCTCACGGACAAGCTTATTCTGACGGCGGAAATCGCGGGTATAGAGCCGATTATTTGTATAAATAAGTCTGATTTAAAGCAGGATGCCAAGCTTTTGGAAACATATCAAAAAGCAGGATATAAGGCGATAGCGGTAAGTGCAAAAAATGAAGAAGATATAAAAAAACTCTATCCGCTTATAGAGAATAAAACGTCCGCATTTGCAGGACTTTCAGGTGTTGGCAAATCCACGATTTTGGGGATTTTAACAGGCACTTATCAGGAAACGGGCGAGATTTCGCAAAAAATAAAACGTGGACGGCATACAACCCGATGCGTTGAGCTTTTGGAACTGCAAAATGGCGGTTATGTTTTGGACACACCAGGGTTCAGCTCTTTTGAGATAGGCGGAGTGAGGGCGGAGGAATTGCAAAACTATTTCCCTGAAATGCGAAATTTTGCGGGAAAATGCCGTTTTAAAGGTTGCTCACATACAAAAGAACCCGAATGTGCGGTAAAGGACGCAGTAAAAAACGGGGAAATTGCCGAAAGCAGATATAATAGCTATTTGGACATTTATGAAATACTAAAAAAAGTAAAGGATTGGGAAAATAAATGATTTTATCACCATCAATGTTGTCCGCAGATTTTGCGGTCCTAAAAGAGCAGATAAAAGAAGCGGAGGATGCAGGTGCAAAATGGCTTCATATAGACGTTATGGACGGGATTTTTGTACCAAATCTGAGCTTTGGTGCTTGTGTTTATAAATGTATAAGAAAACACTCAAACCTGTTTTTTGATGTGCATCTTATGATAACCGAGCCGGAGCGGTATATAAAGGATTTTGCCGATGCGGGAGCGGATTTAATAACATTTCACGTTGAGGCTACTGAAAAACCGCAGGAATGCATTGATTTAATTCATTCTTTCGGGAAAAAAGCAGGTATTGCCATAAATCCCGAAACGCCGATAGACGCAGTTTTAGACTACCGCGACAAAGTGGATATGATTTTGGTTATGAGCGTTCATCCGGGCTATGGCGGACAAAAATATATAGATGAAGTAAACGAAAAAATCAGTGCCCTGCGTAAAATTTGCGGAGAAAATTATCTTATTGAGGTTGACGGCGGAATAAAAGCAAGTAATATCAAATCGGTTTTGGAATGCGGTGCAAACGTTATAGTTGCAGGTTCTGCCGTTTTTAACGATAATATAACCGCATCTGTAAAAGAACTGTTAAAATCGGCAGAGTAAACTGCCTTGGGGGAAACTATGATTTATCTTGATAACGCATCGACAACAAAACCGTCAGAAAAGGCAATAGAAGCGGCGATATCTGCATTTGGCGATTTTGGCAATCCGTCAAGTCTGCATAGATTGGGTATGTCAGCGGAAAAAATAATAAAAGAGGCAAGGCTGACAGTTTCAGAAAAGCTGACAGTAGATGAAAAAAATATTTATTTCACATCAGGCGGAACAGAATCAAATAATACCGCAATTTTAGGCTATGCTTTAAAAAATAAAAAAAGAGGAACGCACCTAATCACCACAAAAATTGAGCATCCGTCTGTTTTAGAGCCTTTTAAATATCTTGAAAAACAAGGCTTTTCGGTGACATATTTGGGCGTTTCAAAAGACGGAACAATTTCCCTTGACGAATTTGAAACCGCCTTAAAAGAGGACACCATATTGGTCAGCGTAATGGCGGTCAACAATGAAACGGGCGTAGTACAGCCGATAGATAAATTAAAAGCTATAATGCAAAAAAAGTCGCCTAATGCGGTGCTTCACAGCGACTGCGTTCAGGCATTTTGTAAAATCCCGCTTTTTCCTAAAAAATGGGGTGTAGATATGCTTTCGGTGAGCGGACATAAAATTCACGCACTAAAAGGTACGGGAGCACTTTATGTTGCCGAAAATGTTAATTTAGAGCCGATAATTTTCGGAGGAGGACAGGAAAAGGGCATACGCTCAGGCACAGAAAATACAGTAGGAATTTCAGCATTTTCCGCCGCCATAAAAGATATTAAAACGATTGCTACCGATAAACGTAGCGAACTTATAAGCAAAATAACCGCAAAAATCCCTGATGTAACGGTAAACGGAACGGCCGAAAACAGCGGATATATCTTAAATGTTTCCTTTGCGGGAATAAAAGCCGAGATTCTTTTGCATAGCTTGGAGACTAAGGGGATTTATGTTTCGACAGGCTCTGCGTGTTCATCCAATAAACCCCAGCCAAGCCATGTTTTAACGGCTATGGGAGTTAGTAAAGAAAATATTGACGGTGCAATACGTATAAGCTTTTGCGAAGAAGATTTTGACTCTGATTATTTTGTTTCAGTCTTAGCGGAGGAAGTCGAAAAAGTTAGAAAGTATGTGAGGTAACGTTAGTGAAAGAAATACTTTTAGTAAAATACGGGGAAATAATTTTAAAAGGCGGAAACCGTTCCCGTTTTGAAAAAACTCTGATAGAGAATATGTCAAATGCCTTGAAAAACGTCGCAGAAACAAAAATCACAGTTGCACAGGCAACAGTTTACGTTGATGTTTTGGACGGGGATAAAATAGACTTGGTAGCAGAACGCCTTGCGAAAGTTTTCGGAATTGTAAGCATCGTAAAAGCAAGTGTTTGTGAAAAAACAGTCGAGGCAATCGAGAATACCGCAAAGACCTACTTGAAGAACGATTTAATAGCGGGAAAACGCTTTAAAGTCGAAGCAAAGCGTTCTGATAAGACTTTTCCGCTTAATTCGATAGAAATAGCTATGGAAATCGGCGGATTTTTGGACGATAATTTTGAAGGACTTATAGTTGATGTGCATAATCCCGAAGTCACCGTAAAGGTTGAAGTACGCGATGCGGCTGCATATGTGTATTGCCGTGAAAACCGTATAAAAGGTCAGTGCGGTATGCCACAGGGAACAGGCGGAAAAGCAACGCTTTTGCTGTCCGGAGGAATTGATAGCCCCGTTGCAGGGCATATGATGGCAAAAAGAGGCACTAAAATCGAAGCTGTGAACTTTTTCAGCTATCCATATACAAGCGAGAGGGCAAAGGAAAAGGTTATAGAACTTGCGTCAATTCTTGCACAGTACACGTCGTCAGTAAAACTGCATATTGTGCCCTTTACCGAAATCCAACTTGCAATAAGAGATAATTGCCCGGAACAGCATATGACGCTTTTGATGCGACGTTTTATGATGAAGATTGCCGAACTAATTGCGGAAAAGAACGGCTCACAGGCTTTGATTACGGGTGAAAGTGCGGGACAGGTGGCGTCGCAGACCTTAGCGGCACTCAATGTGACAAATGCGGTTGTTAAAATGCCCGTTTTAAGACCTTTAATCGGTATGGATAAAACAGAGATAATAGAACGTGCGGAGAAAATAGGCACTTTTGAGACATCAATACTTCCGTATGAAGATTGCTGCACGGTGTTCACCCCTAAAAATCCCACAACCCAGCCTGTGCTTTCTAAAATCGAAAAGAGCGAATCGCATCTTGATTTTGATGGCTTGGTTAAAAAAGCGGTAGATGAAACCGAAACGGTTATTATCTACCCAAAAAAATAATAAACTATTGCATTTTTCGTAAAAATCGTGTATAATATTTTAGTAAATTAAATTTTCGGAGGATTGTCAAATGGATAAGAAACAAGAGAAAAGCAGCGTAACCGCACTTGGCGACGCAGAGGAAAGAAAAAAAGCACTTTCAGCCGTTTTCGGAGCAATTGAAAAGCAGTACGGAAAAGGCAGTATTATGAAGCTTGGCGATACTCCAAAGGTTGATGTTGACGCAATCCCGACAGGCTCTTTGATGCTTGATGTCGCACTCGGTATCGGAGGTATTCCAAAGGGACGTGTAACCGAGATTTACGGGCCGGAATCGTCAGGTAAAACGACTGTAGCACTTCATGTCGTAGCAGAAGCACAAAAGAGGGGCGGAGAGGCCGCATTTATTGACGCGGAACACGCATTAGACCCCGTTTACGCACAAAATCTCGGCGTGGATATAGATAATTTGATAGTTGCACAGCCCGATACAGGCGAACAGGCATTGGAAATAGCAGAAGCTTTGGTAAGAAGCGGAGCTTTGGACGTTGTCGTAATCGACTCTGTTGCAGCACTTGTTCCGAAGGCTGAAATCGAGGGCGAAATGGGCGACTCCCATGTAGGTCTTTTGGCAAGACTTATGTCACAGGCATTGAGAAAACTGACAGGTATAACCTCAAAATCAGGCACAGCTGTAATTTTTATTAACCAGCTGAGAGAAAAAGTAGGCGTGGTTTACGGAAATCCCGAAACAACTCCCGGCGGTAGAGCTTTAAAATTCTTTGCGTCGGTGCGTCTTGATGTAAGGCGTCAGGAGGCGATTAAGAACGGCTCTGAAATCATAGGTAATAAAACAAGGGTAAAAGTTGTTAAAAATAAGGTAGCACCGCCATTTAAAGAAGCAGAATTTGATATAATGTACGGAAAAGGTATTTCAAAAGAGGGCAACATTTTGGATATGGCGACACAGCTCGATATAATCCAAAAGAGCGGAGCATGGTTTTCATATAACGGCGAAAGACTTGGTCAGGGCAGAGATAAGATTAAGGAATATATGGCAGAAAATCCCGAGTTCAGAGACGATATAGAAAGACAGGTAAAAGAACGGCTGAACATTAAAAAAACAGGGGATAGTGAAAATTTTGTTGTCGAAAATGACAAAAATCAGGAATAATTAAGCGAGGTTTAGGGTATCTTTAACTAAAATTTCTGTTTTTGTCATACAAACTCTTGACTTATAGCGAATTTTTTAGTATTCTATAACAGTATTCTATGTTGGAAGGACTTATGTTTTCGAGGAGGGTTCCAAATGTTTTCAAAGGAAGTTGAAGTGCTTAATCAGGCAGGACTACATGCACGCCCTGCAACCTTCTTTATACAAAAAGCAAATGAATTTAAATCAAGTATTTGGGTTGAAAAGGACGAGCGTAAAGTAAATGCAAAAAGCCTTTTAGGAGTTCTTTCGCTTGGAATAACAAAAGGGACAACCATAAATGTGATTGCTGACGGCGTTGATGAAGAGGAAGCAGTGGTTACGCTGGTTAATTTGATTGCCTCGAATTTTACAGAATGATTTTTGCCGATAGACCGATAACTCTGCTTTTTTAAAAGTAGAGTTATTTTTGAATTTGGAGAAACTTATGTTTAATTTAGAAGAAGAGCTGAAAAACCTTCCCGACCAACCGGGCGTTTATATAATGCATAATAAAAATGGCGAGATAATCTATGTCGGTAAGGCAAAAATCCTGAAAAACAGAGTACGGCAGTATTTTCAGAAAAACAAGAACCATTCGCCCAAAGTTTTGGCAATGGTTTCAAATATTGCCTATTTTGAGTATATAGTGACCGATACCGAAATCGAGGCTTTGGTTTTAGAATGCAATCTTATAAAAAAGCATAGACCGAAATATAACATACTTTTAAAAGATGATAAACAGTACCCATATATAAAAGTTACAATAAACGAGGACTATCCGCGTATTTTTATGTCACGAACACTTAAAAATGACGGTGCAAAATATTTCGGACCGTATGCAAGTATGCAAACGGTAAAAGTAACTATCGACATAGTGCAAAAAATATTTAAAATTCCGCTTTGCCGAAGGAATTTTCCGGAAGATATAGGCACGGGCAGACCGTGTCTTAACTACCATATCGACAGGTGCTTTGCACCGTGTATTATGGGTAAAATCTCAAAGGATGAATACCGAAAAATCTTTTTTGATATATGCTCATTTTTGGAAGGAAATCACGAAAAACTGATTTCCGACTTGACCGAAAAAATGGCGGTTGCGTCCAGGAATACCGAGTATGAAAAGGCGGCGGCATTGCGTGACAAGATTTCTGCCATAAAGAATTTTGAAGAAAAGCAAAAGGTGATAAACGCAAATAAGCAGACAGATACCGATGTAATTGCGTTCTATATGGCTCAAAGCAATGTGTTTGCGGAAATCTTTTTTGTACGGATGGGCAGAATAACAGGCAGAAAAAGCTATAGAATAGACGCGTCAAAATATCTTGAGCCGGAGGAATTTTTATCCGATTTTTTGAAACAGTACTATGCAGAAAGCGAATATATACCAAGCGAAATTCTTTTGCAGGAAAAGGTCTTGGATGAAAAGCTTATATCCGAATGGCTGAGCGGACGAAAAGGGAAAAAGGTAACGCTTAACATTCCGCAAAAGGGTTATAAAAAGAGCCTTGTGGATATGGTAAAGAAAAATGCGGAAATTTCTGCCGAAAACTACAGAATTTCAGGGCTTAAGCTTTCGGAATCAAAGAATAAAATAACAGCTGAGATTGCAAAAAGATTAAAGCTACAAAATTTACCAAACCGCATTGAAAGCTATGATATTTCAAATATTCAAGGAGCAGATAACGTCGCTTCTATGGTGGTTTTCGTAAACGGAAGACCGTCTAAAAAGGATTACAGAAACTTTAACATTAAATCTTTCGACGGGGCAAACGATTATCTTGCAATGCAAGAAGTTATATACAGGCGTTTCCGTCACGCAAAAGAGGAAGAAAACCTTATAAATAAAGGCGAAATGGATAGTTCAAAAGCAAGATTTCTACCTCTTCCGGACTTGATTTTATTAGACGGCGGAAAGGGACATCTTTCTGCGGTTTTGGAGATCATGGAAAGCATAGATGTAGAGATCCCAGTTTTCGGTATGGTAAAGGACAATAGACATAAAACACGCGGACTTATTTCAAAGGACGGCGAAATTTCGCTTTTGCCGACGGACAGCGTTTTTCGGTTTATCACAAATGTGCAGGAAGAGGTGCACAAAATGGCGATAGGCTATCACAGAAATAAGCGGAGCAGAGGGCTTGAAAATTCCGAGCTTGATGAAATTAAGGGAATCGGAAAGGCAAAGAAAAGTAAGCTTTTAAAACATTTTAAGAGCGTCGAAAATATAAAAAATGCAGATATTTCCGAGCTTGAAAAGGTGATTGACAAGGCATCTGCAAAAAATGTATATGACCATTTTAATACGAATGATTAACATAACAGATTGGTAAATATTATACGCCTTATCGGCCCACAGATAAGGCGGAAAGCAATATTTGGTGGGCAGAAAGGCTATGGAAATCACTATGCAAAAACGAGTATTGTCTTTGCTAATGATATTTGTTATGCTTTTGGCAATGTGCGGCTGCAAAAGAAAATCAGCGGATAGTGAATCGCTTGTCGTTTTGGAGGATAATTCTGATATAAAACTCGCAATAGCAAACGGCGTAAATTTAAACCCGCTTGAAACTGCGTCGGCTAATATACAAAGCATTATGAATATCATTTACGAACCGCTTTTTGAATTGGACGAAAAACTGAACGCCGTCCCTGCTCTTGCTGAGAGCTATAAACTCTCAGGTGACGGACGGCAGATAACGGTGAGGTTAAGGGACGATATAAAGTGGCATGACGGCACAAATTTCACGGCAGATGATGTGATTTTTACTTTAAGCAAACTCATACACTCAAACGGACTCTATCAAAAAACGGCAAAAAAAATAAGCGGATTTACCGCAACATCAAAACACGAAGTCGTAATTAACTTAAATGACAGAGAACCCGATTTTGCATATAATCTGATTTTCCCCATTCTTTCAAGAAATACGCGGTATGTAAACGGGCTTGATTTTGTGCCTATGGGAACAGGTGCGTATAAATTTGAAAGCAAAAGTGAGAATGAAATCGCTTTAATCCCCAACACACTTTGGCATGGCGATTATAAACCGCAAAAGAAAGTTATAATCAAGATTTTGCGTGATAATTCCGCTGTTGCAGAGGCGTTTGGCGTAAACGAAATAGACGCTATAATTCCTGAGGCGGAGGAGCAAATCGCAAATACGGGGAATTCACAAACAAAGCAGATTGCGTCGTCAAATATGGTTTTTTTGGGCTTTAATACGGCAAAAGAAAAGCTGTCGCAAGAAATAAGACGTGCCATAATGCTTATGCTGGACAAGCAGAAAATTCTGGAAAAAGACGCATACGGATACGGTAAAGTCTGCGATATTTCCATAAATCCGAACTCTTGGGCATATGTCGGAGCAGATTCGGAGGGAACTTCACAGGAATATATAGCAACGCTTTTGGAGCGGAGTGGATATGTGCTTTACGATAACGTTTATGAAAACGGTAGCGGGAAGATGGAATTTGAGCTTATAGTAAACTCAAATAATGAAAGGCGTATGGCGATAGCGGATACGATAGCGGAAACGCTTTCCTCTATGGGAATTTTGGTTTCTGTTACAAAAACCGACTATAGTACCTACTTAAATCGCATAAATTCAGGAAATTTTGATATGTTTGTCGGTGAAATAGAAACAGCCTCAGTGATAAATCCGCTTGAAATGCTTGATTCCAATAAAAATTATTTTGGATTTGACGTATCGGAGCTGACCGAATTACATTCAATGCTTTACGGAGAACGGGACAAGGAAAAATATCGTGAAACGGTAGGTAAAATTGTGCGTAAATTGGCTGAAAATCCGCCGTATGTTCCGCTATTTTTCACCACATGCGAAGTCTTTTACGGAACGAATGTTTCGGGAATAACCGAGCCCACTCTCACCGGAAGGTATAAAAATATAGGTAAATGGTATTTTTACAATGCTGTAAAAGAGGATGAGAAAAATGACTGATATACTGACTCTTATCAAGGACAAAAGAGAAATTCTGAGTAAAAGCCATAAAAAAGTTGCGGATTTTATTCTTAACAATCCTGAAAAAACGGCGTATATGACCGCATCAAAGCTATCCGCCAAAACGGGAGTAAGCGAAGCTACTATCGTAAGATTTGCAGAAAAGCTTGGATTTTCAGGGTATCCGATTTTCCAAAAAAGTCTTTTGAGCTATGTAAAAGGAAAGCTCACTTCAATACAGAGAATGGAGCTGACCTATGAAAAAATGGCTGAGGGAAGCGTTTTAGACAGAGTTTTAAAATCGGATATCATGCATATTGAAAAAACGCTTGAAAATATTGATAAAGACCAGTTTGAAAAGGCAGCAAACGCGATATCTTCTGCAAAAAGAATTTATATAACGGGCGTAAGAAGTGCGGCTGCACTTGCGGAATTTGCCGGTTTTTATCTGCATCTTATCTTTGACAATGTACGCCTTATAAAATCCACCGGCGGTGATGACCTTTTTGAGCAGATTATGAATATAAAGGACGGTGACGTGCTTATAGGCATAAGCTTTCCGAGATATTCGCAAAATACCATAAAGGCCATTGAATACGCAAAAAGAAATAACGCTACGGTTATCGGCATTACCGACAGCAAAAATTCGCCTGTTGCTACTATGTCCGACCTTTGCTTGTTTGCCGAATGTGATACGACCTCTTTTGCGGACTCCATTACGGCTGCAATAAGCTTGATAAATGCGCTAATTGCCTCAGTAGGCTTAAAAAACAGGGAGCTTTTACATACAAATTTTGAACGGCTTGAAAAAATCTGGGACGAATACGGAGTATATGATAAAAAATGACGGACAGGACAGTTGTAATTATTGGAGGCGGAGCGGCAGGACTTATGACCTGCGGAATAGCTAAAAATAGGGCAAAAAAGGTTATTCTTATAGATAAAAACGATATTTTGGGCAAAAAGCTCAGAATTACGGGAAAGGGCAGGTGTAACGTAACGAACGCACTGCCTATCAATAAGTTTTTTGAGAATATCCCAACAAACAGTAAGTTTTTGTATAGTGCTTTCAGTAATTTTACAAATCAGGATATGATTGGGCTTTTAAACGAGCTCGGCGTTCCGACGAAGGTTGAACGTGGGGAGCGTGTCTTTCCTGAAAGCGACAGGGCGAAAGATGTTGCAGATGCACTCGTAAAGTTTGCAAAAGGCAATAATGTTCATATGATAAAGGCGAAAGCTTTGGAAATCATCATAGAAAACGGGGCAGTATCGGCAGTAAAAACCGATAAGGGCGTTTTTTCGGCGGACAGCGTAATTTTAGCAACAGGCGGTGCGTCATATCCGCTTACGGGCTCTGACGGAAGCGGGTATAAAATCGCAAAAAAGCTGGGACATACAATAACACCGATAAAACCGTCACTTGTACCGCTTGTCACAAAAGAAAAGTGGGTTAGGGATTTGATGGGGCTTACGTTAAAAAATGTCTCGCTCCATATTTTTGATGAAAACGGCAAAAAAATTTATACCGATTTTGGTGAAATGCTTTTTACGCATTTTGGAGTGTCCGGACCCATTATACTTTCCGCATCGGCACACATAAAGGACAAAATGCCGTGTATGGCACATATCGACCTAAAACCTGCACTTGATACGGGAACTCTTGATAAAAGGATTATAAGGGATTTTGAAAAATTCTCAAAAAAGCACCTTGTAAATTCTCTTGAAGAGCTATTGCCAAAAGCCCTGATTCCTGTTATAATAAGCCTTGCGGGGTTAGAGCCTCATAAGGAAACATCAAGTGTGTCAAAAGAGGAGCGTAAAAGGCTTTTAAATATCATAAAGGCACTTCCTGTTACCATTTCAGGCACAAGACCGATAGAGGAAGCAATAATAACCTCCGGCGGAGTTGCAGTTTCCGAAATCAATCCAAAGACTATGGAATCACGCATTGTAAAAGGACTTTATTTTGCGGGTGAAATAATCGATGTTGATGCATATACCGGTGGGTTTAACCTGCAAATCGCATTTTCAACAGGTGTTTTAGCAGGTGAAAATGCGTAAATAAACTTGAGAGGAAAAAATATTATGAAAATAGCTATTGACGGACCTGCAGGTGCAGGAAAAAGCTCAATCGCAAAACTTGCGGCAAGAGAACTCGGATTTATCTATATAGATACAGGTGCAATGTATCGTGCTTCAGCACTTTATGCCATTGAAAACGGGATTGAGATTTGCGAAAAATCCTTCACAGAAGAGGTTTTGGACAAAATAAATATTGACATAAAATATGACGAGGAGGGGCAAAAGATTTTTCTGTGCGGAAAAGATGTTTCAAAACGCATAAGAGAGGCGGATGTAAGTATCGGTGCGTCGGATATTGCAGTCATTCCTGCGGTAAGACTCAAACTTGTTGAATTGCAACGCGAACTTGCTAAGGGAAATGACGTTATAATGGACGGCAGAGATATCGGCACGTATGTTCTTCCCGATGCAGAACTCAAAATTTTTCTTACCGCAACTTCCGATGAACGTGCAAAAAGACGATTAAAAGAGCTTATGGAAAAGGGGCAGACGGCAGATTTTGAGCAGGTTAAACGAGATATCGAATATCGAGATAAAAATGACTCAGAGCGTGAATTTGCACCGCTAAGAAGGGCAGATGACGCAATTTTGGTTGACTCTACAGAAATGTCGATTGACGATGTTAAAAATTGCATTTTAAAACTTGCAAAGGAGAAAATGTGATGTTTTATAAGTTGGCGGTTACTCTTGCAAGGATTTTTCTGTTTTTTGCGTTCAGAATTGAAAGGGTAGGAAATGAAAATGAGATAGAAAACGGCGGAATTATATATGCGGCAAATCATATGTCCTGCTATGACCCTGTCGTTATTGCAGCAACGTCAAAAAGACAGATTGCCTTTATGGGTAAAAAGGAACTGTTTAAATTTAAGCCCTTCGGGTATATTTTAAAATCCTTGGGAGCATTCCCCGTAAACCGTGGAAAAGGGGATATAGGAGCAGTAAAAACAGGACTGAACATTTTGAAACAGGACAAAGTTATGATGCTTTTCCCGGAGGGAAAACGTATTGATAAAGGCGAAATCGTTCCTGCAAAACCGGGCGTAGCAATGTTTGCAACTCATGCGAAAGTGCCTGTTCTGCCGATTAAAATTTGCGGTGATTATAAATTTATGCATAAAATCAAAATAATTTACGGGAAACCGATTTATTTTGATGAATATTATGGCCAAAAACTGACAACGGAAAAGCTTACGGAGCTTAGTCAGAGTATTTTAGATAATATCTATTCTTTGGAGGAAACCAAATGAGTATAGAAATAGCAAAAACCGCAGGATTTTGCTATGGCGTAAAACGTGCCGTTCAAAAAACCTATGAGGCAATCGCTGAGGAAAACGGAAAAATAGTAACGCTTGGGCATCTTATACATAATCGCGGTGTTGTATCCGACTTGGAACAGCACGGAGTAGTTTCGTATGACAATATCGAAGATATACCAAGCGATGCAACTGTGATTATAAGAACACACGGGGTAAAAAAGAGCGTTATTGAGGCTTTAAATGACCATAAAATAATAGATTTAACCTGCCCTTTTGTGTCAAAAATCCATAAAATTGTTGAAGAAAACTATAAAAACGGCTATAAAATTGTTATTGTAGGTGACAAAAATCACCCTGAAGTAATAGGAATTAACGGCTGGTGCGATGATGACGCTATAATTACCTATGATGAAACCTTCAAAATGCCGCAGGAATTTGCGGAAAAACCCATATGTATTGTAGCACAAACGACAATTAACAGGAATGTTTTTGTGCAAATAGTACAAAATATTAAAAATACTTGCAAAAAGGTGTTAGTTTTTGATACAATATGTGGAGCTACAAAGGATAGGCAGAGCGAAGCGTCTGAGCTTTCAAAACGCTCGGATATGATGTTTGTCATAGGAAGCAGGGAAAGCTCGAATACGGGAAAACTTTTTAAGATTTCGAGCGAAAATTGCCCTGAAACATACTTTATTGAAAATTTTGAGGAAATCCCTCAGGATTTACATATAAAAAATAAAAAGATAGGCATAACGGCGGGGGCGTCAACTCCGGCACGAACTATCGAGGAGGTTTTTACAGCTATGGAAGAAAAAATCAGAAATGAGGAATCTTTCGCCGAACTTTTTGAAAAGTACGGAACAAAAACTTTGAATAACGGAGATATTGTTGACGCAACAGTTGTTGAAATTCGCAACAATGAGGTCATTGTGGACCTCGGCGGCTTTAAATATAACGGTCAACTTGCGGTTGATCAGTTGTCGGACGATCCGTATTTGAAGGCATCCGACATCGTTAAGGTTGGCGATACAATCCAAGTTTACGTAGTAGGCGTAAATGATGCAGAGGGAAAGGTTGTTCTTTCCAGAAAGAAAGTTATCGCAATGGAAAGCTGGAACAAGATGAAAGAAGCTTTTGAAAACAAGACTGTTTTGGAAGGCAAAATCATCAAGGCAGTACGTGGCGGTGTTATTGCACTTGCAGACGATATGCAGATTTTCGTTCCCGCAAGACAAGCGTCATTAAGATTTGTACAAAATCTTGATATGTTGCTTGGAAATACAGTTAAGATGCGACTAATCGAGATGGACGAGAGAAGAAAGAGAGCAATAGGCTCAGTAAGAGTACTTTTGGAAGAAGAGAAGAAAGCAGCTGAGGACAAATTCTGGGGCGAGGCAGAAATCGGAAAAGAGTATTCCGGCGTAGTTAAATCGGTTACATCTTTTGGTGCATTTGTTGACTTGGGCGGAATCGACGGACTTGTTCACGTTTCCGAGCTTTCATGGAATAAGATTAAACACCCATCAGAAGTTGTAAGCGAGGGCGACGTATTAAAAGTTTATATTAAAGACCTAAATCCCGAAACCAAAAAGATTTCCTTAGGCTATAAAAAGGCTGAGGATAATCCTTGGGTTATCGCTAAAGCTAAAATCAATTTAGGCGATGTAGTTAAGTGTAAAATCGTGCGTATGATGCCGTTTGGTGCATTTGCAGAGATTATGCCGAATATTGACGGTCTTATTCATATTTCTCAAATTGCCGACAGAAAAATCGGCAAACCTGAGGACGTTTTGACAATAGGCGAAGAGGTTGAGGCAAAGGTTGTAGCACTTGATTGGGATTTAAATAAAATCAGTCTTTCTATAAGAGCTTTGATTGCTCCTCCTGTTGAGGAAAAGAAAGAGGAAGAAGTAGTGGAAGAGCCTGTACCGCAAGAGGAAAATGTTCCTGTTGATATTGAAAAATTCATTGCGGAAGAAGAAAAAGAAGAGGTAGCAGAAGAAGCACCTGTTGAAGCTACTGAAGAAGCTCCAAAAGAGGAAGAAGCTCCCAAAAAGACTGTAAGAAGAACCACAAAAAAGGCTGAGCCTAAGGAAGAAGAGCCAAAGGCAGAAGAAGAGCCGCAGGAATAATAAAAAAAAGGACTTGCATAAAGTCCTTTTTTTGTATTTTCCTTGTTAAATTTATGTAGATGTGTTATAATATTACGGTAGGAAAATAAAAAGTCGAGGAGAAATTTATTATGACTGTAAAGGAATTTAAAGACAGCGTTAAAAATAAGAAAATAGCGGTAATAGGCATAGGCATATCCAATAGACCGCTTATAAAATACTTAAAAGATGCAGGGGCGGAGGTCACCGCATATGATAAACGCACAAAGGAACAGCTCGGAGAAATCTATGATGAGATGTGCAAACTCGGAGTAAAAACAGTTTTGGGCGAAAACTATCTCGAAAATATAGAGGGCGAAATAGTTTTCAAAACACCCGGACTCAGATTTGACCATCCGTCACTTATTAAAGCAAGGGAAAACGGTGCGACGGTAACGAGCGAGATGGAAATGTTTTTTGAAGTATGCCCGTCAAAAATTATTGCCGTAACGGGCAGTGACGGAAAAACTACTACAACCACGCTTATTTATGAAATCTTAAAAAAGAGCGGATATACCGTCTGGCTTGGCGGAAATATCGGAAATCCGCTGTTATGCGACGCGGAAAAAATGAAGAAAGGCGATATAGTTGTTTTAGAGCTTTCAAGTTTCCAACTTCATACGATGAAAAAATCGCCGAATGTTGCGGTAATTACCAACATTACACCAAATCATCTTGATATGCATAAGGATTATCAGGAATACATTGACGCTAAAAAGAATATTATGCGGTATCAAAAAAATGACGATACGCTTATAGTAAACGCCGCAAATGATGTAACCGCCAAAATCGGAAAAGAGGCAAAGGGCAAACTTTTGGATTTTTCATCTAAGAAGGATGCGTATATGTCATTAAAAGACGGAGTGATTTTGCGAAACGGAAAGCCTGTTTTAAATGTTTCAGATATAAAAATTCCCGGAATGCATAATGTTGAGAACTATATGGCGGCAATCGCTGCAACAGAAGGATTAGCAAACGATGAGGCGATTCTGGAAGTTGCAAAAACCTTCGGCGGAGTACCGCACAGAATTGAACTTATAAGAAAATTAGACGGCGTAAGCTATTATAACAGCTCGATTGATTCAAGTCCTAACAGAACTATAAACACATTAAAAGTATTTGATAAAAAGGTGATTTTAATTGCAGGTGGAAAGGATAAAGGCATACCGTATGACGATTTAGGTCCGCATCTTGCAGAAAAGGTAAAAATCCTGATACTTATCGGCAAAACAGCCGATAAAATTGAAAAATCCTTAAAGGATTACAGTAAAGATACAGATGTTAAAATCATAAGATGCGAAACATATCCTGAGGTCGTTGACACTGCACATAGCCTTGCAAAAGACGGTGATATCGTAATTTTATCACCTGCGTCAACAAGCTTTGATATGTTCAAAAACTTTGAAGAAAGAGGAAATATTTTTAAAGACCTTGTAAATAATCTGAGGTGAAAAAGTGAAAGAGTTAATAAAAAAATTAAGCGGTCTTCATGGAATTTCAGGATTTGAGTATCGCATAAATACCGAAATAAAAAATATGCTTTTGCCATACTGCGATGATGTAAAAATCGATGCGTTGGGAAATGTAATAGCCGTAAAATACTCTGGACGGCAAAATGCAAAAAAGCTTTTAATAGAAGCACATATCGACGAAATAGGACTGATGGTCAAAAATATCGACGAAAACGGATTTATAACATTTGTTAATGTTGGAGGTGTTGATGCAAGAATACTTCCTGCAATGGAGGTAATAATTCATGGCAAAAAAGACGTAAAAGGCGTTATCGGTGCAAAACCTCCGCATATTATGTCGGAGGGCGAGGGCAAAAACGCTGTAAAAGTCGAGAATATGGCGATAGACACGGGACTTCCGTTTGAGGAAGTCAAAAAACAAATATCTGTAGGCGATTCAATATCCTTTTCTACAGAGGCACAAGACCTTGCAGACGGTCAGATTACTGGAAAATCTCTTGACGACAGAGCAAGTATTGCCGTTTTGATAGACGTTATGCAAAATATCAAAGATTTAGCGGTTGATGTCTATGCCGTATGCTCCGTTCAGGAGGAGGTCGGCGGATTTGGGGCTATGACTTCAGCCTTTTCGGTAGAGCCGGACTTTGCGATTGCAATAGATGTATGCCACGGCATAACGCCGGACAATTCCTATTGTGCTTATGAAATGGGCGGTGGAGCGGTTATCACTTGCGGTCCTAACATTCACCCGAAAATGTACGAGCTGTTAACAAATACGGCAAAAAAGCATAACATAAAATTCCAGATTGATGTTGACGGCGGAAATACCGGCACAGATGCGTGGCAGATACAAGTAGTGCGTGACGGGATACCTACGGGACTTTTGTCAATCCCGCTAAAATATATGCACACGCTGGTTGAAACGGTAAGCATTGATGATGTTGAGGCTGTGGCAAAGCTTGTTACCGCCTTTATAGGCGACCTTTCGGGAGAGGAGGATTTTGTATGTTTTTAAAAGAACTAACAAATCTTTCGGGAGTAAGCGGAAATGAGGCAGAAGTGCGGGAATTTATAATTTCCAAAATAAAGCCGTATGCAGACGAAATAACAGTTGACACAATGGGAAATGTTATCGCTCTTAAAAAGGGCGATAGCAGTAAAAAGGTCATGCTTTCGGCACATATGGACGAGGTCGGATTTATAATAAGCGAGATAACCGAAAAAGGATATTTGAAATTCAAAACGGTTGGCGGTATCGATACGCGGACAATCCTTGCAAAACGTCTTAGAATCGGCAAAAACAAGGTTTTAGGCGTAATCGGTATGAAAGCAGTTCATCTTCAAAAGAAATCTGAAAGGGAGCAAACCCCCGAAATAAAGGAATTATTTATCGATATCGGAGCAAAGAATAAAGAAAGTGCGGAAAAACTGATTAACTTAGGCGATTATGCGACATTTGAAACCAAATTTGAAAAATTTGGCGAAGATGCCGTAAAAGCAAAAGCTCTTGATGACAGGGCAGGTTGTGCAGTGCTGATTGAAGCGATGAAAAATCCTGTAAGGTATGACACCTATTTTTGCTTTACAACGCAGGAGGAGGTCGGACTTCGAGGTGCAAGAGTTGTTGCAAACAGGATAAAACCCGATATAGCTTTAGTTGTAGAGTCAACCTCATGCAGTGATGTTTACGGCTTTGAGCCGTATGAAAGCGTGACAAAATTGGGCAAAGGTGCGGCTGTTACATTTATGGACGGAACAACCATAGTTGATAACGCTTTTCGTAAAAAGCTTTTTGATATGGCAAAATCGGCAAATATTGCGGTTCAGTATAAATGCTCAACGTCAGGCGGAAATGACGCAGGACGGATACACTTGTCGGGAAATGGCGTAAAAACGGCATCTGTTTCTTTGCCGACGAGATATATACATTCTTCAGCGTCAATCGCATCACTTGTGGATTTAAACGCCGTTTTAGGCTTGGTAGAGCTGTTTTTGGAAAGAATAGATGAGGTGATATAATGGAACTTTTAAAAGAATTATCGCTTTTTTACGCTCCCTCAGGGCGTGAGGCAAAGCTTTCGGATTTCATAAAAAATATAGTAAAGGATTTTGCTGATGAGGTCTATTGCGACAGGCTCGGAAACCTTATCGCACATAAAAAAGGCGGCGGCAAAAAAATTATGTTGTCTGCACATATGGACGAAATCGGAGTTGTAGTGACATATGTGGAGGATAACGGATATTTGCGTTTTGCCGACGTCGGCGGACTTTATACAAAATACCTTGCAGGTAGGCGTGTCCTATTTGAAAACGGGACAGAGGGCGTTATTTTTAC